>JAVLBR010000016.1:0-24203 GCA_031581125.1 Schleiferiaceae bacterium | reverse complement strand
CTTGCCCGCTTCATCATACAAGCCAAACCATAAACGGCAACGCACCATTTGCTTCATAAAGCCGGCCGAAGAGATTCCCCCTACGTTTACCGAACCACCTTCATCGAGCGTGAAGTAGGCGTTTACCACTAGGACGGCATCCGTTTTGGGCGGTAAATAGCGAAACGCCCGCCGCACGGCCTTTTTCCGCATGGGCTTTACGAAGGGATAATCGCCAGGTGTGTGGAATTATACCCCCGCGTAAGACATTTTTTCCAGGTCATTCAATTCTTGTTTGAGCGTGCCCACATAGTCTTCAAATTTCTTAGTGTTAAGCACCGCCTCTTCGTCCATGAGCTTCCCGGTAAGCTTGGGGGTGAGCGCAAAAAATTGTTGGTGCAGCTTCTCCGCTGTACCAGCTGAAATGGTATCGAGCCCGCGCAAGTCGGATACCATCATGGCCTGGAGCGAGGTGGTATTTTTTACCTCCTCATTGGCGCTCAGGGAGATCAAGGCGATTTCGTCGGTTGCCTGGTAGGCCCCCTTCTTAATGGCGCAGCTACTTAAAAAAAGGCTGGCCACGGCCAAAAAGGAAATGATTCTTAAATGCATAATAATTGGGTTGAAAATTTGGTTAAAAGGTCAAGGCTAAGCAAAAACAGCAGCGAATTTTCGGAAGACCTTTTTTAAGGCGCCCCGGGACCATCTGCCGGTAATTACTGCCGCTGGACAAAAAGTAAACTGGCCAGGGCCCCCTGCTCGAGAATGCCTTATTTTTGCCCCAACCCGCTGGATATTGCCCATGCCCCCTAGCACCAAGCGCCAAAAAAAGTCACCCCGCCCCAAAAATCCCACCCCGGCCCGCCGTTTATGGCAGCGGCTGCGCGGGGAGCAGGCCCGCCTGGTATACGGCTGGTTGGGCATTGGGCTGGGCCTTTTTCTCCTGGGCGCCTTCGGCTCCTTTTTCCTGCACTGGGAAAGCGACCAAAGCCTACTGGAAAACGAGCTGTTCACCTCCCTGGCAGACCGCCAAAGCCGGGCGCAAAACCACCTGGGGAAATTAGGCGCCCAGCTGGGGCATTTTTTCATATTTAAAGGCTTTGGCATCAGTGCCTTTTGGCTCGCCCTGCTCTCCCTTTGGGTAGGGCTGCGCACAGTACTTCACTTGCGCCCGGCCTGGCAGGCTCGGCACGTGGCCACGGCCCTCTTTCTGCTGGTGTGGGGCGCCACTACCATAGGCTACCTCCAGGGCCAACCCGGCGTTTGGAGCGGCGCTACCGGCTATTTCAGTAGCGACTGGCTGCGGAGTTGGGCAGGCCCGGTAGGCACCGCCGTTTTGCTTTTGGTAGCCCTGCTGGCTTTTCTCACCCTTCGGCTGGGCTGGACGCCCGCTGTACTCAGCGCCGGCCTGCAGCGGCTGGCCTCCCGGATAGAAGCGCTTTTCCCGAAAAAAGATCCAGCCGCGAGCGGCGAAGAAGCACATTTGGCCGCCAGGCCGGACACGGCGCCCCCGGAAGAGCGCCCCGAAACCCCACCTCCCCCGGAAGCGGAGCCGGAAAGCACCGCGTCCAGCCCCTCCTTTGAGGTAGTGAATGTGGCCCAGGGGCCAAATGTGGAAGCGGAAAACCCCGACCCGCAGGCCCCCGAAGAAACAGAGCCCCGCGAAGACGATACCCTGCTGGAAATCGAAAAAACCGCGGAAGAAGAAGCCCTGAGTAAAAAAGAACTCTCCCAAAAGGTCAAGGAATTTGGGGAATACGATCCCAAGCTGGACCTCTCGCGCTTTAAGCTTCCCCGGATAGACTTGCTGAAAGACCACGGCGGCGGCAATATCAAAATAAACCAGCAGGAGCTGGAAGAAAATAAAGACCGGATCCTGGCTACGCTGAAGAATTACAACATTGACATCAGCAAGATCAAAGCCACCACCGGCCCTACGGTAACCCTCTACGAAATAGTGCCCGCCGCCGGAGTACGGATCAATAAGATCAAGAACCTGGAAGATGACATAGCCCTTTCCCTGGCGGCGCTGGGCATCCGCATCATAGCGCCCATACCGGGCCGCGGTACCATCGGGATCGAGGTGCCCAGCACCAACCCGCAGATAGTGCCCATGCGCGGGCTGGTGGCCGGCGAAAAATTTCAGCAAAGCGAGGCGGAGCTGCCCATCGTGCTGGGCAAAACCATCAGTAACGAAACCTATGTTACCGACCTGGCCAAAATGCCCCACTTGCTCATGGCGGGCGCCACCGGCCAGGGTAAGTCCGTGGGGCTCAACGTGATACTCACCTCCCTGCTGTACAAAAAGCACCCCTCACAGGTGAAATTTGTGCTGGTAGACCCCAAAAAGGTGGAACTCACCCTGTTTAATAAAATTGAGCGCCACTACCTGGCCAAGCTGCCCGATACCGAGGAAGCCATCATTACCGACACCGCCAAGGTGGTAAACACCCTCAACTCGCTGTGCATAGAAATGGACGACCGCTACGAACTCCTCAAGGCGGCCATGACGCGGAATATCAAAGAGTACAACCACAAGTTTGTAAACCGCAAGCTCAACCCGGAGGAAGGCCACCGCTACCTGCCCTATATTGTGCTGGTGATCGATGAGTTTGCCGACCTGATCATGACCGCCGGCAAGGAGGTGGAAACCCCCATCGCCCGGCTAGCCCAGCTGGCGCGGGCGGTAGGCATTCACCTGATCGTGGCCACGCAGCGTCCATCGGTCAACGTGATCACCGGCATCATTAAAGCCAATTTTCCGGCCCGGATCGCTTTCCGCGTTACCAGCAAGGTAGATTCCCGCACCATTCTGGACGCTGGCGGGGCGGAGCAGCTCATCGGCAAAGGCGACATGCTGATGAGCCTGGGGCAGGATCTTATTCGCCTGCAATGTGCCTTTGTGGACACCCCCGAGGTAGAGGAGGTGACCGACTACATCGGTAGCCAGCAGGCCTACCCCGAAGCTTATAAACTGCCCGAATACCACGGGGAAGACGAGGATGGCGGCGGTAGCGGCGAAATAGACCCCAGCGACCGCGACGCCCTCTTTGAAGATGCGGCCCGCCTGCTGGTGATCCATCAGCAGGGCTCCACTTCCCTGCTCCAGCGGAAGCTCAAACTGGGGTACAACCGGGCGGGGCGCATCATAGACCAGCTGGAGGCCGCCGGCGTTATAGGCCCCTTCGAAGGAAGCAAAGCCCGGCAAGTACTGGTGCAGGACGAAGCAGCTTTGGAACAATTATTGGAAAACGAAAAGAATCAATCCTAATTTTGCGGGCTCTCCCCCCCGTATCTAGCTAAAAGTTTACCCCCCACTATGCGCATTTTACTAGCCCTTTTCCTGCTTGCCAGCAGCTTTTCGCCGGCTACCGGCCAGCCCACTTATAAGCAAGCCAAAACCCTGCTGGAAGAAGCTTCCCAAAAGATGAAAAGTTACAAGACCGTTCAGATCGATTTTGACTACCAGTTTGCCAATAACCGGGTAGATCCCCCCATCACGCAAACTAAGGCGGGACAAATCACCCTCCAGGGCGATGATTACCGCCTCTCCATGCCCTCCATGAAACAGCTCCGCATGGGCAATAAGCTTTACAATATCCTGCCGCAGGACAAAGAGGTGCAGGTAACCACCTACCAGCCCGATGCGGAGGAAGGCCTCACGCCCAGTAAGATCCTCAACCTCTTTGACCAGGGGTACAGCTACCAAATGGGGGGCAGCGAAACCGTCAACGGCCAAAAAGTCCGCTACGTGATCCTCAAGCCCAATGCCAGCGAAAGCATCGATAAGGTAATGGTGGGCATCCAAGCCGATAGCAAGCAGGTACACTCCATGAAACAATGGGGCACCAACGGCACCGTTACCACTCTTACCGTGAAGGAGGTAAGCCCCAATCCCGACCTGCCCCAGGGTTTCTTCCGCTTCGATAAAAGCGATTATCCCGGCTACTATATTGCCGACTGATGTATAAGATCGACCGGTTCGTCCTTCGCTCCTTCTTGCGTCCCTTCCTGATCACCTTCTTCGTGATGGTGTTTTTCCTGCTCATGCAGTTTGTGTGGAAGTACGTCAATGAGCTGGTGGGCCGGGGCATCGAATGGTATTACATCGCAGAGTTGCTTTTTTATACCTCCGCTACGGTAGTTCCCCTGGCCCTTCCCCTGGCGGTACTGCTCAGCTCCCTGATGGTGATGGGCAGCCTGGGGGAAAACAACGAGCTGGCGGCGCTCAAGTCCAGTGGCATTTCCCTCCTGCGGGTGCTGCGGCCCCTTATGGTTTTCGTGGGCCTCTTGGCGGTGGGCGCTTTCTTTTTTGCCAATAACGTAATTCCGGTAGCCAATTTTGAAAGCGAGTCCTTGCTGGACAATATCCGCAATGCCAAACCGGCCTTGAGCATCCAGCCCGGGGTCTTTTTCACCGGTATTGAAGGCTATGCCATTAAAGTAGATGAAAAGTACGGCCCCAATCAAAGCAAGCTTCGCAAGGTGCTCATCTACGACCACAGCCGGCAGGGGGGCAATACCAAAGTGGTGGTGGCCGATAGCGGTAAAATGCGCATCACCGAGGACCAGCGCTTCCTGAACATCACCCTTTACAACGGGCATCTATACGAAGAACAACGCCCCCAAAAACGCGAAGCCCGCGACAACCATCCCTTGGTACGCAGCGACTTCGAGCGGAATCTCATGCGCTTTGACCTGAGTGCTTTCAACGATCGCGACCTGGATGCCAAAAGCCGCAAAGAGCATGATATGCTCAACGTGAGGCAGCTTACCCAAACCGCCGATAGCCTTCAGGAAGTTTTTTCCCAACGACGGGAAGAATTTACCGGCCAAATGAAGAAGCGCTACCAATTCGAACGCCCCAAGGTGGACCAACGGGATAGCCTCCCGCCCCTGAAAGACAGCATTCTGGCCAATGTTTCCCTCCCCGTGCGCCGCCGGGTAGTGCAAAATGCCCTGCGTCTGGCGCGCAGCACCAAGGCCTACTACAGCAATGCCGCCACCGAATACACCTGGCGGAGCCAGATCATCACCCGCCACCTGCTGGAATGGCAGCGCAAGTTTTCCATGAGTTTTGCCGTTATCGTCCTCTTTTTTGTAGGTGCGCCCCTGGGGGCCATTATCCGCAAGGGCGGTATGGGCCTTCCCGTGGTAGTGAGCGTGGTGATTTTCATTCTTTACCACGTTTCCAACTTCTCCTTTGAAAAACTGGGGCGCTACGAGATCTGGGACCCCTTCCCCGCCATGTGGACAGCCAATCTCATCTTGCTGCCCATAGGCATCTGGCTTACCTACAAGGCCACCACCGATAGCACCCTTTTCAACGTGGATACCTACCTCCGGCCCTTCCGGAAAATTTGGAGCATCTTTGCCCGCCTCAATGCCCGCTCTGACCGTGAAAGTGCTGCTGCTCGCCAATAAAGTTCCCTATCCCCCTTTTGATGGTAGCTCTCTGGCCATCCGCAGTATGGTGGAAGCCTATCGGCAAAATGAGGTAGCGGTCCGCCTCCTGGTACTCAACACCAATAAGCACCATCGAGACCCCGCTACGGTACGCCAAAGCACCCCACCGGGCGTAGAAATAGACCTCCTGCCCGTCCGCACCCAGCCCACCGCACTGGGGGCATTGCTCAATCTGGCCGGTCCCCTCCCCTACCACGTATCGCGCTTTTACCAGCCCGTCTTAAAACGGGCTCTGCGGGCTTTGCTCAAAGCGGAAACCTTTGATTACATCCAGCTGGAAGGCCTGGCCATGGCGCCCTACGCGGCCTACATCCGGCGTTACAGCCAGGCGCCCGTTTTGCTAAGGGCCCACAACATAGAGCACCACATCTGGGAGCGGCACCAAGCCCACGAAAAAAACCGCTTGCGCCGGCTTTATTTACAGGTGGAAAACACCCGGCTCCGCCGCTACGAAAAGAAGCAGCTTCAGGTCATGGACGGTTTGCTTTTTATCGCCGCCCCCGACCGGGATTGGTACCTCATGCAGGGCGGACAGCAGCCAGCCGAAGTATTTCCCTGCGGGACGGACGCTCCCCAGCCAGACCAGGAGCAGCCCACCCCCCAGTACGACATTACTTACCTGGCGAGCTTAGACTGGCTGCCCAATCAGCAAGGCATGCAATGGTTTATGGATAAGGTATGGCCGCGCATTCAAGACCTCCGCCCCGGAACCACTATGGCCCTGGCCGGGCAGCGCATGCCCGATCATCTGCGTCGCTGGCAGAGTTCCCGCTTTCACGTCATTGGCGCTGTGGAGGATGGCCCCGGTTTTATTCGGGAAGGCGCCCTTACCGTAGTGCCCCTCCTGGCGGGCAGCGGCATGCGGGTAAAACTGATCGAGAACCTGGTCATCGGGCAACCCATGGTGGTGACCCCCCAGGCCGCCGAAGGCCTGCCCCTGGAAAACGGGCAGCAGCTGCTCATCGAGCAAGCGCCCGGGGCCTTTGCCCGCGCTACGGTACAACTGCTAGAACAGCCGGCCAAGGCCAGTGCCCTGGGCCAGACGGGCAAAAACTGGGTGCTGCGCCACTACCAGCACGCCCAAATCGGTAAGCGCCTGCTGGATTTTCTGCAGAAGCTTTGAAAGGAGACGTATGGGGCCAAATCCCATCGATTTGGCTATAAAGCCCCTTTCGCCCCGCCCAGGCTTAGTCCCCTCGCCGGCAGATTGTATTTTCGCGCGCCACAAGAGATAATGCCCAAAAGAAAAGCTTTGGTTTTCCGGAAAAGCATGAACCTGCCTTCCGGTCCTGGGTTCATTTGCCAGCACGCCTAGAAAATAGCCACATGTCAGGGAACAAGCCCCCCTCCGCCCCCATAGAATTAGACCCCATAGAAGACGCCATAGCCGATATCAAGGCCGGTAAAGTAGTGATCGTAGTGGATGACGAAGATCGCGAGAACGAAGGGGATTTTGTAGCCGCGGCCGAAATGGTAAGCCCGGACATGATCAACTTCATGAGCAAGGTAGGGCGCGGCCTCATCTGCACCCCGCTGATAGATGAGCGCTGCCAGGCCTTGAATCTTCAGCCTATGGTAAGCCAAAACACAGACCCCATGCACACCCAGTTTACCGTTTCGGTAGACCTCCGCGGGGGTGGGGTTACCACGGGCATTTCGGCGGCCGACCGGGCTAAAACCATCCGGGCCCTGGTAAAGGAAGACACCCGGCCGGAAGATCTCAACCGGCCCGGCCATATTTTCCCCTTGATCGCCAAGCCCGGCGGGGTACTACGCCGCACCGGCCACACGGAAGCAGCCATAGACCTGGCACGGCTGGCGGGCATGTCACCTGCGGGCGTCATTGTAGAGATCATGAACGAAGACGGGACCATGGCCCGCTTGCCCCAGCTCAGCAAAATAGCCCGCACCCATGACCTTCGCCTGGTGAGCATCGCCGACCTGGTAGCCTACCGCATGGAAAAGGAATCGCTCATTGCCAAAGAAGAGGAAATGGAGCTGGAGACCTTGCACGGCCCTTTTACGCTGCACGCTTACCGGCAAACCACCAACGACCAAATACACATAGCCCTTACGCGGGGCCACTGGCAAGCCGGTGAGACCGTCATGGTGCGAATGCACAGCGCGCAGGTGGCCCACGATATTTTTGCCATGCTTACCAGCAATAGCCAGCAGCAGCTTCACCGGGCCCTGGAGCTGGTAGATGGCGAAGGGAAAGGCGCTGTGGTGTACATGAACCAGGAAATGAACCGCAATAATCTGCTGGATCGCATTCGCGAACGCAAAAAACAGGGACTCCACCAGCCCGGCGCCCGGCCCAGCTTTGTGCGCGACGGGCGCGACTTTGGCATAGGCGCACAAATTTTGCACGACCTGGGCATAAGCCGGATCAAGCTGCTCACCAATAACCCCATGAAGCGCGTGGGGATTACGGGCTACGGGCTTACCATCGAAGAGAACATTACCATGTAAAGGCTGCTCTCCGGATGCGCAATAAGCCCATAACCGTCCTTTTTGTTACCATTTTCATCGACCTAATGGGATTTGGGATCGTCATTCCCGTCTTGCCCATTTACGCCAATGAGCTGGGGGCCAGCGGGACCATGATCGGTCTGATCACCGCCAGCTTTGCCATTATGCAGTTTCTCTTTGCCCCTTTTTGGGGCGGGTTAAGCGACCGCTTCGGGCGGCGCCCCATCCTGCTGGCCAGCATCGGGCTGATGGGTATGAGCTATTTGCTGCTCGCTCAGGCGGAAAGCCTTTGGCTCCTGCTGCTTTCCCGGATGCTAGCGGGCGTAGGGGCCGCCAATATCTCTACCGCCAATGCCTTCATCAGCGACGTCACCCCCGCCAAAGACCGGTCCAAGAATTTTGGCCTCGTAGGGGCGGCTTTCGGCCTGGGCTTCATCTTTGGGCCACCCCTGGGCGGCTTTCTTAAAGACCACTTTGGCATGGCCAGCGTAGGCTATGTTTCGGCCGCTATGGCGGGAGGGAATTTACTGATGGCCTACTTCATGCTTCCGGAATCGCTCCACGAGGAGGAGCGGACCGGTAAAAAGCGCCTCTTTCCCAATCCCTTTGGGGAGATCATCCGGGTATTGCCCCGCAAACAACTCAGTCGGCTTATTTTGAGCAATTTCCTTTTCCTATCGGCCTTCAGCATGATGCAAATCACGGCCTCTCTACTCTGGAAAGGACAATTTGAGCTAAGCGAGGCCGAGATCGGCTACACCTTTGCTTTTGTAGGGGTCACCATGGCCATAGTGCAGGGCGGCCTCATCGGTCCTTTTACGCGCTGGTTTGGCGAAAAACGTCTCTACGTAGTGGGGAGCATTCTCATGGCGATGGGCCTGGCCATTTTACCCCTGGTGCCTCCCGATTATTTTGTGCCCTTAGAATTAGTGGGCTTGCTGCTTATATCCTTTGGCAACGCCTTCTTTACCCCCTCCATCTTTTCGCTTATTTCCCAGCGGGCCGGCCGTCAGGAACAAGGAAAAATTCTGGGCCTCATGCAATCCGTAGGTTCCCTCAGCCGGGTGGTGGGGCCCTTCATAGGGGGCACCCTCTACGGGGCTTTTTACTACTTGCCATTTTTGGTGGCCGCCGGGGCTATGGTGGGCGTCTGTCTTTTCTCCCTTTACATTGTGAGGCGCCTGGAGCCCCTTGGAGATGCGCCCCCGGCCGAAAAAGCCGGCTGAGAACGGGGCCTTTAGTTCCATAAAAAAGCCCCGCCGAGGCGGGGCTGATTAGGGCTGTACGGAAGCCAGGGAAGCGCTGCTTACTTAATCTCGATTTGACGGGCGGGTTGCGCTTTGGCCTCGTCTTTTTTGGGGATGTGAATGTTTAGCACCCCATCGTGGTACTTCGCGCTGATCTTATCCGTCTTCACACTATCTGGAAGGGTGAAGCTCCGGCTAAAGGATTGATAATTGAACTCGCGACGGGTGTAGGCGCTGTTTTCCCCTCGGTCCTCGTGCTCTTCTTTTTGCTCGGCAGAAATGGTGAGCACGTTGTGTTCGAGGTCTACTTTAAAGTCATCCTTCTTCATACCGGGCGCGGCCAGTTCAAGCGCGATATGATCGGCTTCATCCTTGATGTTTACCGCCGGCATGGTTCCCAGGTTGCGGCGAGGGGCCAGTCCCCCCATCCAGTCGCTGTCAAAGAAGTCTTCCCAAAGATTGGGGAGGAAGGAGGCGTCGTTACGTTTGATAAGTGTCATAAGGCATTTATTTTTTGGGGTTTAACATTAATTGAAACGCTCTAGCCCCTAGTACAAACGGAATACCATTTGGCCGCCAGGCCCCTCCGCAGCACGCTAAAATGCCAAACAGGCGGCTTATACTGCCACAACGTCATCTATTCCTTGTTTTTTGCGTCATTATGGCATACACAAGCCCTTGCTTTGGACTTTGGGCGCTTAGTGTGCCCTGGGTCACGCGGGGGTAGCAGTGGATTTCCTATCTTTAGACCTAATCAAAACCAATGAGATATGAAAGCTAATATGGGAAGTACGGATAAAATCATCCGTTTTGTACTCGCCGCGCTGTTCGTAGTGCTTTACCTCACCGAGGTAGTAACGGGAACCTGGGGCATTGTTTTGCTGGTGCTGGCCGGCGTCTTTGTGGCCACCAGCCTCATCAGCTTTTGTCCGCTCTACGCTCCTTTCGGGCTGCGTACCTGTAAGCGGTCTTAATTTTCAGCTTTGGAGGGCCTTCATTTGAGGGCCCTCTATTATGCCCGGCTTTACGCTGTTTTGACTCGCCGCCGCTAGCATACTGCGCGCGATGGTATGGGCCTCGATGGCTTGATAACGCCCGGGCAGCAAAGGGCCGAGCCCCTTCATGAGGCCTTTTCCCAGCCACTCGCCCCAGCGCGTCTCGCCTCGGGGCCCCAGTATGAAAGAAGGACGAAAGAGATAGAGCTCCGGCCATTCCTGCCTGCCGAGGTCCCTTTCCACCTGGCCTTTGAGCCGGCTGTAAAAAATTTTACTGTGGGGATTGGCGCCCTGAGAGGAGACCAACAGAAATCGCTGTGCTCCCTGCTCGCGCAAACGACGCCCGGCCGTGAGGGGGATGCCGTAATCTATGGCGCGATACTCCTGTAGATCGGGGGTTTTGGCTCGGGTGGTGCCGATGGCGCAAAAAACATCTTCCACCTTGGTATCGTCATAAAGCGCGGCTTGCTGTAAATCTCCCTGTACTACCCGCGCCTTTTGGCTTTGAACCGGCAAGGGCCGTCGGGTGTAGACAATGACCGATTGGTACTGGGGATGGTGGAGCAATTCGCGCAGCAGGTAATGACCTACCAGGCCGGTAGCTCCCAATAGAGCGGCGGTTTTGGACATAAGGCTATTTCTAAATGGTGCTCATCAAAGGTAAAAGCAATCTTAATCCTTTTGGCGTGGATCGGACTGCTCCCTTGAAGCCGAGCTGAGCTTATAATGATATTCAATTCGGCGAGAGCCTTGGGGCGCTTCGGGCCAGGACTGGCTTCGCTGCTCGGGGGGCAGCCAGTACTGGGGGCCAAAGCGCGCTTCTTCCCGGCTTAGATCATCCAGTTTCTCCTGGCGTTGTAAGGCCTGCTGCTGCTTCTCTGCTTTTACCGCGGGGGGTACTTTGCGGAGCAAAAAGGCCAGTAAGACGCCACTGATTCCGCCGGCCAGGTGCGCCTCGTGACTTACCTGGGGCTCTACCGGAAGCAGCCCCCATACCAGTCCGCCGTATAAAAAGGCCACCAGCAGAGAAATGGCCAGTAGGCGTGCCTGCCCCCGGAACACACCGCTGAAAAACACAAATGCCGCCAGGGCATAGACCAGGCTGGAAGCCCCGATGTGAAAATTATCCCGGGCGATAACCCAGGTGAGCAAGCCACTGATAAGCCAGGAAAATAGCAGCACCCCCGTGGCGCGCCGCGGATAGAAGAAGTAGAGGACAGAGCCCAGCACCAGAATGGGCAGCGAATTATTGAGGAGATGCCGGGTGCCTCCGTGCAGTAAGGGCGACATGAGCACGCCGCGCAAGCCTTCCCAGGTGCGGGGCAACACGCCCCAGTGGTAGAGCTCTAGTCCGTGCCGTACATCCAACCAGTAAATGGTCCACATAAGGACCACCAGCATAAGGGGCACGGTGATAAAGGAGAGCCCGCGGGGCCGGACCGGAGCGGGGTCACTAAAGGCGTTGCCGGGATTCCACCATTCTTTTATTTCCATAAGGCGGGGAATTTTTTTCGGGCGCGGTTACGCTCTGTCGCCCACGGAAAATCCTTCCAAGAGTAGTGCCAGATTACTTTTCGGCCAGGGAGGCAGGCGGTCACTCGTAATAAGCTTGCCGTTGGTAAAAATAAAAACCGTTTTCCGCGTGGATAAGCCGTGCATCCGGCACATCGGACTCTAGTTCCTGAACGTGCTGCACCTTAGTGCTAATAATAACCGGACGGTCGGTACGGCCGTGAAGCAACCACTCCCGCGAATTCGCTCTGGAATTTTCGTAGGGCACTACCCGGGCGTAAAACCAAGGTACGTAGCTTTTATAGTGATAGGTGGTCACATAAACCTCTTCTCCCGCGTACTGGGAGAAGAAAGTCACCGAGGCGTGCTGACTGTAACGCTCAATTTTTCCCAGGAAAAAAATAAGGCAGAGGAAAGACCAGAGGGCCGTGCCAAAGAAAAGCAGCCGAAAGCCAAAACGGGGATATTTATGAACGAAGAGAAAGTAAATCACCAGCACCAGACTTAGGACCACGGCCGGGGTATAATCCCAAACCTGCCATTCTACCGCGGCCGATAAGTTGGCCAAAGCAAAGGGATCCTTCTCAAAAAGGGGTTTGAGCTTTTCGATGTTTTGGCCGGCCCAGGGCAAAGCCGCACTGATCAGGACGGCCAAAAAGCCGATAAACAGCACCAGCCCGTGCATCCAGCGACGGTAGCTGCGGGGAAACTCCGTGATGTGCCACAGCATAAGGGCGGAGAGAAAAGTAAGCGGGTAATAGGCCAGGGAGCTGTAGTGCACCACCTTGGTACCCACCAGGGAAAAGAGGATGAGCACCACCAGCAATAAGGTGATCATCCAGCGCTGAAACTCCTGCACGTGGGGTTTTATGCCCTTAACCGAACGCAACGCCCGAAGGGCAAAAATACTGGCCGGAAAACAGCCCAGCAGTAAAACCACAAAGTGATAGCCCGGAAAGCCCCTGTGACCGGCGTCTGCTGATGTAAGCAATTCCCACTGGCGGATGGTAAATTCAAGTAAAAAATCCGGACCATGGAGCGCCCACTCAAGGGCAAACCAAATCAAAAACACCAATAAGGTAAGCAGCGAATAGCGCAACAATAAGCTAAGCCCAAAAAAGCTCCGGGGCCGCACAAAAACATAGTAGGAAGCCAGCGTAAGGGCGATAAGCAGGTAAGCGACAGGACCCTTGGTAAGAATGCCTAGTCCCGTAAAAATCGCTGCCATAACCCAGTAAGTTACGGGGCCTTTGGAAAGGTAAATGCCTCGTTCTTCCCGCTTTTTCCAGAGGTACTGGATCAAGAAGAAAAGGCCCAAAAAGATGAAAAAATTAAAGTAAGGGTCTATAATCCCCGACTTAAAATAGAGGAAGGGCAGAATGCTGCCCAACCAGCTCAGGGCCCAAAGGAAGCCCAGCTTACGGTCTACCAGAAACTTCCCAGAAATGTAGAGAAAAGGCAAAACGATCAGCCCCAATAGGGCATTGGGCAAGCGGGCCGCGTACTCCCCTACCCCCAGCAGGCTCATGGCCGCGGCTTGCAACCAAAAGAACAAAGGGGGTTTTTCGGTAAAGGACTCGTAATTTACCTGGAGACGAAGCCAATCGCCGGTGACCACCATCTCGCGGGCCAGTTCGGCAAAATTGATCTCATCCCAGTCGAAGAGCGGTACACCGCCCAAGAATGGCAAAAAGAAAAGGCCGCTGATGGCAATCCAAAACCAAGTATTTCGGTCAAAGTATCGCAATGCTTAGGAAGTGTTGGTGGGGAAGACGGAATAACGGCGCGCCAGGTAGAACACGCTCCGGAGACTTATCCCAGCAATAATCAAGCCTAAGGCCGCCCCTACCGTGACATCGAGCAGGAAATGCTGCGCCAAGTACAAGCGGGAATAAGCCACTTGCCAGGCCAGCAGGGAAAGCAACCCTTGCAACAAAGGATAACGAAAAACCCCAGCCAGAAAGCCCAGGCAGGCAAAGGCCGTCATGGTATGGCCACTGGGAAAGGAGCGGTAACTATGGGTTTCCACCCCGGGCACCAAGCGCAGGCTCCGCCCCTGTTCTGCAAAATAGGCGGTAGGGCGCTTTTCCTCTTGATAAAGCGTTTTTAGCGAAGCACTAGTACATAAGGTGAGAAGGGCCGCCCCTGCTAGCCCCACCCAATAGGGCCAACGGCGCCAAAAAAGCAAAGGAAGCAGCGCCACGGCAAATATCCAGCCATCGCCCAGGAAAGTACCCCAGCGAAATAAAGGATCCCAAGCGGGGCCGGTATGCGCATTAACCCATAGGAAAATAGCCGTTTTGCTGCTGGAAAGCAGAATCACCACGGCCCCGATAAGACCGATCAAGGTGACTCCCGTAAACCAGCTAATTCCCTGCGTCCCTGCTCGCATAGCCGCCCGGCCCTTACGATCCGATGATGTGGAGAAGCTCATTTACCTGACTCTCCCACAGTTGCTTATCTTCTTCGAGGTCTTCCTCATCGCTAAAATCCGTGATGATCAGCGAGGCATCATTGGTCAATTCGTCTACCTGAATCCTAAATTCGAAGAAGTATTTAAGGTCTTCTTCTTCATCGCTAAGCCAGCGGAAACGGATGTACTGGTCGTTCTTTTTAGCGATGCGCCGAGCGGTGCTCTCCTCCCCTTCCCATATGAAGGTAAACTCCTCCCCCCGGGAGTTTACATCATCTGAAAACCAGCGCGATAAGCCACTGGGCGTGGATAAGTAGGGATAAAGCATATGCGGAGAGGCCTTTACCGGGATCTCCAACTCGTATTTTATTTTTTCTTCAGTCATGCGGATGTCTTTAATCAGTGCTTCGATGCGCAATATATAAAAATATACGGGCAAAAAATCCCCAGGGCTAGCTTGTCTACATTCCTTGAAATATTACCTTTGCAGCCTTCTGAAAATGCGGATGTACGCACTTGGCGAGATAGCTCAGCCGGTTAGAGCGCAGCATTCATAATGCTGAGGTCGAGGGTTCGAGCCCCTCTCTCGCTACGCAGCGCCGATTTCCTTCCCGGATTTCGGCGCTTTTTTTTTGGCCAGCTGCCCCTTACCCGCCCCTCCTTTCCCAGCCGGGATGTTTTACATTTGGCCGCAGGCCAAATGTGACACCCCCCGCTATGACCATAGACTACCCCAAGATAATCCAGGACCTCGGCGCGGAAATAGATCCGCAGCGCAATGAGGGCCAGGTAGCCCAGTACATCCCGGAACTGGCTAAGGTGGACCCCAGCAAATACGGGCTGGCGCTGCAGTGCCTGGGGGGCGATCAATACACCCTGGGCGCTGCGGAGGAAAAGTTCAGTACGCAGAGCATAGCCAAAGTCTTTAGCCTGGCCCTGGCCATGCTACACGGCGGCAATGCCATCTGGGAGCGGGTAGACGTGGAGCCTTCCGGCACTTCCTTTAACTCCCTGGTGCTACTGGAATACGAGGAAGGCATCCCGCGCAATCCCTTTATCAATAGTGGCGCACTGGTGGTGGCCGATCTGCTGGTAGAACTCCTGGACAATCCCAAAGGCACTCTTCTTTCCTGGATACGACAAATGGCCGATGACCAGGCCATCGATTTCAACTACGCCGTGGCGGCCTCGGAAGAATCCTGCGGCCACCGCAACCGGGCTATGGCGCATATGCTCAAGGGTTTTGGCAATATTCACGGCCAGGTAGACGAGGTGCTTAACTTCTATTACCACCTCTGCAGTGTGGAAATGAGCTGTAAACAACTGGCCCAGGCCTTTACGGTTTTTGCCAATGATGGCTGCCAGGCCACGGGCCAGCGCCTGCTGAGCAGCCAGCAAAGCCACCGCATTAACGCGCTTATGCAAACTTGCGGGTTTTACGATGAGGCGGGGGAGTTTGCCTTCCGGGTAGGCTTGCCCGGCAAAAGCGGCGTAGGCGGAGGTATTGCCGCGGTGTACCCCGGTCACTACAGTATAGCGGTGTGGAGCCCGCAGCTTAATCCGCAAGGCAACTCCGTGCTGGGTATGGAAAGCCTGGAAAGCCTCACCAGCAAAACGGGCATGGGGGTTTTCTAAAGCGAAGGAAGCGCTCCCGCTAAGGGGCCACCCACCGTCCTTCCCAGGAGGCCCCCGCGCGGGTGAAAACCAAGCGGCGGTGCGCACCGCCATCCAGCTGCAGTACGTCCCACTGGTGGGGCAGCAGTTCTACCACGGTAAAATACTTACCATCGTGTGGCTGCGACCACTGATGAGCCACTTCCGGCGTGGAAAGGGGCGTACCGGGGGCCTGATCGGGGGTGTAGGCTTTCCGGCCGGGGGGCGGTACTTCTTGCCAGTATTTTTGGGCGAGCTCATCGCCCTGATGACAAATAGCCCTGGCGTAGCAGCGCAGTTGAAAGCGCTGCCGCGGATGGTAGAAAACGGAGCAGGTTTGGGCCTGTTGCTGCAGATGTTGATGCTTGGCGCTGCGGGCATCGGTGTAAAATAACAGGGCCGGCTCATCCGTGCAGTGGCGCAAGACCACGTAGCAAGCATCGGGCCCTTGCGGCGCCTGGGTGCTAAGCACGAATGAACGCATGGAATGCTTGCGATCACGAGCCGCCCGCTTGAGCTCGTGGACCAGGTCGCGCCACACTTCCTCCGGGCGGTAAGAGGCTTTGATAAGCATCAAGCGGGTTTTTTGCCAAACCAGTTTTGCAGGTCGCGGAGATTGTCCGGGGCAATGCCGTGGCCTTCCGGATACTCGCGGTACACATGGGAAACGCCTAATTTTTCGAGGAAGGATCCCGTTTGCCGGGCCGCCTGAACCGGAATCACCTCATCGGCGGTACCGTGGCTCACGAAAAAGCGCAGATGGTGGAGATCTTCGGGGCGGTACTGACTGGGCACGATGTCTTTAAGGACATAACCACTAAGGGCCGCTACCTGCTCTACTTCCCGGGGATAATGCAGGGCGTAGGCATAACTTAGAATGGCCCCCTGGCTGAAGCCTACCAACTGCAAAGGCGCCTCGGTAAGTCCCTTCTGTTCGCGAAAGGCCTTTACAAATTGGTGCACCTGCTCCAGCGCCTGCTTGGCTTCGGCGGGATCACCGGTCCGGATGCGTCCGCCTTCCATGGCTAGGGCATACCAGGCAAAACCGCCAAAACCCAGAGCCTGCGGCGCGCGCAGGCTCACGTAATGTCTTTTTTCCGGCAAGGCCGGGACCAGGTTGAGTAGGTCGTTCTCGTGGCTGCCATAACCGTGCAGGAGCACCACCAGCGGGTCTTGCGGACCCGGCTTACCGGGTCCCTGATAGCGGTAAGTAAGCGGAAGGTTATCAGGCATAGTTTAGGAAGTTTTTTGCGAAGGTAAGAGCCCCCCCACCGCCGGAATACTGAGCTCCGGGCTGCGGCGCGACTGAAAGAAATGCCGCAAGGCAAAGACATTGGAAGAAAAAGCCACCGCTGGCCAGGGGATATCGGCTTCCTTAAAGAAAGCCACTTCTAGACTTTCGGGCGTTTCTTGGGCGTACTGGCCCCGCATTTGGGCCAGAAAAATGAGGTACACCTGATGGGCGTGCGGCAAATTGTAAACAGTGTGCAAGGGCCCCAGGGCCACGGTTGCCCCGGTTTCTTCCTGTACTTCTCGCAGGGCGCCTTGCTCCACCGTTTCGCCCAGCTCTAAAAAGCCACAGGGCAAATTCCAGTAACCGTAGCGCGGTTCAATGCTGCGGCGGGCCAGCATCACCTCTCCCACATCATTGTAAATAAGGCAGCCCACCACCATTTTGGGGTTTTGGTAATGGATGCGGCCGCACTGGCTGCAAACAAAACGGGGTAAATTATCTCCATCGGGGATGCGATGCTGAAGCTGATCGCTCCCGCAGTGGCTGCAGTAATTCACAAACGGGGGGCTTTTTTATTCGGTTATCGCGGGCAAAGCTACAAAAGGGCTCATCAGGAGGGTTGAGGGAAAAGCTCCCCTACTCGGGAGCGGGTTACCACTTCAGCGCCCAGCAAATGCAGGATGGAGTAGAGACCAAAGTAGGTCCGGTTCAAATAAATGGCGTCCCGGGGACCGCGGGCAGCCTTGGCATTACGCAGCAGGGGATCGTTTTGGTACACATCACTTAAGCCATACACTTCTTCGAAGTAGCTATCGTCGGCAAAATCAAAAGTTTCCGAAAAGAAAGGCCGCCCCAGCAGTTCCAATACATCAGAGTAGACGTCCTGAAAGTGCTCTACCTCTTGATCATTATCGCTAGGCAGGATGAAGTTCAGCTCCCGGAGGAGTTGGTTAAATTCGGCCCGGTCATCAGATAAAGCCGGTTTCATAAGGGTAAAGTAGCGCTCGTAAAAGGACTGACTGAAGGTTTTTACACAGCCGAAATCGATCACGCCTACGGTACCGTCCTGCATAAAGAGGAAGTTGCCCGGATGGGGATCCGCATGGACTTCCTGCAAGGCATGAATTTGTAGGTCGTAAAAATCCCAAATGACCTGCCCTACCCGGTTGCGCTCTTCCTGAGAAGGCTCGGTGGCCATAAACTCTTTGAGGTGCAAGCCATCGATCCATTCCATGGTAAGCACGCGGGGCGCACTGTACTCAGGGTAATACTGCGGACACTTAAGCCCTTCAATGGAGGAAACGGCTTCCGCTATTTTTTGCCCGCGCTCCAGCTCGAGCTCGTACTCGGTTTCTTCTAAAAGCCGCTCTTTTACCTCGGCCAGGTAATGATCCAGCTCAGACTGGGAGATGTCAAACATGGCTTTTACCATGGGCTGCACGATGCGCAGATCGCTGTCGATGCTATTGGCCACGCCGGGGTATTGGATTTTCACGGCCAGTTTTTGACCGTCTTTTTCCGCCTGGTGCACCTGCCCGATGGAGGCCGCGGCTATAGACTTTTGACTGAAGCTATCGAAAAGCTCCCGGGGCGATTGGTCAAAGTACTGCTGGAAAGTTTTGACCACCAAGGGAAAAGACAAGGGCGGCGCCGAATACTGGGCCTGGGAGAATTTTTCGGAAAACTGCTGCGGTAGGATACCTTGGTCAAGGCTCAGCATTTGCGCCACTTTTAAGGCGCTGCCCTTTAAATTGCTCAGGGCATTGTAAATATCGTCGGCATTGCGCTCGTTGAGCTCATCCCGGCTGTCTTCGCCGGAAACCAGCTTTTTGCTAAAATGCTTGAGGTAGTTGCGGCCTACTTTGGCCCCGGTGGTGACGAATTTGCCCGTGCGGGAAAAGCGGCTGGAGTATACGCGGTCTTGTTCTTTCATCGAAAGTTTTGAAATAGAAATTTACCGAAATCGAAGGCGCTGTCAATGGCGTTTTTCTCGATGAGGTCAAAAGCCAGATTGACCGCCTTCTCGATGGCCTCGTCCGTACGCTCAAAGGCGGTACTGCCATCCTTGCGCCAGAAATCGAGCAGGAAGAGCAGCTGGTACCAGAAGAGGGTGTCGTACTGGTCGCTCAAGCGGGAGCGGGAAGCAATTTCCTCCTTGTTGCGCCCTTCTGCCATCAGCGCTTTGATCCAGCGTTTGTAAGGTTTTTTGAGTTCTTCCAGCTCTTTACGGCCGGGATTGAGCTGCTGCCCGCCGTCTTTAAGGGAGTAAAGGGCGTAGGAACGGTTTTGCTTAAGGCTTTCAAAAAAGCTGAAGTAGAAACTCAGGAGTTTTTCCCGCACCGCAAACTCTTCCCATTCGGGGGTATTTTCGAGGCGTTCCAGATTTTCCTCAAAAAGGCTGCGCCAAAAAGTACCCTGGATCTGTTCAAAACCGGAAAAGTACTTGTAGAAGGTCCCCTCTTCTATTTTGATATCCTCGCAAAAGGCAAATACGCTGGAAGGATTTTCCCCGTGGCGCAGCACATGGCGCTGGTAGGCTTTAATGATTTTCTGCCGGGTGGTATTGCCGGTCTTCTTTTTTTGGGTGGCGGTAGCTTGAGCCATTTCTTTAGGATTTTGAATAACAATTTTGGGCAAAAATCAATCCATATTAACCGGATGGTGGGGGAATGGTTTGGTAGGCTGTGGGGACCTAGCATGCTAGGTCCCTATGATCCCCAATGCCGGCGGTAGCTACCATCCCCATCGTAGCGCTGGGCCTGGCCCGCCACATTGAACCAGCGGTGCTTGCGGGGGTCATTGCCCACCCCGGCCACATAGGTCCAGTTGCCGTAATTGCTACAGACGTCGTGATCGATAAGCTGGCTTTCAAACCAGAGGGCGCCCGCATACCAGGGCTGCTCCAGTTCGCGGACCAGGTAGCTGGCCACATTTTGGCGGCCGCGGTTGCTCATGTAGCCGGTGTAAAAGAGTTCTCGCATGTTGGCATCCACAAAGTCCTGGCCCGTTTCGCCGGTGCGCCATTGCTCGAAGCGCACGCCTACTCGGGGCTGCCAGTGGCGCGGCATGCGAAAGAAGGCATCCCCATGGGCGCCCGCCAGGTGGCGGAAAAAGTCGCGCCACATGAGCTCGAAATAAAGCCAGTAGGTAGATTGATTGCTTTCTATTTGCTGCTCGTAGGCCTGGATTTGCCAGTAGATGCTCACGGGCGAGAGGCAGCCGGCGGCCAGCCAGGCCGAGAATTTACTGCTATAATCGGCGCCCAGGAGCCCGTTGCGAGTAAGCTTATAGCGGCTTAATTGCCGGGTATCCCAAAAATAATGGTGCAGGCGCTGCCAGGCCGCTGCTTCCCCACCCTGAAACGACAGCACCCCCCGTTCATCGGCGGCTACGCTGGGCAGGCCCAGGGTAGACAGCGAAGGCAGGCTGGTCTCCGGGAGGTCTTCCGGGCTGGGAACCTGCTCGGGCGCCGGGATTTCGCTCCGGATCTCGGCGTATTTTTCCACCTTTTTGCGAAAGGCCGTGTACACCCCGGGCTTGCGCTCTTCCCGGTCAAAGGGCAGGTCCTCCGCGCGGTACAGCTCGTGCTGCGAAATGCGCATGATGGCCCAGCCATTGCCACTTACCCGGTCCTCCCGCTCGCGTTCTTCCCGGGTTTCTTCGCGGGCGGTGTAAATGGCTTGGAAATCATAGCGTTGGGCCAGTTCCCGCAATCCTTCCATAGGGGTGCCGTAATGAATGTACAGATCGCTGCCCCGTTCCTGCAAGGACGCCCGGAGCGCGGCCACACTTTCGCGGCGAAACTGAGCGCGAAAACTACCCGTCCGGGGGAAGCCCAGGTAGGTATCTTCGTAAAAATGGGGGTCGAAGCAATAAAAGGGAATGACCTGATCGGCCATACGGAGGGCCTCTTCCAGCACGGGGTTGTCGCGCAGACGGAGGTCATTGCGAAACCAGACAACAGCATATTTCATGAACCGGATATTTTGGGGGAAAGAACAGCCTGGGGGGAACTTGGTTTTTGGGGCGGGTGGATTGGTTGGTGGTTTGGGGAGTTGGCAGTTGGGGGAGTTGGCAGTTGGCAGGTGGCTAGTTGCGGAGTTGGCAGTGGGCAGGTTTTGGGGTGGGCCAGCTCTTTGAAAGGAAAAATGACACACTTGTAAGTATACTCCCGAAAGCACGCATACTCCCGGGCGGCGCGGCGGGAGCGGCTTCTCCGCTATCCATTCCGCTTAACGCTCGCGGGGAGACGCGGCCTATGTCCCCCTCTGAGAGGGGGTGTCCTTGCCGAAGGCAAGGACGGGGGAGGGCGCTACAGCCCGGTTTTGAATTTAGTGATAAACCCTTTTCCGGAAGAAGAAAATGCCCCAAATCCTCCTCCGCTCTCGCTTCCAGCGAGACCACCTCCTCCGGGAGGAGGACAAGCACCGCCGCGTCTTTATCCGCTGGCAGTAAGAATGAATAAAGCGGTAAGGCCAGTGCTTCGTGTTCTCCGTGGAGCTCAGTGCTTTTTCTCCGTGTTTCTCCGTGAAATAAAAAAAGGGAGCGCCAGCGACCGCCTTCATAGAGATAAGTACAAGGCACCGCCGTGCCTTCATCCGCAGGCGATAGGGATCAATATAGCGGTACGAAATAGGCTGGACAAGATTCTTGAATCCGAAGCCTTGGTTGCTATCCTTACGGATGCATTTAAAAACTAAGCAGTAAGCCCCACGAGTAACTCTACCATTACTTCGGCAAACCAGCTCATCAGCGACCCCAACAAAAAAACCAGCAAGGCCACGCCCCCCAGCAGCAATACCAGCAGCCCGATCCATATGACCAGGCCGTTGCCCTGGTACTTTTCTTCGTAGGCGTATTCCCGGGCCAGGCGGAGGTTTCGCTGGCTGGCTTTAAAGTAAAAGTCCCAGAGCTGCCCCAGCACTGGAATGGCCCCAAAAAGGCTATCCACCAGCACATTGACCGTCATCCGCGCCAAGAGCTCCCCGCTGCCGCCCCGCTGCAGTACCACCAAGACCAGATAGAGCTGGAGGAGCATGCCTACGCCACTGCCCAGACCGGGGATGAGGCCAATGAGAGGGTCCAGCCCAAAACGCCACCGCGTGCCGGGGATGGTAAATTGGCTATCCAGCCAGCGAGCTACCGGTTCCAGTTCGGGAAATCCTTTGGGGGTGGAAGTCATGCTCGTAGAGTTATTTTTGGAAGCAAAAGGACACAGAAGCCGCCGGGCAGGGCACATTTGGCCGGGAGGCCATAATACCGCCGCAATGCGCTACTTATGTCTCGCGGCCAATAGCGTATTCTTAAGCAAACTCACGCGGGTCATGGGCCCTACACCGCCCGGTACGGGGGTGATGTAGGCGGCTTTGGGGGCCGCATTTTCGTAGTCAATGTCGCCCACCAGGCGGTGGCCGCTTTTCTTGCTTTTGTCTACCACGCGGGTGGTGCCCACGTCGATGAGCACGGCGCCCTCCTTCACCATATCGGCGGTCACAAAGTGAGGTTTGCCCAGGGCGGCTATAATGATGTCGGCGCTGCGCAGTAGTTCCGGCAGATTGGTAGTGCGGCTGTGGGTGAGGGTTACGGTGGCATTGCCAGGGTAGCCATTGCGGCCCATAAGGATGCTGATGGGCAGGCCCACGATGTGGGAGCGGCCCACCACTACGCAATGCTTACCGCCCGTCTCGATGTTGTACCGGTCCATCAAGTCCAGGATACCCATGGGGGTGGCGGGCAGGTAGCTGGGGAGGTTGAGGGCCATTTTGCCCAGGTTTTCGGGATGAAAGCCATCCACATCTTTGGCCGGGTCGATGGCCATGAGCACCTTTTGCTCGTCTATGTGGCGGGGAAGCGGCAGCTGCACGATGAAGCCATCTACCGCCGCATCGGCATTGAGCCGGTGTACCTCCTGGAGCAGTTCCGCCTCGGTGATGGTTTCCGAGAGGCGCACCACGTCGCTCACAAAGCCTACTTCCTCACAATCGCGCACTTTGGCCTTCACGTAGGTTTGGCTGGCGCCGTTACTGCCTACCAACACGGCCACCAGGTGGGGCGTTTTGCCGCCTTTTTCCTGCAGCTTCTTTACTTCCGCGGCTAT
Organism: Schleiferiaceae bacterium; assembly: GCA_031581125.1. GTDB lineage: Bacteria > Bacteroidota > Bacteroidia > Flavobacteriales > Schleiferiaceae > CAJXMS01. The sequence goes on along the minus strand of JAVLBR010000016.1, from coordinate 1,135 downwards.
CTCATTGCGAATGGATTGGGAGGTAGCGCGGCCGTCTAATTTGATCATGAAAATGGCTTTTAATGAAGAAGGCCAAAATTAGGGATTTTATTCCCCCGGCGCCGGTGCTTTAGGCCTGGCGGCCAAATGTGGTAGCGGCCCCGGCCCCGCTTCCCCCCGTTTTGTTATATTTGCCTTTTACAAGCGTTTGCTATGCGCCATTGGCCCCTTCCTAATTGCCGAAATCACCGCTGGATGTCCTGCTATACAGGATCCGGTGAGCGGGCATTATGGCCAAGGTGCAAGCGCAACTAAGCGCTGGAAAAAACCCCGAAGGAAAAGCCATACCAAAAGCCCGCTCCCCTCCCGAGCGGGCTTTTTTTTATGGAGCTGAAAAAAGGCCCCCAATGGACGGAATATTAAACAGCCTGGAAAAACAAAAGCGCCGCGAGAAGCAGCGTATACTGGAAGTGCACCGCCTGCCGGAAGGGGCTACGGAATGGCAGCTCCTGCAGGAGATCGAGGCCCTTACTCACGAGCTGAAGGGCGATCTGACGGGCTTTTTCCAGCACCACCGGGAGCTGGAGCAGCAGCAGGTGCACCTAGAAAACACGGCGCCCCTACCCAGCTCGGGCCGGCTGCGCCTGCGGGCGCAGGTCACTTCGGTAGACAGCAAATGGGTGTGCATCAAAGTGCACTGCCACGCGCTGGGGGCCCGTGGGGAACACCGGCGTTTGGCGCGGGTGACGTACCAATTCCGGCGGAAGGCTTAGGGTGAGTCGCTGCGCTCCTTTTTTTGATGACACGGAGAAGGTATTTCTGGACTGCGCTTGGGGCGGGTCGCTGCGCTCCTTTTTAATGCCCCAGGGAAGGTATTTAGGGGTGGGTCGCTGCGCTCCCCTTTTTCTATAGCACCGAGGACACAGAGAATTCACAGAGGTCCACAGAGAAGTCATATCGCCACGGGCGAGACAGGCGCCGGTAACACAGAGAATTCTTCTCGTCATGACCAAACTGCCTCTCGGCTCTATGCTATTTTTGTTTATATTTGGATATTTAGATCCCTGATTATGAGGGGGCTTCGACTCCGCTCAGCCCGACAAACGGGGATACCGCCACTAACTTCCGTAAAACAACCATACCAGCTGTGCTTTCT
>JAVLBR010000234.1:0-3032 GCA_031581125.1 Schleiferiaceae bacterium | reverse complement strand
CAAAAGCCCCAACAGCCTTGCGCTGTTGGGGCTTTTATATTTTTGGGAGGTGGCCTATTTTGGCCAAAAGGAATTACTCCAAGATCATCAATTCAGTTATTTATTGTTGCCAGACAAAAGGGTAATTCTTCGGGCCCAGTGTGCACCGCTTCACCAGCCCCCATTTAAAACTGCTTCTTATGTCTTAATTTTAGCGGTACTTTAAAGAACCCTTTTACGCCTGAATATCATTTAGCCCATGGCCAAAAAAAACCAAACCGAAACCCTTTCCATTGAAGAACAGCTCTGGAATACAGCTAATAAGCTCCGGGGCAAGGTGGAGTCCTCCGAATACAAGCACGTAGTCCTGGGGCTCATCTTCCTCAAATTTGCCTCCGATAAGTTCGAAGCGCGCCGGAAAACCCTCATCGAGGAGGGCAAGGAAAAATACCTGGAGATGAAGGAGTTTTACAATATGAAGAACGTCTTCTTCCTGCCCGAGCAGGCCCGGTGGCGCTACATCATGGAAAACGCCAAGCAGGAAGACCTGGCCCTGAAAATTGATACCGCTCTGCATACGGTAGAGAAAAACAACCCCTCTCTGAAAGGAGCGCTCCCGGACAATTACTTCTCCCGCCTTCAAATGGACCCCAGCAAACTGGCGGCCCTGCTGGATACCATCAATAACATCGACACCATAGCCGATGAAGCGGAAGACGTGGTGGGCCGCGTGTACGAGTACTTCCTGGGAAAATTCGCCTCCGCGGAAGGCAAGGGCGGCGGTGAGTTTTACACACCCAAATCGGTGGTCAACCTTATTGCCGAAATGCTGGAACCCTACAAGGGCAAGATCTACGACCCCTGCTGTGGCTCGGGGGGCATGTTTGTCCAGTCCATTAAATTTGTGGAGAGCCATAATGGGTCCAAGAAAGACATCAGCGTTTACGGCCAGGAATACACCGCCACGACCTATAAACTGGCCAAAATGAACCTGGCCATCCGCGGCATAGCGGCCAACCTCGGCGAAGTCCCGGCCGATTCTTTCTTCCAGGACCAGCACCCCGACCTGAAGGCCGATTATATCATGGCCAATCCCCCCTTTAACCAAAGCCAGTGGCGGGGCAAAAACGAGCTGGTGGACGATCCCCGCTGGAAGGGCTACGAGGTGCCCCCGGTGGGCAACGCCAATTACGCCTGGATCATGCACATGCTTTCCAAGTTATCCGAAACGGGCACTGCCGGTTTTGTCCTGGCCAATGGCTCCATGAGCTCCAACACCAGCGGCGAGGGCCAACTGCGGCGCAGCATGATCGAAAACGACCTGGTGGACTGTATGATCGCCCTGCCTGGGCAGCTCTTTTACACCACCCAGATACCGGTTTGCCTTTGGTTTATGACCAAGAATAAGAAGGCCGACCCGGAGCGGGGCTTTCGCAACCGGCAAGGAGAAACCCTTTTTATCGACGCCCGGGAGATGGGCCGCATGATCAGTCGCAAGCAGTGCGAGCTCACCGAAACGGAACTCGATAAAATCACCGGCACCTACCACGCCTGGCGCGGCGAAGAGAAGGATGGCGATTACCAGGACATCGCCGGCTTCTGCAAAAGCGCCCGCCTGAAAGAAATCGCCAAGAATGACTACGTTCTTACCCCCGGCCGCTACGTGGGCATGGCCGAGGTAGAAGACGATGGCATTCCCTTCGAAGAAAAGATGAGCGAGCTCTCCGCTACGCTATTCGAGCAGATGCAAGAAGGCGAGAAGCTGGATGGTGCGATTCTTGAAAACTTAAAGCTTTTGGGCTATGAGCAAGGAACTTTCTCAAACTGAAGTTGTAAACCGGATCTTCTCTTTCAGGTCCGTTCAGGTCATGATAGATCGCGATTTAGCGGAAACATACCAGGTGCAAACTAAGGTGTTAAACCAGGCTGTTAAGAGAAATATCGATCGCTTTCCAGCGCCTTTCCGCTTTCAGCTCACCGATGAGGAAGTCCAGCAACTGGTCACAAGTTGTGACCGGTTTAAAGGTTTGAAGCACAGTAGTTCCAACCCCTATGTTTTTACCGAACAAGGCATTGCCATGCTCTCCGCTGTATTGAGAAGTGATATTGCGGTGCAAGTAAGTATCCAAATTATGAATGCCTTTGTAGCAATGCGCAAGCAACTTCATAGCAACCAGTTGGTTTTAAGCCGGCTGGATAAAGTGGAGCAAAAGCAAATTGCAACCGACCAAAAACTGGAGGAGGTGTTTAGGGCACTGGAAAGTAAGTGGCCCGAAAAAGATAAAGGGGTGTTTTTTGAAGGGCAGGTGTTTGATGCCTATCGCTTTGTCTCAGATATCATCCGTAAGGCTGAGAGGGAGATTATTTTAATCGACAATTATATTGACGATACGGTACTCACTTTATTGAGTAAACGTAAAGCCAATGTAGCTTGCAGCATATATACTAAGTCGATTAACAAGCAGCTAAAGCTGGATTTGAAAAAACATAATGCGCAGTTTCCTCCCATAAAGTTAGTGGAGTTTAGCCAGGCGCACGACCGCTTTTTGATTGTAGATAAGACCGAGCTCTACCATATTGGCGCCTCCATTAAAGACCTGGGTAAAAAATGGTTTGCCTTTTCTAAAATGAATGCTGAAACTCTACGGGTTTTGGAAAACTTAAAGCTTTAGAGGTATGAGAAGTGAATGGACCAAATCAAATATCGGTGCGATTTGTAAAAAGGTCACAAGTGGGGGAACCCCTAAGGTGAATGTAAAAGAATATTACGAGAATGGCCATATTCCATGGCTTAACACAAAGGAGGTTAAATTTAATAACATTTGGGATACCGAAAAGAAAATAACTGAATTGGCCCTAGAGAACTCAGCGGCTAAAATGATACCTGAAAACTCCGTTATCGTGGCGATGTACGGAGCTACGGCAGGTAAGGTTGCCGTTAATAAATTGCCATTATCTACAAATCAGGCATGCTGTAATCTTATTATTGATGAAGCATTAGCCGATTACAGATTTATTTATTACAACCTATCTGGTCGAACCAAGTATCTCTT
>JAVLBR010000233.1:0-3039 GCA_031581125.1 Schleiferiaceae bacterium | reverse complement strand
CTGGCGGTAGGCCTGGCCGTGGGGGCGATGCTCCTGGGGCCGCCCGCCGGAGTAGTGAGTTCCTGTGCTACCCAATCTGCCCCCAGTGGCGGGCCCAGAGACAGCCTGCCGCCGGAGCTGGACACCGCCTTCCCGGCCAATGGCAAGGTAAATTTCCAGGGGGCAAGCATCCGCCTGCGCTTCAATGAATACCTGAAGCTGCAGGGCGCTTCCCAGCAAATCCGCATCTCGCCGCCCCTGAAAAACGGCCTCACCGTAGAAAGCCGCGGCCGGGAGATCAACCTGAGCTGGGAAGACAGCCTGAAGCCCAAAACCACTTACATCATCTCCTTTGGGCAGAGCCTCAAAGACCTCACCGAGGGCAATGTGAATGACTCCCTGCGCTACGTATTTTCTACGGGCCCTTACCTGGACAGCCTGGCCCTACAAGGCCGGGTGGAAGATGCCTACAGCGGCGCACCGGTAGGCGATATCCTGGTGGGCCTATACCGGCTGGCGGCGCCCCCCGATAGCGGACCGGCCGCTCCCCGCGACAGCATGCTCTATAAAAAGCTGCCCAACTACTACGCCCTGAGCGATAAGGAAGGGCGCTTTGCCCTGCGCTACCTGCGGCCAGGCCGCTACCGCCTGGTGGCTTACCAGGATCCGGACGGCGACTTTAAGCTGCGTGGCTGGCCCTTGATGGCTTTTTGGGCCGATACCATCGCCCTCCAGCCGGGCCGCGAAATGCCTTCCTTTACCCTGCGGGCTTCCACGCCGCGGCCTCCCCAGAAGCTCTACAGCGCCCGGGCCGTAGCCGTGGGGCGGTGGCAGCTGGCCTTTGCCCGCCCCACCGACTCGCTGCACATCCGGCCCGTGCCGCCGGTGGCGCCAGACGCTGGCTTCCTGGAACGTCCGGGCAATAAAGACACCCTTTTTTACTGGTACCGTGGCAGCCGCGATAGCCTGGGCCTACGCCTTACCGATAGCAGCCGGGCGGGAGCGCCGCTGGATACGCTGATTTACCTCCGGCCCCGCCGGGGCGATCCCCCCCAGCTAAAGCTCAACATAACCCCTCCACAAACGGCCGCAGGCGATACCCTCCGGCTGGAAAGCAACCTCCCCTTACTGACGGTAGACAGCAGCCGGGCGCGCCGCCTGGGGCGCGATACCACCACGGTACGCTGGCGGCCGCAGCCGGGCCACCGGCGGCGTTTTTGGCTACGGGCGCACAAGCGCGACCATCAGCTAGTGCTGGACCCCGGCGCTGTCCAGGCCTGGTACGGACGAGAAAACGACAGCCTGGGCCAAAAGATCGAGGTGCTGCCCCAGGAGGAGCTGGGCAGCCTGCGGCTAAAAGTGATAGCGGATAGCTGCTGCCACTATCTCCTGCAGCTGGTAGATGCCGACGATGAGCTGCTTACCACGCAAAAATTTCGCGGCCAAACGATACTGCGCCGGGAAAACCTCCCGGCGGGTAAGCTAAAAGCCTACCTGGTGCAGGACCAAAACCAGGATGGCTACTGGACGCCTGGCTTCTACTGGCAAAACCGCCTCCCGGAACCGCGCCTGGCCTATCCGGAAGCCCTGGAAATCCGTGCCAACTGGGAGCAGAGCTTTGAGTGGAAGCTGGAAGCACCGGCGGAAGCGGAGGAGTGAGGGAAAGGCGGGACGACCCCTCAGAAACGAAGGGGCCGCTCCCTGGGATAGCGCTAGTCAAAACTATACCGGTAAGTGAGCCGCAAGCCAAATGTGCGGATAAAGTCATCATCAAAAGCTTTCCGGAAAAACAATGCAGCCCGGAAGGCCTCATACTGGCCGTAAATACTGAAGGAATAATTATTGAAAAAATGATGGTATCTGTGCTCATAGGAATAGACCACTTGGTTATCCCGTTTGGCTTGATATAAATTAGAATACCAATCATAAACTGAAATACCCGCTCTTAGCCCAATATACTCATTGAAGTTGTAGGCAATAAAAAGATTGTTATTCCAGTACAACCTGGAATTATACCGCGTATTAAAAGTATCGTTAAATGAAACATCATATAGGGTATTGGGGACGGATGTGCCAATAAAATGTTCGCCCTCCCACTTTTCTAGTGAAGTGAGAAAACCTCCTTCTAAAAATGAAAACATTTCGAAGCTAAAGGAAAGGTGAACTCCCCCACCATAATGGGATACATTTTCGTCGGTTCCGTAGTTATATACTGAATTGACCCCGGCCACCCCCAGGGACAAATGCTTTTTGCCTACCCAATCCTGCGCACCAAGCGAGAAAGATGCCAGCAGTAAGAGGGAAGACAGTGCCGTATTAATACATCTGCTATAATTCATGATAAAGCGAAAGGCTTAGTCCTACACTATAAGTTTGCCAAAGATCTATGTGATCGGAAAATACCTCGAAGGAGCGAACATACTGGCCGCCTACCCCTACAGACCAATTATCCTTCCAAGCGATAATATATTCCAAGAGCACCACGGTGGCCAAGTAGTCCATGCGTCCGCCATTGAGCCGGTTCAGTCCGCCCGTTTTTGCCCCGTCGGATAAGTAATCAAGTTCCGCATGGGCCCACAGGGGAAGGGCATAGGCAGCCCGCAAGTTTAGTTTGAGGTACTGGGGCCGTCCGTAGGGATTGAACCGCTTGCGATAGGACAATCCGAGCTGGGGCAGGGCCCAAAGCCCTGTGAATCGCTGTACCCGCGCCGCTTTGTTCGCTTCCGGCGTCATGGGAAACTGGATACCGTCATAAGTGCTGTCCCCTGGGCTAAAAGTATATTTTCCAGCGCCGTAAATGGATTGTATACCCATACCTGCCGACCAACTAAAGTCCTCATTTCTCAAACTTTGCTGATAGGCCACCCCTACTTCCGTCTGCAAGGCCGAGGCACTATTGTAGTTAATCCGGTTGTAATTATCCCCTAACCTATTGAACATGCCCTTCCCGGTAACCCGGTTTTCGAGGCTGTAGCGCCAATGGCGGGATTCCTGGCCTTGCACCGAAAGGCCCGTGGCCAATAAAAGCAACAGCAATAGAAAACGGCTAAGGTACTCTAC
>JAVLBR010000232.1:0-3044 GCA_031581125.1 Schleiferiaceae bacterium | reverse complement strand
TCTTTCATAGCCTACCACGAGATAAACAGCTAATTTGTCCAATATCAGGTTTTCATTGCGCCCCACAGGCAAGGCTTAAATTGTGGGGGAAAGCCTCCCGTAATAAGGAAAACTTTTCGGGCGGGGTAAATCACATTTGGCCGGTGAGGCCGAAATAAGGCGGCGCTAACAGGGCCCTAATGCGCTTCGAGCCAATTCCCGCCGGTGCCTACCTCCACTTCCAGGGGCACCTGGGTGGTGGCGGCGTTTTGCATGATTTCCTGGATGCGGGGGCTGAGGTCCTCGATTTCGGTGCGGTGGGCGTCGAAGACGAGCTCGTCGTGCACCTGGAGGAGCATGCGGGTGCGGGTGTCGCGCAGCAGGGGGACGATCTGGATCATGGCGCGCTTGATGATATCGGCCGCGCTGCCCTGGATGGGGGCGTTTACGGCGTTGCGCTCGGCGTGGCCGCGCACGGTGGGATTGCGGCTGTTGATATCGCGCAGGTAGCGGCGGCGGCCGGTGATGGTTTCTACGTAGCCCTGGCGGCGGGCTATTTCCTTCTGCTCCTCGATGTAACGGCTGATGGCAGGGTAGCTCTGGAAATAGCTTTTGATGATTTCGGCCGCTTCGCCCCGGCTGAGGCTGGTCTGCTGGGACAGGCCGTAGGCGCTTACGCCGTAAATGATGCCAAAATTGACCGTTTTGGCATTGCTGCGCTGCTCGCGGGTTACGGCTTCCGGTTTTACCTGAAACACTTTGGCCGCGGTGGCGGCGTGGATGTCGGCCCCCTCCCGAAAGGCGGTCATCATATTTTCTTCGCCGCTGAGCTCGGCGATGAGGCGGAGCTCTATCTGGCTATAGTCGGCGGCCAGGATGCGGTGCTGCGCATCGCGGGGGATAAAGGCCTGGCGCACCAGGCGGCCCCGCTCGGTGCGAATGGGGATGTTTTGCAGGTTGGGGTTCTGGCTGCTGAGGCGCCCGGTGGCGGCCACGGCCTGATTAAAACTGGTGTGTACGCGCTGGGTGCGGGGGTTGATCAGATCGGGCAGGGCATCTACGTAGGTGTTTTTAAGCTTCTGCAGCTGGCGGTAGTCCAGCACTTTTTGGGCGATGTCGTGCTCGGCGGCCAGCTCCAGCATCACGTCTTCCGAGGTGGCGTACTGACCACTTTTGGTCTTTTTGGGTTTTTTCTTGAGCTGGAGCTTATCGAAGAGCACCTCGCCGAGCTGGCGGGGCGAGGCGATGTTAAAGTCTATGCCCCCGGCCAATTGGTGAATTTCCGTGTCCAGGTTTTGGATGTCTTCCGTAAGGGTTTTGGACAGCTGGCGGAGGGCCTCCACGTCCAGGTTGATGCCTTCGCTCTCCATGTGGGCCAGCACGGGCACCAGGGGCATTTCGATGTTTTCAAACACCTCGCGGAGCTTGCCTTCCAGCTTTTCGTCCAGCACCAGCTTGAGCTTGTAGGTGAGGTCGGCATCTTCGCCGGCGTACTCGGCGATGCACTCGGGGCTTACCTGGCGCATATTGAGTTGTTTTTTGCCCTTTTTGCCGATGAGCTCGCTGATGGGCTGGGGCTGGTAGCGCAGGTAAGTTTCGGCCAGTACGTCGAGGTTGTGGCGCTGATCGGGTTCCAGCACGTAGTGGGCCAGCATGGTGTCCCAGAGGGGGCCTTTTACAGCCATGCCGTACTGGTAGAGCACGGCCAGGTCGTACTTGATGTTTTGGCCAATTTTGCGGATCTCCGCGTTTTCAAAAAAAGGCCGGAACTCCTCCAGCACCTCCTTTTCCTGCCCTTCCGGCAGGTGGAGGTAGTAGGCCTTGTGGGGCGCATAGCTAAAGGCGATGCCCACCAGCTCCGCTTGGGCGGTATCCAGGGCGGTGGTTTCGGTATCAAAACAGACTTCTTCCTGATCGAGCAGGTATTCCAGGAGCAGCTTGCGTTCACGCGGGTGCTGCACCAGTTGGTACAGGTGGTCCACCTCGGCCAGGGTTTTCAGGCCGCTGCCGCCCGGCGCTTCAGCCGCCGTGGCACTTTCCGTTTCGGTCTGAAAAAGATCCGTTTGCCCGCCTTGGGGCGGCGCTGCGGCGGCCACGGGCTGATCTATTTTATCGCCGGTAACGCGCTTAAGCATATTGCGAAATTCCAGCTCCTGAAAGAGTTCTTTTACTTTTTCCTCGTTTACCGGGTCTTTGGTAAGCTCCTTGGGGTCAAAATCGACCGGCACCTCGGTAATGATACGGGCCAGATGCTTGCTCAGGAGGGCCTGCTCCTGGTGGTCGCGGATTTTTTCGCCCAGCTTGCCTTTGATATCTTCGGCTTGCTGGTACATTTCTTCCATGCTGCCGTACTGCTTGAGGAGCTTAGAAGCTGTTTTGGCCCCCACGCCGGGAATGCCGGGGATATTGTCCACGCTATCGCCCATCATGCCCAGGTAGTCCACCACCTGGTCCACCTTTTCGATGTCAAAGCGCTTTTTGACCTCCGCTATGCCCCAGGTTTCGGCGGCATTGCCCATGCGGCCCGGGCGGTACATAAAGATATGCTCGCTCACGAGCTGCCCAAAATCCTTATCGGGCGTCATCATGTACACGTCAAAGTTTTCTTGTTCGGCCCTTTTGGCCAGGGTACCGATCACGTCATCGGCCTCGTAGCCATCCACACCTATGAAGGGAATATTGAAAGCATCGGCCAGCCGGCGGATGTAGGGCACCGATATTTTGATGGCCTCGGGGGTTTCGTCGCGCTGGGCCTTGTATTCCGAAAATTCCTCGTGGCGGAAGGTAGGCTTGTCCGTATCGTACACGATGGCGATGTGGGTGGGCGCGTGTTTTTCCAGCACCTCCAGCAGCGTATTGGTAAAGCCAAAGATGGCGGAGGTATCCAGGCCCTGGGAGGTGACGCGGGGGTTTTTGATAAAAGCGAAGTACGAGCGGTAAATCAGCGCGTAGGCATCGAGTAGGAAGAGTTTGGAGCGGGATTCGGCCATGTGGACGTTTTAATTTTATAGGCAAGCGCTAAAGTAGGGCATTTTGGGGGCCTGCCGGCCAAATGTGGTAGTGGC
>JAVLBR010000231.1:0-3057 GCA_031581125.1 Schleiferiaceae bacterium | reverse complement strand
AATCTCCTACCATGCCGCTCCATCCGGACCCCGGAATACTACAGGCCCTGGTCCGCTACGAAATGCCCTTTGGTAAATTTAAGGGCCGGCGACTCTACCAGCTGCCCGAGCCCTATCTAGTGTCTGTCTATAAAGTCTCTCGCCAGTGGCGAGACGATCGTCCTCAAAATCCTCATCTCGCTTGTAGCGAGACTGCGGTTTTATCGTCCTCTCGCGCCTCGTTCTTGAACTTTCTAGAACAGACACCGGACAGTATGGACAGACACTACCTGGTCTGGTTTCAGCGTTAGGGCTTCCCACCCGGAAAGCTGGGTATGCTCCTGCAAACCACCCTGGTGATCAAACAAAACGGCCTGGAAGAGCTCCTGCAGCCCCTGATCGATAAAGAAGCTCGCAAAACTTAGCTCCTCCCCAGCTGTTCTCTACCCATGTCGCAAAAGAAAACCCTGGTCATCGCGGGGGCCTCTGGCTTTATAGGCCGTTGGTTTATCCACACCTACCGCCACCATTATCACATCATCGCCCTGAGCCGCAAAAAGGTGCGCCACAATCCCGATCCCGCCGTAGAGTGGCGGCAGGTAGAGCTTTACTCCATCTCTTCTACCGAGCGGGCGCTGGCCGGGGCCCATTACGCGCTCTACCTGGTGCACTCGATGAACCCTTCCACGCGGCTCAACCAAGGCACCTTTGACGATACCGACCTGTTGCTGGCCGATAATTTTTCCCGCGCGGCCGAGGCGCAAAAACTGGAGCAAATCGTTTTTATGGGCGGCATTGTCCCGCCCGATGGGCAGCCCCTCTCCCGCCACCTCCGCAGCCGCTACGAGGTAGAGCAAACCCTGGGCGCCCGCAGCACCCCGGTTACCTCCCTGCGGGCGGGCATCATCATAGGCCCCGGCGGCTCTTCTTTTGAGATCGTACGCAATCTGGTCAAAAACCTTCCGGTGATGGCCTGCCCCAAGTGGTGCGATAGCGAATCGCAGCCCATCTCCATTCACGATACGCTGCCCCTGCTCCACCAGGTGATAGGCGATCCACAGTACCACGGACAATCTCTGGAAATAGGCGGCCCCGACGTAATTTCCTACACCGGTCTGCTCCGCCTTACGGCCCGGCTCATGAAGAAGCGCCGCCTCATCTTTTCGGTGCCCATTTACACGGTGGGCTTTTCCAAACTCTGGGTAGCCCGCTTCACGGGAAGCAGCACCACCCTGGTATCGCCTTTGGTAGAAAGCCTGCGCCACCACATGCGCCTGGACCCCGAGCGGTGGGCCCAAATGCCCCTGCAGCGGCCTGCCCTTTCCATCGAGAAAGCCGTGAGCGATGCCCTCGATGGGCCCACCCCGGATGCCTCCCCTACCTTCCGCCGTCCGCCGCCTCAGCGCAATACCGTGCGCAGCTTCCAGCGCCTGCCCAATCCAGGTAAGCTGGGCGCCCGGCGAGTGGCCCTGCTCTATCAGCGCTGGCTGCCGCATCTCTTTCGTTACCTCATCCACGCCCGCCAGGACGGCGACTATGTGCATATCCTCGCCAGTGGCCTGGCGCGGCCCATTCTCGTTTTGCGCAGCATTCCCGAGCGGAGCGACAGCGAGCGGTGGCTTTTTTACATCTGCGATGGGCTGCTGGTGCGTCGCAAAGACTACGGCTGGCTCGAATTTCGCCGCGTGCTCCAGGGCCGCCATTTCGTAGCCGCCATCCACGAATTTGTCCCCAGCCTGCCCTGGTACATCTACCGCTACACACAGGCCCTTTTTCACTTGTGGGTCATGCATCGCTTCCGCCGGTACCTGGGGCAGTTCCAGAGCGCTTAGTGGAGGCCTCATCGGCCAAATGTGAATGCTCCCGGCGGGGAAAATTTACATTTGGCCGCCAGGCCTACCTAAAACTACCCTGGAAGGAGCACCGTGCCCACGGGCTGATCATGGGCTTCCCGGGGCAAAGGTTCCGCTAAGCGCTGAAACGGATAAGCAAGGGCCAGGGCGTGGCGATAAGGGGTATGAGCGAGCAGGCGGTCGTAATAGCCGCCGCCGTAGCCCAGCCGGTAGCCGTAGGGGTCAAAGGCCAGGCCCGGTACCAAAATAAGATCATAGCCGCCTGTGTACACCTCCGTAGTGGCGGGGTAGCGGGTGCGAAAGCGGCCGTGCTTAAGATCCTTTAAGTCACGTAGGGGGCGGTTTTCCAACTGCCCCTGAGGCAGCGTTTTGGGGGCGTAGAGCTGGATGCCCTGGCGGCGCATTTGCGGCAGAGCGGGCTCAAAGTTTACCTCTTCGGGTAGCGGCAGATAGGTATGAATACGCTGGGGCCGGTGGGTAGCTACCCAGGTAAGGAGCTGCTGCTGGAGCTGCTGGTCCCAGGCCTGCTTTTGGGAGGGGCTTAGGCTCCGGCGCTCTTGGCGCATTTTCCGGCGCAGCTCTTCTTTAGGATCCGTCATGCGGGCAAAGGTAGGAAGGCCTGAGCCCGGCCAAAAAAAAGCAGCCCCCGCGGGGACTGCTTTAATGATTAAAGGAGACCGTAATCTGGATGGGGAAAGGGAAGGCTTCCCCAAAAAGCGACTACCGGGGAAAAGGCTTATAAGCTCTTTTTGGCCAGGTAAAAGTCTACCTTTTCTACGGAGTCATCGTTTACGCGCTGGTCCATTTCTTCCAGGGTTTTAGGAGGCGGCACGATGGCCTTATCGCCCGGCTGCCAGTCTACCGGCAGCGCACAGGCATTTTCATCCGCCGTTTGCAGGGCTATGAGGCTCCGCTTGATTTCATCCATGTTGCGCCCCACATTGAGGGGATAGTACATGATGAGGCGGATGGTGCCCTTGGGGTCGATGAAGAAAACGGCCCGCACGGCGGCGGTGGTGTCTTCATTTTCGTGCAGCATGCCGTAGAGCTGAGACACCTTGGTGTCGAGGTCGGCAATGATGGGAAAGTTGAAGTACACGCCCGTTTTTTCTTTGACGTTATTGACCCAGGCCATGTGGGAGTGGATGCTGTCGATGCTGAGCCCGAGAAGTTTGGTGTTATGCTCGGCAAAGAAGTCCTTTTCTTGGGCAAAGGCGCTCATCTC
>JAVLBR010000230.1:0-3067 GCA_031581125.1 Schleiferiaceae bacterium | reverse complement strand
CCTCTATGCCTTCATCGGCCTGGGCTTGAAGGGCGGGGACGGTAGCCACCAGGCATAGGGCCAGTACTACCGGATTAAGAAAATGCATTGGTTTCATAAGACGGGGGTTTTTGGGGGGGTTAAATACTGTTATTTAGTGTCTGTCTATAAAGTCTCTCGCCCGTGGCGAGACGATCGTCCTCAAAATGCTCATCTCGCCACTGGCGAGACTGCGCTTTTATCGTCCTCTCGCGCCTCCCCGAAAAAATCGGGACAGGCGTTCTTGAACTTTCTAGACGAGACACCAGACTCTGTGGACAGAAACTATTTAGGTTGGGTGTTCTTTTATGTGGGGTGGGCCTTACCACCGGGGCAAATTAAAGGCCAGGATGGGTTTTTCTTTCCAATGTTTCGGTAAGGTGGGTTTTTCGCCCTGGCGGAGGCGTTTCCATTGCGCCCGGGCGTAGTCCACCAGCGGCTCTTCTGGGGTGGTATCTGCCCTTTCATCGGCAAAGTAACCGGTTTCCGGAAGCTTTATATTCACCGCCAGGGCCGTAGCCGGGCTATCCACCGGACGGTCAGAAGGGGCGATTGGCTCCCTTCCTTCCGGGTCGGAGGACGGTGTCCAAGCCAGCATTTTGGCTTCCAGGGCGGCCGTTTGTGTTTTGGTTTGAAGCGGCGCCCAGCCCCGCTTCTCCAACCCCGCGATGGTCACAGCCGCTTGGGCCGGTGCCGCTACCGAAGCCGCAGCTCCGGCGGGGGGCCCTCCTTTTTCCGGCCAGAGCCCCTGTTCCGCAGGCTCCTCCAGGCCCAGGCTTAGCAGGCATAGCAAAACGGCTGCGCGGGCGCTCCAGGCCCACCCGCTCCGGCGCCGGGCGGGTGGCGCCGCCACCCGGGCCAGCACCGCTTCCTCCAGGTGGGCGGGCGGGGGGGTAGACCGGCCCTCTAGTTGCTCCCGAAAGTGCCGGTCTATGGGGTTATCCATTTTCTCTTGCATATCGTACCGTTTTAGGCGTGTATCCTTCGTTTTCCAGCAGGCGCTGGAGTTGTTGTCGGGCTTTGCGGAGCTGGGTTTTAGAAGTACTCTCGCTAATGCCCAGTTGGGCCGCTATTTCTTGATGGCCGTAGCCCTCCAGGGCGTAGAGGTTAAACACCGTTTGATAACCCGTGGGCAGGCTGCGCACCAAGCGTAGGAGATGTTCCGCCTCCAGGGCTTCCTCCTCCTGGCGGTGGCCGTAGTCGCGCTCCTCATCCATTTCCTCAAACCGGTTTTTATGGTAGCGCAAAAAATTAAGGGCCTCCCGCACCATAATAGTTTTTATCCAGGCGCCCAGGCTGCCATGGCCATGAAACTGGTCCAGGCGCCTAAACACCTTCACAAAGCCATTCGAAAGCACCTCCTCTGCTTCTTCGCGCCGCTTACAGTAGCGCAGGCACACCGTGTACATCCCGCCGGCATACCGCCGGTACAGCTCGCGCTGAGCCGCGGCATCACCGCGCTGGCAGCGCTTCACCAGACGGGCTTCCATAGCGGGTAGTTTGTACACTTTTCCCATGCTTAGCGGCTTGGTTCGCCTTAAAGACAAGTCTTCTCGCCCGGAAGGTTGCCCACGGCCTCAATCTTTTTCAAAGGTAGCCCATAATCAGAGTTTTAGGGCCTGGCGGCCAAAAGTGAGTCCGGGCCCAAAGAGCAACCCATCCTGGAAAGAGAACCTAGGGCAGAAAAAAGCCCCTATCCCGCGCTGGCGGGGGTGTCTCGGCACAAGGAGGGGTGGAATTGGGCATCTCCATTAGGTATCCACCGGGAACTACTACACTAAGTTTAAAAAAAAAAAAACGCTTAGCAGGGGCGCTTGCTTTAAGTAGTACGCCTGCAGGCACCCTCGGGCGTCAGCATAAAGCCAGGATAAAATTTACTGAATATCATGTTATCAACGCCCCCCTGACTTAACAGAAACCCCCTTTTTTAATTAAAATAACTATTATGCCTTTTTTTGTTATTTTTATTTGTTATTCTCCCGCTCTCCTCAGAATTTGAACTCTGATTTGTGATGACATTCGAAAACCAGCTCGATCTAAACTATCCAAATGGGGCTTAATCTTTTTTAAAAGGCCTAATTCCTTGGCTCTTAACATTAAACCCAAAATCCCAGTTATTTTAATGTCCATCTTCTTAGCTATTTCCCTGCCTTTTTTCTCATCTATAATGAGCAAAGACTCCTTATTTTCCAGCGCCAAAGCTATAGCACTAGACTCACCAGCATCTAGCTCAAGCTTAAGCAATTTAAATATTTTCTGATCTTTTATTCCCTCTATTTTGATCCAACTCGGAAGGGTAAGCCCAAATTCCTCTGCGATTTGTGATGTGATAAGAATCTCCTCATGTAATTTTCTTAACAGCTCTAAATCACCGATATTGGATAGAGCGATAAGGCTACTGGTATCTGCAATAATTATTTTCTTAGCCATTTTCCATATCCTCTTCTACCTCCTCGTAATTATAGCCATAGAACAACACATTATATTTACTAAGGAGCTCCAGGAATGATCGCTTGGATATACCCACCATTTCTGCGGCTTGGCCAGAACTCAATTTTCCCTCTTCAAAAAGTTTTGTGGCTATCATCATCTTAAGCTCAAAATCATTCATTTTCAAGCTGTCTGGTAATTGAACCTTTAGTACACTCATATCCTACCTTAATTAGTGAAACGCAAACCCTTGCTGCGCAATTTTATTACTCTTTTTCTGCTGCTAAGTTAACTTATTGGTTTCCGCTTGGCCTAAATAAAATGTTACAACTTAACCCTAGTAACTGACTATCTTCTAGGCCGTCTATAATCCATTTTTAAATGGCTAATATCCTTTCTTTTCTCATTTTACAGCACCAAACCGGCTAATTACCGGTAAGTTGGACAAATATAAGGCGCTTAACGCTCATTCCTATTTAGTGGCTGTTTAGACTGTATCGGTTTCTTGTCTAGAAAGTTCAAGAACGCCTGTCCCGACTTTTTCGGGGAGGCGCGAGAGGACGTTAAAAGCGCAGTCTCGCCAGTGGCGAGATGAGCATTTTGAGGACGATCGTCTCGC
>JAVLBR010000229.1:0-3068 GCA_031581125.1 Schleiferiaceae bacterium | reverse complement strand
AATCCCCCTCCAGACGGCGGCAAATGTATATCTTTGTTGGCCTGAAAACTCCCCTGAAAAAGATATGGCACAGATAGAACTGGTAATGCCCAAAATGGGCGAAAGTGTGGCGGAGGCCACGATCACCAAGTGGCTCAAAGAAGAAGGAGAAGCCATCGAGGCCGAAGAACCCGTCCTGGAAATCGCTACCGATAAGGTAGATAGCGAGGTTCCGGCGCCGCAAGACGGCATTCTTAAGAAAAAACTCTTCAAGGAAGACGACGTAGTTAAGGTAGGCGAAGCCGTAGCCATGATCGAAACCGAAGCCGAAGAAGGGAGCAGCGACGATGGGGA
The DNA here is from genome assembly GCA_031581125.1 of Schleiferiaceae bacterium. Taxonomy (GTDB): domain Bacteria; phylum Bacteroidota; class Bacteroidia; order Flavobacteriales; family Schleiferiaceae; genus CAJXMS01. The sequence continues at coordinate 2,735 of JAVLBR010000229.1, read as the reverse complement.
AGGAGGCAGCCCCGTGAGCACCGAAGCCCCTACCAGCAATGGCAGCCAAGCGGCCCACGCCGAACCCCAGCCGGCGGCCGTGGCCACCGCCGAAGCAATGCTAAGCCAGGGCGCCCAAGCGGCTAGCCCTACCACCGAGATACCCCGCAGTGCCAACGGACGTTTTTATTCCCCCCTGGTGCGCAGCATAGCGGAAGAAGAAGGCGTAAGCCTAGAAGAACTCAATGCCCTGGATGGCTCCGGGGCCGAAGGCCGCGTCACTAAGAACGATATCATGTCTTACCTGGAGCAGCGCAAAGAGCAGCCTGCCGCCCCGGCCTACGCTCCAGCTGAGCCGGCCCATAAAGAAGCTGCTCCCCAAGCCGCGCCCCAATCGCAACCAGCGCCGGCCGCACCGGCTAGCGAGCCCCAAGCCGCGCCCGTTTCCGTAGGGGGCGACGATGAGATCATCGAAATGGACCGTATGCGCAAGCGCATCGCCGACCATATGGTGACTTCCAAGCGTACCTCGCCACACGTCACCTCCTTCGTGGAAGCGGATGTGACCAACATTTTCCAGTGGCGCAATAAGGTGAAAGACCAATTCCAAAAACGGGAAGGCGAGAAGATCACCTTTACCCCCATTTTCATCGAGGCCCTCATCCGCACCATCAAAGATTTTCCCGGGGTAAACGTGTCCGTAGATGGAGACAAAATAATTCAGCGCAAGCATATTAACATCGGCATGGCGGCCGCCATGCCCAGTGGAAACCTCATTGTGCCCGTTATACACGATGCCGACCAGCTTAACCTGGTGGGGCTCACCAAGCGCGTAAATGACCTGGCCCGCCGAGCCCGCGACAATCAGCTTAAGCCCGACGAAATTCAGGGCGGGACCTATACCGTTACCAACGTGGGTACCTTTGGCAATGTGATGGGCACCCCCATCATCAACCAACCCCAGGTAGCCATCATGGCCACCGGTAGCATCAACAAAAAACCCGCGGTAGTGGAAACCCCCGAAGGCGACTTCATCGGGATTCGCTACAAAATGTTCCTCAGCCACAGTTACGATCACCGCGTGGTAGACGGCGCCCTCGGCGGCCAGTTTGTGCGCCGCATGGCGGATTACCTCGAGCAGTTCGACCCCGAGCGCACCTGGTAGGGGAGCCGGTTTTTTTACCGGGCCTCACCGGCCAAATGTGACGTACACGGCCAGTAGCAGGGTACAGCACATTTGGCCGGGAGGCCCAAAAATACAGTGTCAATAAGCGGAAGAATATGGAATTAAAACTATCGCGGCCCCTTTGTTTCTTTGATCTGGAGACCACGGGTACCAACGTAACCCGCGACCGGATCGTAGAAATAAGCATTCTTAAAGTGTATCCCGACCATTCCCACGAGAGTGCTACCTGGCGGGTAAATCCGGAACGGCCCATCCCGCCCGAAACCACCCGGATACACGGCGTGAGCGATGCTGATGTGGCCGACGCGCCTACCTTCAAAGAATTGGCCCCCAAAGTAGTAGAAATGCTGAAGGATGCGGATATAGCCGGGTACAATTCTAATAAATTTGATATCCCGGTACTCGCTGAGGAGCTTATGAGGGCGGAGCAAGATTTTGACCTGGCCAAGCGCCGCGCCGTAGATGTCCAAAATATCTTTCACAAAAAAGAGCAAAGAACGCTGGAGGCCGCCTACCGCTTTTACTGCCAAAAAGATTTGAAAGACGCCCACTCAGCCGAGGCGGACACCCGGGCCACTTACGAGGTGCTCAAGGGCCAGCTGGACCGGTACGAGGACCTGGAAAACGATGTCAACTTTCTGGCGGAGTACAGCAATCGCTTTAAAGCGGCAGATTTTGCCGGTTTTATCATCTTCAATAAAGAAGGGGTGGAGTGCTTCAGCTTTGGCAAGTACAAGCACCAGCCGGTAGCGGAAGTGCTGGAACGCGATCCGGGCTACTTTGGCTGGATTCAAAAGGCGGAATTCCCGCTTTACACCAAAAAAGTGCTTACCGCCATTAAACTCCGGAAGCTGGCGCAATGAAACTGGTCTGTGTGGGGCGAAATTACGCGAAGCATGCCGAAGAGCTGCGCAATGAAGTGCCGGCCGAGCCGGTGCTTTTTATAAAGCCGGATAGTGCGCTGCTGCCGCCGGGCCATGACTTCTACCTGCCTGATATGGACTCTGCCATTCACTACGAGGCAGAGCTGGTGGTGCGCATCGATAAGCCTGCCAAGCACGTGGAAGAGCGCTTTGCGCATCGCTATTATTCCCAGGTTACGGTAGGGCTGGACTTTACGGCCCGGGACCTTCAGCAGCGTCTTAAAGAAAAAGGATTGCCCTGGGAAAAGGCTAAGTCCTTTGACGGCGCGGCCTTTTTGGGCGCCTGGCAGCCCATAGCGGAGCTAAAGAATTGGCCCCAGACTTCCTTTCAGCTCTTTAAAAATGAGACCGAGGTGCAACAGGGCTACAGCGATCACATGCTGCACGGGGTAGATAGCTTGATCGCTTACATCAGCCGGTTTTTTACGCTTAAGACAGGGGACCTGGTATTTACGGGCACGCCAGCCGGGGTAGGTCCCCTGGCTATCGGCGATTACTTGTGCTTGCGTTTGGAAGAAAAAACCGTGGGCCAGCTGCACGTACGCTAAGGGGCTTTGCCCATTTTTGGGCCGCTATTTCACTAGTCTAGATTCATACGCTTACTAAGCCCTGGCCAGCGCTGGCTCATCAAAGCCGCCCTTCACCAA
>JAVLBR010000228.1:0-3075 GCA_031581125.1 Schleiferiaceae bacterium | reverse complement strand
AAAATCACCTATGATTTTGACAGTTTTAAGCTGGGCATTCCCCGCAAAGTAGGTTCCACTGAAAGAGCGGAATGGGAAATGAATGGCAAATTGACCATCAGCACCAGTGAAAGCTCCTAGCAAGCGCCTGCTTCACCTCGATGCCGATCTTACTTTACGGCAAGGGGAACATACCATTGAGATAAAGAGCGACAGGGAAACCATCCGGGTTTCCCTGTCTTCTTTTAAGGCCGTTCCCCAAGGCCCCTTTGGCCTTCGGGAATTACGCCGTTATGCCCGTTTGGTAAGTACCCACCTGGACCAAGACTGGCACTTAGAGGTGGCGGGCCAAGCCCTGCTCTGCCGCCAAGGCGGGCGCTGGCGGGTGCAAAATTGGGCGAGTTTGCTCAAGTTGGGGCTGCGTTTTTTGCGTAGCTAAAAAAACCTTCTACTCGCCCAGTACCTTCGGAAAGCTGATTTTCCAGGCGCCCCGCAACTCTCCTAATTTGAAATTCAAAGCTTTATCTTCCGGATACCGCTCCGCAATAGCGGCCAGGGTTTCCGGCGCCACTTCTTTTTGGGGCGTCCCGTGACACTTTAGGCAGGTATTCAGGGCCAGGGGAATGGGTTTAAAAAAGGTAACCCGCTCCGCCCCCGCCCGCACCAGCGAAGTATCATAACGCGGAGCCAGTTCCTCCAAAGTGGCAAAAGCCTCTTTTTCCGCCCGGGTAGCCAGTCCATTAGCCGGGTCGCGATTGCGCCGTGCTATCCGCGTCACCTGCGCGCCCGCCTGGCTACCGGCGGCCGCCGTAAGCGAATCGGCCGCCGCGTGGCAATAATCGATGGCATGCACGGGCCCACCGTCCTGGAGGGCCTTTTTAACCTGCTGCATCAAGCTGGCTTGGGCCTGCGCCGCCAGTTTTTCCCCCGCTGCGCGATAGCGTTCTTGGTGGGGAAACTCTTGCGTATCGGCTTCTTCTTTACCGGGCGTCATACAGGCCGTGAGCCCCACAAGGAGCAGCATTATCCCCAGCGCAGGGGGCCATTTATAGTACTTGTTCATAGCAGGGGGTTTTACATTTGGCCGGCCGGCCAAAGGAGGTTCGTCATTCCGGGAGGCGGTCTCGTACATAAGTAATTTCCGTTTTGCCGTGGGGCGCCGGATTCCCTTGCGCGTCAAGATTGACAAACACCAGCTTATCAATAGCCAGGACGGGCTGGCGAGTCAGTTTATTGCGCACTTCACAGCGCATGGTGAGCGAGGTCTTGCCAAAGTGAGTGGCCTCGATGCCCAGTTCGATGATATCGCCTTGCCGGGGCGCCGCTATAAAATTGATCTCCGAGATGTACTTCGTTACCACGTGGTGGTTTTCCAGCTGCACGATGGCATAGATCACCGCTTCCTCGTCTATCCAGCGCAGCAAACTGCCGCCAAAGAGGGTTTGATTGGGATTGAGGTCGCCGGGCTTCACCCATTTGCGGGTATGAAAATTCATAAGCGAAGTGCATTTACGAAAGGGAAGGGAAGTACCTATTTCTTCTACTCTCCAAAGTTACGGAAAAGGCCAAGTCCGCTAAAAGTCAAAAGGCCAGTTCTCGATACACATCACCAAAGCAAGCCCAAAGGCCACGCCCGACCAGAAAAGACTCCAGTCCCGGAGCTTCTTGTTTAGGAAAAATTCGTACACCAGCAGGGCCACCAGGAAAACCAGTACCACCACCAATTGGCCCAGCTCTACCCCCAGGTTAAAGGGCAGCAGGGCCTGCCAGTAGGTGCTTTCGCCCATGGTGAGCATGCCGTAGTAATTGGAAAAACCCAAGCCGTGAATGACCCCAAAAATACCGGCCAACCAATATTTGGAGCGGCTCTGGGCATCCCGGCCGCCTTTGGTTAGGTTTATCAAGGCGGTAAAGACAATGGTGGCCGGGATGAGAAACTCAATAAGCCCTACTTCAAAATCAACCACGCCGGCGGCAGCCAGGGCCAGGGAAACCGAATGCCCCAGGGCAAAAAAGCTGATAGCGATGATCATGCGCAGCCAGTGTTTAAGCTGGTAAACGGCCATAAGCGCCACAATGAAAAGGATGTGATCCAGCGCATCAAAACTCACGATATGCTCGTAGCCCAGCTGGAGGTAGGTACTAAAATTGCTCATGGTTTAAAACGGAGCTTTTGACGGGGGCTCCCCTCCTTGAGGTAAGCCGTTTCCAGCTCTTCCCCCACCGTTACGTTTACAATATTTACTTGATCGTCAAATAATTCCATAAAAAAGCTGTGCTTCACCACCACATTTTGGGGCTGGGCCGGCGCCGGAAAATAGAAATACAGATAGGTAAGATTCACTTCCGATTCGTGCCCCAGATACTGCAGGCGCCCCCCTTGCGTACCGCCGGAAGACAGCGCAAAATGCTGACGCGCGTAGCGGGCCAGGGCGCTATCGGCCTGCGCCGTGCTGTCGTCCAGGATGGGGCCCACTGCCTTTTCCAGATCGTCTGAAAACACTTTGAGGCTCACCTGCCACTGCCCTTCCCGGTGGTGGACCTGCGCCACACTCACGTGAAAATCGTGTTCAGGGGACGGGCTCAAGCATCCTAAAAGGGCGATAATCCACCACATAATTTGCTGCTAAGCCTGCGAAGATAAGGGCTTTTTGCTGCTTAGTGTCTGTCTATAAAGTCTCTCGCCCGTGGCGAGACGATCGTCCTCAAAATCCTCATCTCGCCACTGGCGAGATTGGACTTTAGTATCCCTGGAGCGGCACCGCCGCACCATATCCTGTTGGTATAACAAGGGTACGAAGCACTCGATAGGGTTGAATTGTTGAACTGGGTAACTGTTTAATTGGTGAGAGGTCGGAGAATAGACCTTAGACCGCTTCGCTGATAGATTTTGGACGGGAGGGGTTGTTTAACAGAAGTTTGGGGCGGGGAAGGTACGGGGCACAAGGCACAGAAGGTTGATTGGTTTCACGGAAGTTTGGTGCAGCATCCTCAGGAAGTGGGCCGGGCACTCCGCTCAGCCTAAACATCCGTTTTTTCCAGCACAATGGTTTAGGGAAGCCCTCCCGCTTGGCGCCCTGAGCGGAGTCGAAGGGC
>JAVLBR010000227.1:0-3127 GCA_031581125.1 Schleiferiaceae bacterium | reverse complement strand
AGGGAGCGCCAGCGACCGCCTTTAAATAACGCAGCGATCGCGGCGATAGCGCAGCGCCCGCCGCGTTACCTCTTCTGAGTCTCACATAGGGAGCTCCCGCCCAAAAGGCCGGAATCCTGGCACCCACAGAAGGCCACATTTGGCCGGTGAGGCCACCCTCAGCGAACCGTAAAGCGCCGGACGGTGGCCCTTCCCTGGGCATCCCAGAGCCGTAAGAAGTAAATGCCCGCCGCCCATTCCTGGGTGGAGAGGCGGTACGGCGGCGCTGGAAAAGTGCCCTCGGTGATGGGCTGCCCCAGGCCGTTGTGCACCTGATAGCGCTGGAGTCGGCGGGGGCTTTCGATGGTGAGCGACTGGGCGGCCGGCTGGGGGAAGAGCTGCGTTTGGGACCAGGCCTGCTCCGGCAAGTTTATCATGTAGCAGTTTTCACCGGACTGTAGATCGCTGTAGATGAGGATATTGCCGTCATAGACACAGGTCAGGTAGGCACCGCCTTCCGCAATGACGCGTACGATGGGATAAGGGTAAGCCAGCCCCCGAAAGCTCCCCAAGCCCTCGACCCAGCTATGATAGGCAAAATTATAGGGGCCTACCACGCGACCGTGGAAGTGCTGCCGGGCCGTATTGTTCCGGTCCAAAAAAGTAGTGATGCTATCTACCACCAGCCAATTGCTGCTATCGGGATATGCGAAGGCAGGAATTTGAACCGAATCGCCTGGCTGGAGGCCGTAGTAGAGCACATAGTTGGGCCGCAGGGTATCGTACTGGTAATCGATGGTAAGGGTTTGCGCCGTGGTGTCCTCGAATAAATAGGCAGTAGTGTCCTGTACCAGGCCGGTGGTGTCTTCCAGCAGCAGGAGAAAACGATCTCCGCTGGGATCGGCCGTATCCTTTTTAATGCGATAGATTTGTGTAGATCTGCCCGTCATGAGCGATCCCGAATACACGAACATCTGCCGGCCGTCTACGGCAGTGGGCTGGTAAGATTGAGCAGAGAGGCTGGCAAAGGCCGCCCCCACCAGCAGCAAAGTAATAGTAAGCACGCGCATAAGAAGAACTTTAGACTGTAAAGTTAATATTTTTTTAGAACTGGCACAAAGTTCACAGAGACTCCTGTAGGGCCTCGGTGGACTCGGTGCTTTTTCTCCGTGGCCTCTGTGCTACTATCTTAGGGAGCGCCAGCGACCGTCTTTAAATAATGCAGCGATCGCGGCGATAGCGCAGCGTCCGCCGCGTTACCTCTCTCGACCATCGGGAAGGAAGCGCCAGCGACCGCCTCCCCCCGGAACCGGCCGCTTTTACTACTTTCGATCCATAAAATGCTGCTTTATGCCCTCCTACCGTGCCGGAGCCCTGGTAATAGGTTCCCTTTACTGGGACCAGATGGCGGAGCGCCAAGCCTGGCGAGCAAAGTATTTCGGAACCGCCGATCAACCGGAAGCCCGCTCCGTGCCGCTGCCCCTGCGCTACGGGATGTACTCCCGCAAGCGCCAGTGCCCCACCATGGTGCTGAGTCAGGACTGGGCCCAGGCCGGCCGGCTAGGCCAGGCCTTGGTCCTGCCCTTTCAACGGGAATACGAACTGCCCGAGCTCCTGGAAGCCGCTCGCGATCAGTCTTACGCCGAGGGCCCGGCCGACCGCCGCCTCCTGAAAGGTCCGCCCCATGACCCCTGGTGCTTGCTGGTGGCCTGGCTCAATCCGCAACTCGACAAAGCCCGCCGGGAAGCCTTCCTGGAAGCCTGGGGCGCGGCTTATGAAGCAGCCCTCACCCCTGCCCTCCGGGCTCGATTCCGGATGGAGGGCGAAGCAGCGGGCCTTATCGATGAGCGCGGCTGCCTGGCCTATCCCTGGCCCGCTTCCTTGGCAGACCTGGACCTGGTCTTTCTTACCCAGACCCGCCCCATCCGGGGCAACGGCCAGCGCGACGCCTATCCGAACCCCGCGGAAATAGCGCGGGAAAGCACGCCGCGCTCCAGCTACTTTCTGTGCAATCGCTTCTTCGGGCTCCGTACGGCTCAAGACGAGACCATCGCCCAAGAGCTGGTGAAACTAAGCTCAGCCGAAACCATTGCCCAAAATGCCCGGCAGGAAGGCTGCCTGCCTCAGGTAAGCGCCCAAACCGCCCCCCTCCTGCGCACAGAGATAAGGCCGGAGTAGTCCAAGGCGCTTTCTCCTGGGGCGCCGTTTCCCTGGCAGCCCCCAAAAACGAATTAGCGGCTCTAATAGATGAATTGAAGCTATTTTAACGAATTTCTTCAATGCTATTGAAGGAATTAATACGAATTTCTTCAGTTTATGTCTCTCAGTACGCCAAACCTGGGTGGGCCCTGGTGGCTTGCTCACGGGCAGGGAGGCCTGCTCCGTGGGAATACAAAGGGCTGCTTTCGTAAGAGTCCCTCAGGAGCGGCACCGCCGCACCATATCCTGTATGTATAAAAAGGATACGAAGCAATCGATAAGGTTGAATGGTTGAACTGGGTAACTGTTGAATTGGGTAACCGGGTAACCGGTGAGAAGGGTGAGAAGGGTGAGAATGTAGATCTTAGATCGCTGCGCTTTTGGATTTTAGACGGGAAGAGTTGGTTTACAGAAGTTTTGGGACGCTTTACGCTCACTCATCTTTAAAGGTAAAGGCCCCCAACCCCCCCAAGGGGCTTAAAACCTGCTACCCCATCAAAAGCAGCCAATGCCGAGCGGCAAGCTTCCAAGAAATAGAACTCCGGCGATCCAGACGCGGCCTAAAGTCCCCCTTGGGGGGGATTTAGGGGGCTAAGTCCTGAAAAGTAGAGAGTTATGGAGGAGTACGCCCCGTACCTAACTTTCTGTCCGGGGATTACAAAGAGCTTATTAGTACCGCAGAAAGAACTCTGCTGTCCAATAAACAAATCGCTGAATTATAAGCGTTTACGAATTTTTTATATGAAAGCTTTAGAGCTTTTTCATGAATTTTTCATTGGCCTTGGTCATGGATTTGCTTAGGGCTTCCTCCACCAGCTTATCCAGAGTGCCATCGGGGCTCTTCTTACCGATCTTGTTTTCCGAAAGCTCGGAAACCTGATATTTGATTATCGCCTTGCCCGCTTCATCATACAAGCCAAACCATAAACGGCAACGCACCATTTGCTTC
>JAVLBR010000226.1:0-3137 GCA_031581125.1 Schleiferiaceae bacterium | reverse complement strand
GGGATTCCAACCGCCGAGCTGACGGTCTACTTCGTTAAGGCCGGAAGAGATGCCCGCAAGTTCGCCTTCTTTGCGGCGCTCGCTGATGTTCTTTACATCCTCGTAAACCGCCTGCTGCACATCCTGCCAGGTGGCTACGCGCTGGCTGGTAAGGCTACCGAGCAGCTGGTCCATGTGGCGCTGCTGCTTATTAAGCAGCTCCATGACAGAGCCCTCATAGCTGACGGGGGCGGTGGTGAGCTGTTGGCCCATGTCCACCAGGCGGCGGCGGTACCAGGCATCCCGGATCACTTCCAGGTGCTCGCTATATAGCGAGCTGCCGGAAAATTCCCCAGATAAGGCTATCAGCTCCTGTATGCCGCCCGCATCCTGCAGGGTGCCCTGCTCCTTTAACTTTTGCTGGAGGGTGGTGACGTCCACTTCCGCTTTGCCCTCTTTGTGCAGGGCCAGCGCGGCGGCGTAGATGTGCTGATGACGCTGATGGTAGAAGGCATCCGGGGCCGGTAGCTGGCCAGCGGCCTGGTCCAGGGCGCCCTCTACGCTGAAGGCGATGGTAGCCAGCACGGAGCGCTCCGCGGTGTCGCTTACGAGCGCATGTTCTTTTTGGTATGTGTCCTGAGGTTTAGCCATTTATACGCGCTTCATGTAGGGAAGGTTCTTTTGCTTGGTGCCATAGGCGCTAAGCTGATCGCCGTCCTCATCTATCCAGGGATCGCGGCGGGCGGCGTGGTGCTGGCCCACGGCTTTCTTTTCAGTCTGGTATTTAAGCTGGACGCGAAGCCAGTTGACGAACCACTTTTGGTAGCCGACGATGCCGTCTCGCTCGTGGTCCGGTTCCAGCGCTTTCTCTTGAAAGAAGCGGTCTATCCAGGCTTCCCAGTCCTGCTGGGTGAGGTGATGGCCAAACATATTTTTAAGATGCGTTAGCGTCTGCTCCCGCCAGCGGCGGTTCTCTTTGAGCTTTGGTATGGCTACCCGGTGCGGGATTTTGCCAGTGACGGGGTCAATCAGGCCATTTTGCGGAGGGGCTTCTTTCCCCCTTGCACCCCCTTTGTCCTCTTCCTTTTCCTTTTCCTTTTCTTTTTCTTTTTCTTCAGGGGTATGTATACCCCTTGTATACCCCTTGGATACCCCTATATTTTTAGAGGTATTTTTAAGGTTATCACTTTCCTCTTTTGTGGCATCATCAGGTTGCGCCGCATTATCGGGGTGCTGCTTTACCCGGTCGAGGAGGCCATGCTCTTTGAGCATAGAGATGTATTTTAAGTGCGGCTTATTGGTAGAGCGCAGCTCGCCGTACTGAAACTTACAGAAGTCTGGAATGAAGACTTTGCCATCTTCCAGCACTTCAAACTGACGCCCCTGGTCTATCTGCTGTAGGTCCTCTGCGGTTACTTTCTCCCCTACATAGAAGCTGGCCAGCTTCCAATTTGGGTTCCAAACACCCACTGCATCACACTTAAGGAATATCAGCTGGGTGAGGACTTTGAGCCGCGGCTCTAAGTCCATGAACCACTCTTTCTCAAAGATTTCGGTATCTACAAATCGCTTCATATTGAAATTTTGCGCCCACCGCTGCGGCGGGCCGGTTTTACATTTGGCCGTTGAGGCCTAACTAATCTAGCGCTGCCCAGAGCTGCAGCATGCAGCGTGGCGCCAGGGCGGCGCCCACGTGCAGCAGCAGGATGAGCAGGGCGAGGAGGGCGGAAAGTTTAGCGGGTCTCATTCCGGGGGCTATCTTGAATTTCACGGCAGGCGACTTCGTACTCCTCGCGGGTGCATTGATGCATCTTAAGCGTCTGGCGGATGCTGTTGACGTCATCCGGGGTGTGCAGCTCTGTATTGGCGCTGCCCAGCGGCTGCACGGCGGTGAGGGTGCCGCTGCGATCCTCGCGAATGGTGAGCCGGTAGGCGCTGCGCTGGCTGGGAAGGTGGGCGTAAAGGGTCATACGGTTGCGCTTTTTACATTTTCAAATAGCAGCTCCACGCGCTGCCGGGCGGCCGCGGCAGTGGGGGCGGGAACGATTTTGGCCCCGGGCGGGATGTAGATCATGCCCTTATCCCACTGGGCGGGATCGAGACAGATGCGCACTTCGCGCCCCTCGGGCAGGGGCGTGACGGTGCCTTCTTTAACATCGACCGACCAGAGGCGGCGGCGGGGTTTTCTGGGTTTAAATAGTTCCATGAGGTGGGGTTTTAAAATTAGTGCCGGAGGCAGGGATCGAACCTGCACAACTGTTTAGCGCGTTGTTATCTCTTTCACTCTTCTGGCGAGTTTCACCTTAGCGTCTACCAATTCCGCCACTCCGGCATGTACATTATTTAATTAGATAGCAGCACGGCGCCGCTGTATGGGATTGGTCTCAATTTTGGCCCGGGCAAAGGCCCGGAGATGCTCTTCTATCACTTGGCGGACCTGGCTATCGCTATCGGCCACGCTGAAGTAGTGCAGCACTTGGCTATGTGCTTTAGCACTTATAAGGGTGTTATTCACCAGGTCTGCATAAGCGGTGAAAGGGGCATGCGGTAGCAGCACGCAAACATTTATAAATTGCGAAAGCGCTATCATGCCCGGCATCACCAGCGCGTAATGCCGCGGGCCCAGGTGCTTAATTTTAATGCTAAAGCCTCCTACTTGTCTAACTTCGTCCATCATTTTATAAGGTTGTTTTGGGGATCATACTGGCGGGGCTGGCCGGCCTGGAGGGCGTCAATGTCTTCCAGGCTGAAATAACAGTTTTGCGGCGTGCCGCCCTGGCGGATGAAGCCGCGGTTTACGTAGCGGCGCAGGGTGACCTGATGCACCTGCAGGCGCTCACAGGCCTCCTGCCGGGTGAGCCACTTCCGAGGCGGAATGCCACCGTGCCGCTGCAGGGCACGGGCCACGGCCTCTTCTACGGTGAGTTCTAGCTGCTGCTTCACTTCGTCTCCCATAATAGCAGGCTTTGACCTCGGAGGAGGTCGTTTATAAATAGCTGGCCGGTAATGGTAAAGCAGAGCTGATAGCCCTTCCGGCGGATATAGCGATGCCGGATAAGGCCGCGCCCGGCATAGCGCTCAGTGCACTGGTAGCGGCGCGTGTGAATGTTGTACCGCAGGATGCCACGCGTGATCAGGCGCTGCCGCAGCTCTTTCTG
>JAVLBR010000225.1:0-3162 GCA_031581125.1 Schleiferiaceae bacterium | reverse complement strand
CCAGCGATAACGGCTGGGCGGATTACGTCTTCGAGGACGACTACGAGCTGATGCCTATCGACCAACTGGAGGCTTACATTAAAGAGCATAAGCACTTGCCCGGCGTACCCAGCTCAGAGGAAGTGAAGCGGGAAGGCATCGATGTCGCCGAGATGAATAAGATTTTGCTGGAGAAGATAGAGGAACTTACGCTGCGGGTTATTGAACTGGAAAAAGAAGAGAAATGATGATAAAGTACTTTTTTAGGGCCATTTTGCTAAATTTGATAGTAGTTAGTCCGGTCGTTGGTCAAATAGATCTAACCTTTGAAATAGACAACCCTCCAACTGAGGTGTGTGATGACAAAACCGTTACCTTTAAAATGGAAAAAAATGAGGACTTCCCTTGTGATTTTTCCAATGTGGATTGGGAAATATCCGATTATAGTAACAACACATTCAGCTGGCAAGCTTCAGGCAAGAAATTTACCTTTTGGCCTCAATACGGCACTACCTTGCGGGAGTTCAAAGTAAGGGCCAAAATAACTTGTACTTGGCAAACGGGCGTTGATGAAGATGGATATCCTATATATGAAACAAGGCCTTTCACCAGTACAAAATCAATAAAAATTGTTCACCCTGATTTTTTCCAGCTTTCGGTGCATGGTTCGGTAGATTGCGATGCCAATAGTTTTGAATTTAGGTTGCGAGATCCCAGCGGGACGTTGGATGATAGCAATCTCGACAACATCTCATGGAAAATTCCTTCAGCCTGGACAGTAGTTTCCGGTGCTGCTTCATCTACTTTATTGGTCAACACCAATGGTATTGCAGAGGGAAGCCGCAGCGTAAAAGTGAAATACGAAGCTATTGCTACGAAACTGGATCCGGTTGGATTTCCTATCTCCAAAAAATGTAAAGAGAGTAGGGAGATTGTAGCCGACTTTAATGTTTCCTCTTGCAGACCAACTATTAGTTACCCACCTGATGTAGCGAATCATCCGTCATCGCATAGCGCCAACTTGACTAGTTTTGGGAATACCAGTCTATTGCCTGATAATTATAATTTTGCCAGTGGTGAATCACATGAAATTGGTGATGGATTTGAGTTTAATGCTGCGCAAAATTCCAGTTTGCATATATTTATTGAAGAGTGCGACTGTGAATCGGAATGGCATGATCCTAATTTAATGGGGGTTTCAACGTTGAGCATCAACAACCCTTATGTAGCAGCCAACAAAAAAGCTTTTTCTTCTGATGCGCCGAAAGGTAATGGTGGTGAAGTTGCAATTGAAGAAAGCGGCGAAATACAAATCTTCCCCAATCCTTTTAAACAGGATATTACTATTATGAACATGCCTGATGATCAATTGGTGCAAATAGATGTAATGAATACAAGTTTAAAATCTGTCTGGAGTGCTCGTAAACTCACTGATAAAAATGGCAAACTTCATGTGAGTTTAGGTGATATAAATTCCGGTCTGTATATTGTGAAGATCAGACATGAGGGAAAGTTAGGCACATTTAAATTAATGAAGATTTGATTTATGAAAAGGTTTTTGTTGTCATTAATTTGCCTGATTACTCTGATAAGTACTTATAAAGCTCAAAACTTCCATGAAATAGGAATTGACTTTTCGGTTATGCGTACTTGGGAGGTTTCCGCCCCTGAACCCAATTATCTTATGCAGGATTTAGATTTTTCTTATTTCCCTAATATCACCTATCAGTTTTATTTTTTAGATGAGAAATTAACTGTAGGTGCCTCGATTGGTCTGCTACGAGAAATTGGTGAAAAAGAAAGTATATCTCAGGAAAGGGAGAGGTATAGGAAGGATTTGAGAAATTCGCTTGCTTATCAAATAACAGGAAGTGCTAATTTGTTCAGGTCAAAAGTAAGATTCTTTCAAATTTCCACTGGAATTCGGGTTATGAGAAGCTATTTTTTTAGCCATTATGATAAGATAACTGAGGTTACGGAGTCCGGCAGTTTCAGAACTTCGGGAGGATTTGAACTGGATAAATGGTCCGACCCTAGATACAGTTTTTTGCTCTCCGTTGGCTATCAGCGCTCGCTATTCGGTAAATTAAATGATAAAACATCATTAAGCTGGCGTCTGACATGGGACTTTATTTATCAATTCCCAACATTTTATGGAACTGTGCAAGGGATTGAAAATAGATACGCATCCATTTATACTGGCCCTTCAGTTTCCTTAATCTGGCGCATCAGGCAAAGTAGAAACCGCGGGTTGTATTAGAGGGTAGTCCTCCCTGGAGCGGCACCGCTGCACCATATCCTGTTTGCCAAACAAGGGTACGCAACACAAGGGAGGGGCTTCGACTGCGCTCAGCCTAGGCAACCTTTTTTTCCAGCACAAAGGTTTAGGAAGGCCCCTCCCGCTTGACGCCCTGAGCGGAGTCGAAGGGCTACATGGTCAATACTTTAATATTTCAAACATGACCAAAATTTAGATACGTCCGAAAGGTTGCCCAAGATTTAAGTTGTGAACGACAAAAAGGAAGGAAACGATCTCCCACATCTACGGAATTGCTGGAAATACCTTTTTGAGCTGCCGCAAGAAAGTATTAAGCGTATTCAGAGGGACTATTTAGTGTCCGTCCATACAGTCGAGTGTCTGTTCTAGAAAGTTCAAGAACGCCTGTCCCGACTTATTCGGGGAGGCGCGAGAGGACGATAAAAGCGCAGTCTCGCCAGAGGCGAGATGAGCCTCGCTAGCAGCGAGAAGGACGATCGTCTCGCTAGAAGCGAGATTGGACTTTATAGACAGACACTATTTAGGTGGGCTACGATGGGCTCATTGGCGCCACAGCATGGGTCATGTTGAAAAAAAAAGCAACCTGCCTAATAGTGGGCATCTATGGGTTTGCTTGTTGCGAGCCGCTGCCCGGGCTTTCTCCCCAACAATCCAAACCCAGGTCTGCTGATTATTTCTGGCAAAAAAAACGAGCAAATAAAGCTGACCACGCCTCCGCGAGCTGGACTTGGGACGGGGCAACGCGTAGCCCGCTAAAACGATTTAAACGTTTAAACCCAGATAATTTACATGAGCTCAAAATACCCAAAATGCCGCCAAGCCCCGCCCCCCCTTGCTTTTCGAGCTTGCATAAAATAAATTTTTAAAATGGATAGGAAAAAGAGGTCGGGTGTATCTGTAAAAGT
>JAVLBR010000224.1:0-3171 GCA_031581125.1 Schleiferiaceae bacterium | reverse complement strand
ACCGCAAAATTTGATGGGGCCGGGAGGTGATCCCCCTTGGGGGGATTTAGGGGGCCTAAAAAACTGGAAACGGGAGAATTGATGGAGGAGCATGGCATTGAATATAATCTTCTGTCCAGAAATTGCAATGAGCTTATTAGCACTCCAAAACGCCCTTTATCCAAAAGGAATTAAATTGCAGAATACTAGTGTATTATGAGTTTTTCATGCGGTGGAGGGCATTCGGGAGGATTAATTCAGCTACCCAAGCCCAATTCCCGTCCAGCATAAAACCTCGCTCCCCATTTACTATGCATGCATAATTTATTTTTGTACCTTTGGTACTCACAAAAAAGAATTTGCCATGTCTGAAGTAGCCACCCAAGCCCTAAAGGGCGGAGAATTCGTGATCCGCGAGAGGGAAGCCGCATCCGTGTTCATCCCCGAGGATTTCAACGAGGAACAGCGCATGATGGCGCAGAGCACCACCGAGTTTATCGAAAAAGAAGTGGCCCCCCAGCGGGAGCGCTTCGAAAAGAAAGACTACGCCTGGACCGAGGAGCTGATGAAAAAGGCCGGGGAGCTCGGTCTCCTGGGCATCTCCGTGCCCGAAGCATACGAAGGCCTCGGCATGGGTTTCAACACCAGCATGCTGGTGTGCGATCGCATCTCGGGCATCTCCGGCTCGCTATCCACCGCCTACGGCGCCCACACGGGCATTGGCACCCTGCCCATCCTGCTGTACGGCACCGAAGACCAGCGCAAAAAATACCTCCCCAAACTGGCCACCGGGGAGTGGATGGGGGCCTATTGCCTTACGGAACCCGGGGCGGGCAGTGATGCCAACAGCGGCAAAACCAAAGCGGAACCCATCGACGGCGGCAAAAAGTACAAGATCAACGGACAGAAGATATGGATCTCCAATGCGGGCTTTGCCGATGTCTTTACGGTTTTTGCCCGCATCGAGGACGATCAGTACCTCACCGGCTTCATCGTAGATAAGGGCACCGAGGGCATGAGCTTTGGAGACGAAGAGCACAAAATGGGCATCCACGCCAGCAGTACCCGCCAGGTCTTTTTCAACGACTGTGTGGTGCCCGCCGAAAATATGCTGGGCGAGCGCAACGGCGGCTTTAAAATCGCCATGAACGCCCTCAATTACGGCCGCATCAAATTAGGAGTGGCCTGCCTGGACGCGGCCCGCCGCACCACCAGCGAGTCTATCCGCTACGCCAAAGAGCGCAAGCAGTTTGACACGCCCATCGCTTCTTTCGGCGCTATTCAGCAAAAATTGGCAGAAATGAGCCTCCGTACCTGGGTAGCCGAAAGCGCCATTTACCGCGCCGGGCAAGACATTGAAAATAATATCCAGCACCTGATCGATCAGGGCATGGAGGCCGATAAAGCCAAGCTCAAAGGTGCCGAAGAGTACGCCATCGAATGCGCCCTGCTCAAGGTATTTGGCTCGGAAGTAGGCTCTTATGCGGCCGATCAGGGTGTGCAAATATTCGGCGGCATGGGCTACAGTGCCGACTACAGCATGGAAGCCGGTTACCGTGATGTACGCATAGCCCGCATTTATGAGGGGACCAATGAGATCAACCGTATGCACAGCGTGGGCATGTTGCTCAAAAAAGCTATGAAAGGCGAGATCGACCTCATGACCCCCGCCCAGAAAGTGGCCGATGAGCTCATGGAAATCCCCGACTTCAGTTCTGGCGATGAAGCCGGCCTGCTCACCGCAGAAAAAGACCTGCTCCACCGCCTCAAAAAGGCCTTCCTCATGGTGGCGGGTAAGGCGGTGATGAAATACACCCAAGACATCGAAAAAGAGCAGGAGCTGCTCATGCACGCGGCCGATATGCTCATGGAAATCTACGTAAGCGAAAGCGCCCTGCTGCGCGCCGAAAAACTGGCCGAACAAAAAGGCGAAGCCGCCGCCGAGCTGCCGCTGCTCATGACCCGCCTTTACCTGCAGCAAGCCGCCGAAAAAATCGGGCTGGAAGGCCGCGAAGCCATCTACAGCTTTGCCGAAGCCGATGAGCAGCGCATGATGCTCATGGGCCTTAAGCGCTTTACCAAGGTGCAGGAACCCCTCAATCCCAAGGAGGCGCGCCGACACATTGCCGCCGCGGCCATTGAAGAAGGCGCGTATCCCTTTAACCCCTTTTAAGAAGGCGGTCAAAATTGTGGACGCTACTTTTGCGGTCCAAGAAAGTCCGCCATGTACGCACGTTTGATCCGGCCCATGCTCTTTGCTTTATCGCCCGAGCTGGCCCACCATTTTACCTTCCAGGCCCTGCGGGTTTTGCACCGCATTCCGGGCTGGAATTTCCTGGCCCGGCGCTGGTTTGGCGCCCCTGCACAGGCCCGTCCCGTGGAGGTAGCCGGCTTGCGCTTTCCCAATCGCATCGGCCTGGCGGCCGGTTTTGATAAGGACGGTCTGCTCTGGCGGGAGCTGAGCCATTATGGCTTTGGTTTTCTCGAACTGGGCACGGTTACCCCGCGCCCCCAGCCGGGCAATCCCGTGCCCCGTCTCTTCCGCCTGCCGGCCGATAAAGGCCTGATAAACCGCATGGGCTTCAACAATCGTGGCGCGGCGGCTTTAGCCTCCCGGCTAAATGTGGCCCATCCCGGCTTGGTCCTGGGCGGTAATATTGGCAAAAACAAAAACACCCCCAACGATGAGGCCCTTTCTGATTACCGCGCCTGCCTGAAAACCCTCCATCCCGTGGTGGATTATTTCGTGGTCAACGTTTCTTCGCCCAATACGCCTAACCTGCGGGCCTTGCAAGAAAAGGAGCCGCTCAAAGCACTGCTCAAACAGCTGCTGGCCGACAATGAAAGCTACGCGAAGCCCCGACCCATTTTTCTCAAAATAGCTCCCGATCTGAATGCTGGCCAACTGGACGATATCCTGGAAATAGTGCGGGAAACCGGCTTGCATGGCCTCATCGCTACCAACACCACCACAGCCCGCGCGGGCTTAAAAACCCCGGCCAAAGCGGTGGAAAAAATGGGGGCCGGGGGGCTTAGCGGCGCGCCTGTGCGCGCCCGGGCCACCGAAGTGGTCAGCTACCTCCGGGACAAGGCCGGGCCCGAGCTGCCCATTATGGCCGTAGGCGGCGTGTTTACCGCCGCCGATGCCCAGGAAAAACTGGACGCCGGCGCCGATTTGGTGCAAGTGTACAC
>JAVLBR010000223.1:0-3172 GCA_031581125.1 Schleiferiaceae bacterium | reverse complement strand
ACCAGAAGGCGGTAAACGCCTACAAGAAAGCCTTGCTGGAAAACCCCGAAGACGAACAAACCCGCCACAACCTGGCCAAAACCCTCCGCAAACTCCAACGCCCGAAACAGCAGCAGAAGCGGCAACCCAAAAACCAAGACCAAGACCAAAAGAAAAAAGAGCAACAAAAGGCAAAACCCAAAAAATCCGACCAAAAAAAGGAACAGGACCAACAAAATAAGCCGGGTACTGGCGATAAGAAAAAGCAAGAAAATCCAAAAGCGCAAAAGCAGCCCAAGCCCCAAAAAGGCCTCAGCCGGAAGGCCGCCGAGCGGCTGCTCAAAGAGCTGGAAGACCAGGAAAAAGAGCTGCAAAAAAAGCTCTTGCGCAAGAAGGCCAAGCCTACCAACGACAAACCCACTAAAGACTGGTAAGCGGTGAAGAAGTGGATCTCTCTTTTTGTCTTTACCCTGCTGGCCGGCGGTTCTCTGTGGGCCCAGGACCTCTTTACCGCCCAAACCAACACGCGCCAGGTACAGGTGGGCGAATCCTTTAGGGTAAAGTTTATCATGAAAAAGCGCGGCAGCGATTTTCAGCCGCCCGATTTTGCCGGTTTTAAGCAGCTCAGCGGACGCAACGTTTCCATGAGCACCACCATGGACGCCAGCGGTACCCATTTTACCCTCACCTACAGCTACATCCTGGAGGGCCGTGAGCCCGGCGAGTTTACCATTGGTCCTGCCTTTGCCACCATAGAAGGCGAAACCCACCGGACCGAGCCCATTAATATCACCGTAAAGCCCCGCCAGACCAGCAGCTCTTCGGGGGGCCAGCAAGACAAGCCGGAGCGCCTGCTGCTTAGGCCGCTGGTGTCGGACCGGGAGGTGTACGTAGGCGAACCCCTCTATGCCCACTACCGGCTCTACTTTAAGGATCAAATAGGCCAACCCCAGATAAGCGAGGAGCCCCGTTTTGACGGCTTTTACCGCCGCTCCATCAAGCAAGACCGCATCCGCACCCAATCCGAGCGCTACCAGGGCCAGCGCTATACGGCAGGCGACCTCCGCCAAATGGTACTCATCCCCCAGCGCCCGGGCAAACTGGAACCAGGTACCCTGGAACTGGAAGTAGCGGTCAATGAAGCCACCGGCCAGCGCGATTGGTTTGGCCGCCCCATTACCCGCACCCGGCAGCGCACCCTGCGGAAAACCTTTCCCCCCATCCAGGTAAAACCCCTGCCGCAAAACAAGCAGCCCGCCTCTTTTTCCGGCGGAGTAGGCCAGTTTAGCTTCGAAGCCCGCCTCAGCCGCCAAGAACTCACCACCGACGAATCGCTTACCCTCACCCTGGAGGTGAAAGGAAAGGGCAACATCGCCTTGCTGGAGCTGCCCCAACCCGAATTTCCGGAGGCTTTTGAGGCCTTTGACCCCGAAACCGACCAAAAGGTGCAAGTGGGCAGCTACGGCATGCGGGGCCACAAATCGGCCGAATACCTCCTGGTACCCCGCTACAGCGGCACGTACAAGCTGGCCCCCATCCGCTTTAGCTATTTTGACCCCCAGGCCCAGCGCTACCGGACCATCAGCAGCCCCCAGTTTACCATCGAAATAAAAGGCGGCCAGGTGCCTACCGCGCCCCCAGGCAGCAGCGCAGCCGCCAATCCGCCTAGCACCACCGGCGAGCAGCAACAGGTCAATTACCTGAACCGCACCCTGCGTTTTATCCATACCAAAACGCCGCAGTGGCAGCCCCTAAACCGCTCCCTGCTTCGCAGCCCGGGCTATTGGCTGGCTTACGGAGGCTTGTGGCTGGGGGCCCTGATCCTGGTTGGTCTGTATCTCGTTCAGCGGCAAAACCGTCACCCCGACAAGCAAACCGAACGGAGACAACGCCTGGCCGCCCGCCGCTCCCAAAAACATTTGGCGCAAGCCCGCAAAAAGCTTCGTGCCGGAGCGCAGGAAGCCTTTTACGCGGAGCTGGCCCAAGCGCTTTGGGGCTATTTCAGCCAGAAATTTAACATCCCCCTCAGCCAGTTTACCAAAGATCGTCTCCGGGCAGAGCTCCTCCAGGCCGGCCTGCCCGAAAAAGATACCGAAGACACCCTCCAGCAGCTGGAAAGTGCCGAAATGGCCCGCTACACCGGACTGGCCCAGATGAACCCCCAACAGGACTACGAACGTTCCCGCCGACTGCTCACCCAAATAGAACGCCGCTTATGAAATGGCTGCTCACACTTTTGGCCGCAGGCCTACTGGCCCCCCTCGCCGAAGCCCAGCGCACCGTAGCGGACAGCCTGTACCGCGCTGGGAATGAAGCCTATCGGCAAAATGAGTTTCAGCAAGCCCGGGCGGCCTATCGCGCTATTCTGGATAGTACCGCGCTAGAAAGTGCGGCCCTGCACTACAACCTGGGCAATGCCTACTACCAAACGGGACAGCTGGGGCGGGCTATTCTGCACTACCGCCGCAGTCTGGCCCTGCAGCCCGGCCGGGAAGCTGTGGCGCATAACCTGGCCATGGCCCGGGAACGGCGCGTAGATACTTTCGAAAGCTTACCCCCCAACCTCTTTGAAGGGGCTTACCGGGCCCTCATGCGCTGGCTGCGGCCCGCTACCTGGGCGTACCTGGCGCTGCTGGGCACCTTGCTGCTGGGGCTGGGACTGGGATTTTACTTCTACAGCCGCTGGCTGCGACCGGGCTTTATCGCGGCTAGCGCCGGACTGCTCCTTTCGCTGGGCGGCTTGGGGATGGTCTACGCCAGCGAAAATTTCCGGCAAACCCATCAACCCGCTGTGGTGCTCAGTGCCAGTAGCTACGCCAAGGCCGGCCCTAGCGAGGACGCCCCCGATGCCTTTGTGCTGCACGAGGGCAGCGAGGTGATCGTCCTGAACCGGCTGGATGCCTGGCGCAAGGTGCGCCTGCCCGATGGTAAGGTGGGCTGGCTACGCCGGGAAGATCTGGGGCTGGTGGAACAGGCCCAGGAGATGCCTTAAAGAGGAAGAGGGGCTCCCCTGAGCAGTCGTAAAGATCCCTTTAAGGCTTAAAACCCAGGAGCGCGGGCCTTTGGAAAAGCCGGTATCCAGCGCGCAGGCTGCAGCTCCACCTGAGAGGGGAGACTAAAAAGACCCAGCCTTTAAGATTTTATTCCTAATAAGAGACCCTTACTTCTACAAAGCGTTGCAGGGCCGACTGAA
>JAVLBR010000222.1:0-3215 GCA_031581125.1 Schleiferiaceae bacterium | reverse complement strand
GCCAGGCCCAAATGCCCAAAAGAACCATACACCGTAGCGCCCGCCAGAATGGTTTGCACCTCACCCATAAAACTCGGATCCTCTGGGAAGAGCCGCGGAAATAGGATCATGGTATTCAGGGCTCCCAGCGCGACGCCTACGTAGGAGTTGATGGTGTTGTAAAAACTTTGGCGGATAACGATCCCCATAAGACCTAGATCTGTAGTGCCGGCAAAACTAATACTATCCTGCCTATGCCAAGGCCCACCGCCAATTTCCTTAGCTTCGCAAGCTGCAAAAAGCCTCCTCATGCAGCCCCAGCGGCACCTCTTGCTCCTTAGTTACTACTGGCATCCGGACAGCGGCACCGGTGTGAACCGCATTGCCAAAATGGCCCATTACCTGCATGTCCTGGGCTGGCACATCACGGTCCTGACCGCCACGAGTGAGCCCCTGCCTGAAGATCACCAGGCCGGCTGGCAGGTGGTGCGGGTACCGGGCTTTAAACTAAGCCAGCTATGGGGCGGGCGCAAGAGCCCTGCCCCGAAAGAAGCGGGCTTTAGCCCCAGTCTTTTCTACAAACGTGATAAATCCCTCAAAGAGAAGCTCCTCATCTGGGCACGCTTAAACCTCTTGGTACCCGACGCCAAAATCGGGTGGTACCCCAGCGCCGTTAAAAAAGGGAAAGAGCTGCTTCAAAATCAACATTTTGACGCTATACTTTCCACCTCTCCTCCGCCTACCGTGGCCCTGGTGGCCCGCCGTCTGGCACGCTTCAGCGGCCGGCCCTGGACGGCCGATTTTCGCGATCCCTGGACCCAGATCTATTACTACGAAACTTTTCCGCCCGGTGCCCTGGCCGGCTGGCTGAACCGGCAGCTCGAAAGCAAAGTGGTCCGCAGCGCCCATAACCTGGTAGTGGTCAATCGCGGCTTTTTCCCCCAGCCGGAAGCAGCCGCCAGGCAAACGGTTATCCCCAATGGGTACGATCCGCGTGACTTCGCCGGAAGCACATTTGGCCGGAGGCCAAATGAAAATCCGGAAGCCCTGGAAATGAAGTACATCGGGACCTTAAAAATGAACCAGCTCGCTCCTGGTTTCCTTAGGGCGCTGGAACGGCTTTATCGGGAAAGGGCACACCTAAAAAGACAGCCGCGCTTTGAGTTTGTAGGGGCGGTAGATGAGCAATACCGGGCGCTTCTGGAGACCGCTGCACCCGGTTTTTCCATGGGCTTTCCCGGGCGGGTGAGCCATGCGGAAGCCATTGCCAAAATGCAGGCGGCGGATATGCTGCTGCTTTTTATCGGCAGGGCGGCCCGCAGTAAGTCGGTGTATAGCACCAAGCTCTTTGAGTATCTGCGTACGGGCCGCCCTATTCTGGCCATGGCCCATGAAGACGGGGCAGCGGCCGAAGTAATCCAAGACTGCGAGGCCGGTTTTTGCGCGGGACATGAGGCGGAAGAGGCTACCTACGGCTATTTGAAAGCCCTACTGAATGGGGCGGAAATCCCGGCCGGGGCTGCCCCCGAAAAAATCAAAAAGTATAGCTTTGAGACTTTGGCCGCAGAGCTGAATAAAGTCCTCCACCGGGACTTAAATCCTCCAAAATGACGCACTTAAGCAAACTGGCTGCGGAGCGTTCCGGCGCTTTTAAGAAAGATGCCCGGGAAGAGCAGTTTCTGGACCGTATGAATGAAGCACTGGCGCCGCTGGATGCAGAGGAGTATCAGGACTATCCGCTGGAGCATCCCTTCTTCTTTGTGATAGGCCTGCCCCGCTCAGGGACTACCTTTACCACGCAATTTCTGGCCAAAGCCTTTGGCTTGAGTTATGTAAACAACCTGGCCGCGCGCTTTTACCGGGCCCCTTTGCAAGGCATACGGCTGGCGGAAGCCACGCTGGGCACTTCGATAGAGCCTTCCTTTGATAGCAATTACGCCCTCACGAATAATTTGGGGGATATCCACGAGTTTGGCTATTTCTGGCGGCACTGGCTCTACAAAGGCGACCTGGCCGCGATGGAGCGCCTACAGGAAGATGAAGCCCGCATCGATTGGGCCGGCCTGCGGCGCTGCTTGAGCACCTTGCAGCGTCACTGGGACAATGCCTCCGTGTTCAAAAATATCTTTGGCTCTTATCATTTGTCCCGGCTTATGGAGGCCCTGGAACAAAAAATGATGGTGGTATACATTGAGCGGGATGAGCTGGATACGGCGGTTTCCATCTATAAGGCCCGGGAAAAGTACTACGGCGCGGAAAACCTGGAAAAGTGGTGGAGCTATACGCCCCCTGAGGTAAATGGGTTGTTAGACCTGGACGTGTATGATCAAATAGCCGGGCAGATTCATTATCTCAAAGCATTCTACCAAAATGAACTGGGGCGTTTACACCAAAAGAACATCATTCGTCTTTCTTATGCCGAATTGATACAAAATCCATTAAGCATTGCAATCAAAATCAAATCACAGGTGCAAGAGGCTATGAACTACTACCTAAACTATAAAGAAGACCAGCTTCCCAGCACTTTTAAGCAAAGTAAGTACCAAAACGAAATGGAGCTTAAGAAAATTTTTGAAAGCCGCCTAGCTAAATTCAGAAGATCCGTAAGATGACCATTCCTCATTCTTTACCTAGCATAGATGAGAAAGATATAGAAGCGGTGGTTTCTGTCTTAAGAAGCAAAAACCTGCAAGATGGGGCGCTCGTAGGTGAGCTGGAGCAAATGATGACGGAATGGCTTAAGGTCCCATACGCCATTTCTACAGCAAATGGATTTGGCGCCATTCACTTGGCCTTACTGGCCCTGGATATTCAAAAAGGCGATGAAGTCATTATTCCTTCTTACACCTGTTCCGCCTTATTACATCCCATAAGCCTTGTGGGCGCTAAGCCAATCATCACCGATATAGGCAAAAATAGTTTTAATGCTACTCTTCAAAGCATCAAGGAGAAGAGTAGCAACCGCACCAGGGCCATCATATTGCCGCATACCTTTGGCTTTCCCGTTAATGATATTCAAGCCGTTAAAGAATTGGGAATACCCCTCAGAGAGGTCTGCGCACAGGCCATTGGCGGATCCTTAAAGGGCCAAAAACTAGGCAGCATCGGCGATATTTCCATTTTCTCTTTTTATGCCTCCAAGGTGGTTTGTGGTGGTGATGGTGGAATGCTCATGACCAAAGACCCCGAGCTGGCCAAATCAGCCCGCGACTATCGAAGTTACAATGGGATAAAGG
>JAVLBR010000221.1:0-3230 GCA_031581125.1 Schleiferiaceae bacterium | reverse complement strand
AAGCTTGCCGCTCGTGATTAAAATCTTTTGATGAGGTAGCAGGTGTTAAGCCCCCGGGGGGTTTGGGGGCCTACAACGCGCCCCGCCTCTTTCACCACACAATAGGTGCGGCCAACGAACGACAAGCGGACCAGAAGCTAATGCTTCCTCAGTGCTACGTATACTGTTAATGCGAACAGGCCATGGGGGAAGGGGCGAAAATCAACTTGTCTTTTCAGGTCCCCTCTCTTTATTCCGGGGCCCTTCTGCGGCCTGGTCTTTCTCCGGCGGTTTTTTCGCCTGGGCCGGCCCGGCCGCCTTTTCCTTTTTGGGGGAAGCCTTAGCAGAAGCGGAGCCCTGAGTCTCTTTCTTCCCGGGGCTGTTCTTGCGCTTTTTCTTTTGGGGCTTTTTGCCCAGGGGCGCGTCCGCCCGGATAAACTGTTCGCGGTCCAGCTGTGCGGTCATGTTGCCCCCCAGCGCCAGTTTGTATTTATCGCCTTTGATGGCCACCACCGTGCCCTTCATGCCGGAGCTAAGCACTTTTACCTCCTGCCCTTCGTGGATGGGCTCTTCCAAAAAGCGCCGGAGCTTCTTTTCGTGGGCCCGGCTTTCCTTTTGGTGGGTTTGCTGGTCGGTCTTTTCCGTTTCGGAAGCCCTTTGGTTGAGCATGCCCACAAAGCGAGACACCACTTGCTTTTTGTCTTTTTGGCTGCCGCTGTCCAGCCAGCTTTCCACCAGTTTTTGAAAGCGCTGCCCCCAGTACAGCAGGCGGTCGTTTTCGGTATTGCGCTCGGTCTGCTTTTGCAGCTTTTGCTCCAGACGCCCAATTTGGCTTTTTTGCTGATTTTGTAGTTGGCGCAATTTCTGGAGCTCCTGCTCTTGCCGGTGGCGGATTGCTTCCAGTTCTATTTTTTCGTCCTGGATTTCCACCAGCAGCTGGTCGGTGCGCAAGATGCCCTCATCTACCTGCTCCTTGGCTTCGGCGATGAGGTGCGGGGCTATACCGCTTTGCTGGGCCACTTCAAAGGTGAAGGAGCTGCCCGGCTGGCCTATTTGCAGTTCGTAGCGGGGCGTGAAGCTGCGCCGGTCAAAGAGCATGGCCGCATTGGCAATGCCTTCCATTTCCGCCGCCCGGTTCTTAATGGCATTGAAGTGGGTGGTAAAGATGGCGCGGGTCCCGAAGCCATGCAGTTTTTCCAAAAATACCTGCGCCAGCGCGCTGCCCAGGGCCGGATCGGAGCCGGAGCCAAATTCATCGATCAGCAGGAGCGTGTCGCCATCCGCGTGGGTGAGGAAATGCTGCATCTTCTGCAGCTTGGAGCTGTAGGTACTTAGTTCGTTTTCGATGCTTTGCGCATCGCCTATGTCGCCCGCGAGCTGCCGGAACAAGCCCATCCGGCTGCGGGGATGTACCGGCACGGGCACCCCGCTTTGCAGCAGCAGTTGCAGCAGGCCCACCGTTTTCAGCGCCAGGGATTTTCCCCCGGCATTGGGCCCACTGATCACGATCATTTGCTGCTCGGTGTCCAGGGTCAGGGACAGGGGCCGGGTGGGCTTATCGTTTTGGCGGTTTACCCGGCGCAAAACCGGATTGTAAGCCTCGGAGAGGCTTATTTCGGGGGCTTCGCTCAGGCGGGGCACGCAGGCCTCTTCCCGCTGGGCCCAGAGCGCTTTGGCCCGGATCAGGTCCAGCTCATCCAGCCGCTGGGCGTACACCTCCAGGGCTTCCCGGTAGGGCGCCAGGGCCTGGGTTACTTCCCGGAGAATGCGCTGCACTTCTTCCCGTTCGCCATCCAGTAGTTCTACGATGCGGTTATTGACCTCTACCGTTTCGCCGGGCTCAATGAACACGATGCTCTGCCGGCTGGAGGAGGCATGAAAAATACCGTTTACCTGCCCCTTGTAAGCGGCCTGGACGGCCAGCACCCGCCTTTGGTCAGACACGCTCTCGTCAAAATCAGCCAGGAGGCCTTTGCCCTGGTACTTTTTGCGTATCCGCGCAAAAATGCGGTTGGCCGCCGCCCGGCTCTTGCCCAGCTCCCGGTGAATCCGGGCCAGCTCCGGGGAAGCATTGGGCCGCATCTGGCCCTTCTCATCTAGCACGCCGTCGATGCGTTTTACGATTTCCTTTTCCGGGGGCCAGTTTTGCACCTTGGCCCAGAGGCGGGGCATTTCCAGGGCCCGTTTTTCCAGGTAGCGATAGGCCTCCGTGTAGGTGCGGGCGGCCGAGCGCAGCTGGTCCAGCTCCGCCTCTTTAAGGCCGTGCTGACGGATCTCCAGCCGCCCCAGAAAAGCCCGGTAGGGTGGGTACTCTACGTTGAGCAGGTGGTCCTTTCGCTGGAGGGCCTGGAGCAACTCATCCGTTTCCGCCAGCCAGGCCTCTACGGTGGCCGGCGTCCGGGCCGGGCGTAGCTGTAGGCATTGCTCCTGGCCCCAGGGATTGCGGCACAGTTCGCTAAGCTCCTGCTGGACGGGCGTCAAGTCCAGTTGGGCCGGCAGGGATGGCGGATAGCATTCCATCGCTTTCATAAGAAGGGGCCAATAGGGGGCATGTCACGCCGGAAACTATTCATAAGGCAGGTGTTGGCCCCAGAAGCCCGGGTGCTTTTCCAGGTAGAGGTCGCCTTCCACCCGGCATTGACAGGCCAGGCGCAGCCCGCTTTCTCGGCGATGCGGCGGAAATCCCAGCCGCCATTTCTCGATGCGGGTAGGGGGGCTCACCGGCCCAGCCACGTCCAGGGCACAGGTGCCACAACTCCCCAGCCCATGGCAGTTAAACTGACGCGCCCCCTCATTATAAGGACTTAGCCCCGCTTTTTGCAAGGCCCGGCGGAGATTGGCCCCGCGCGGTACTTCTACGGTATGTCCTTCGAATTCTATTTTTGGCATCGTGTCTAAAACGCCTCGGTGCGGTATTGGTTTAAGGCGGCCTGGCGGCCAAATGTAAAGCAGGCGGCGGGGAGTGGCTGGGCTTTTTTTTGGCATGCGCTTGGTCTAAGAGATGTCTGTCTATAAAGTTCGCTCTCCTTAGTGGCGATACGCTTGCCTCTCGCTTCAAGCGAGCCTCATCTCGCCACTGGCGAGACCAAACTTAAGCATTAGAGGCCATAAGGTTTTAACGGTGGCTTGCGGAAAGTCGCCGGGCAGGCATTTCCGGGAATGCTTGCAGATACTTGCATGCCAGTATTTTGAACAACGCACCCCCGCTCTCCCCTCCTTAAAAAAGGAGGGGTAGGGGTGGTTGTAATTTT
>JAVLBR010000015.1:0-25979 GCA_031581125.1 Schleiferiaceae bacterium | reverse complement strand
CTATGACTGTAGCCTCCGCCCATGGATATGGCTACCGGAATATCGTTTTGCCGGCAGGCTTTAAGCACTATTTCATCCCGCTGCCGGCAGCCGTCCAGGCTCATGCCCAACCGTCCCAGTTTATCCTCTGCCAGGACATCCACGCCGCTCTGGAAAAAGATAAAATCGGGCGCCACCTGGTCCAGCAGGGCGGGGAGGGTTTCCCGTAACTTTTTCAGGTAGGTGGCGTCGTCGCAGCCGTCGGGAAGGGCCAGGTCCAGATCACTTTTTTCTTTTTTGAGGGGATAGTTTTTGGCCCCGTGCATGGAAAAGGTAAAGACCCGCTCTTCCTTTTCCATGATCTGAGCGGAGCCATTGCCCTGGTGCACGTCCAGGTCTACGAAAAGGATCTGGCGGGCCAGTCCTTCATCCAGGAGCCAGTGGGCCGCGATGGCCATATCGTTGAGCAGGCAAAAACCCTCGCCGTGATCGGTATAAGCGTGATGGGTGCCTCCGGCAATATTCATGGCCACGCCGTATTGGCGGGCATAGCGGGCTATTTCGATGGTGCCCTGATTGATGGTGCGCTCACGCTCCACCAGGGCCGGACTGAGCGGAAAACCGGTACGGCGTTCTTCCCGGCGGCTGAGTTGTTGATGTTTGAGCTTTTCCCAGTAAGAGGCTGTGTGGGTGCGCAAGATCTGCGTTTCGGAAAGAAGCCCCGGGGCAAAAAAATGGGCCTCCTCACAGGTGCCCTCATGCAGGAGTTGCTCAGGCAGGAGGGAATATTTGGCCATGGGAAAGCGGTGGCCGGCCGGCAGCGGATGGTGATAAAGCGGCGCGTAGGCGATCTTCAGCATGATGGGGACCGTTCAAGGCAAATCCGGATCGGGGATGGTTTTAGCAATGGGGACACAGCCAGCCCCTTAGCGCAATTGGGCCCCACATTGTTTTTCCAGGGCGGCCTGAATCCTTTCCATGGTTTTTTCCACTTGCTTTTCCTGGAGGGTTTTCGTGGGATCCTGGAGCACAAAGCGCAAGGCGTAGGACTTCTTGCCCGCCGGAAGCTTGTCTCCTTCGTACACATCGAAGAGCGATACCGCCTGCAGGATTTTCCTTTCGGCCTGCTGGGCGGCCTGCTGGAGCTGATCGTAGGGGACATCCTGGTCTACCAGTAAGGCCAGGTCGCGTTTTACTTCCGGGAAACGGGGCAGCTCCTGGAAGATGGGCTGCTGGGGCCCGGCCTGTTCGATGAGGACATCCCAGTAAAGCTCCAGGTAATAAACCGCCTGCTCCAGCTCGTGCGCCTGGAGAAGGGCGGGGCTTACCTTGCCCAGGCGGCCCAGCTTGCGCTTGCCGCGGCGAAACTCCAGGGCTCCGGTAAAGGCGGGGTGTTCCAGGACCTTTTCTTTAGGGCCATCAATGCCTAGGGCCGAGAGCAGTTGCTGCGCTTCTGCTTTCAGGGTGAAAAAATCGGCGGCTTGGTCGCCGTTGCGCCAGTTTTCCGCCTTTTCCCGGCCCGTGATCCAAAGGGCGAGGACCGGGGTTTCCTGATAGCTGTCGGGATATTGCTGGTACTGACGGCCCCATTCAAAAAGCCTGAGATCGGCCCGCTGGCGGCGTAAATTATAGGCGATAGTGGCCAATCCGCCCGGCAACAGGCTTTGGCGCAGTACGTTGAGGTCCTGGCTCAGGGGGTTGAGCATGTAAACCGACTGCTCATCCTTAAAGCCAAATTTTTCGAAATAGCGGCTGGCGGTGAGGGAGTTGTTGATGATCTCCTGGAAGCCGCGGGCTTTGAGCCCTTCGGAGAGCTGGTTTTCCAGCTTTTGCCTGGGCTTACGTTCGGTAGCCGACAGGCTGATGCGCAGCTGGGCAGGCGTTTCCACGGCATTGAAACCATAGATGCGCAGGATTTCCTCGCATACGTCGGCCGGGCGGCTCACGTCGTGGCGGTAAAGGGGAATTTCCAGGTGCCAGTCGCGGCCGTTTTCGGCGGTGATGCGGATATCGAGCCAATGCAAAATGGAGCGAACCATTTCTCCGGGAATCTCCTGGCCAATGAGGCGGCGGAGGTAATCCAGGTTGAGCGTTACTTCTCGGGGCTTGGGCGTGTGGGTTTTTTCTTCCCGGAGGCGCATGGCCATCTCGCCGCCCGCCAGCTCCTGAATGAGGAGGGCGGCCCGCTTAAGCGCGTACAGACTCAGTTCTGGGTCTATACCGCGTTCATAGCGAAAGGAAGCATCGGTGTTAAGGGCATGTCGCTTCGCGCTTTTGCGCACGTGTACCGGATCAAAACGGGCCGATTCCAGGAAGACGTGTTGGGTATGCGCTTGTACGCCGCTATCGGTGCCGCCCATGATGCCGGCCAGGACCAGGGGCCGCTGGGCGTCGCTCACGGTAAGGTCCTCGGCGTCCAGCTTTCGCTCCTTACCGTCCAGGGTGGTAAATGAGGTGCCCGCCGGCCATTTTTTGATCTGGATGCGCTGGCCGTGGATGCGCTCGGCATCGAAGGCGTGGAGGGGGTGTCCCGTTTCGTGCAGGAGGTAGTTGGTAATGTCCACCACATTGTTAATGGGCTGGAGGCCAATGGCCCGAAGGCGGTTTTGCAGCCAGGAAGGGGAGGGCCCTACCTGGACGTCCCGGATCACCGTCCCCGCGTAAAAATGACAGGCCTCATCGGCTATTTGGATATCGATGGGCATGGCATTGCCTCCCTCTACAAAATTGGCCACGGAGGGGAGATTGAGCGCGGGCGGGTCCATTTCATAGCGCAGGAGGGCCGCGCGCAGATCGCGGGCTACGCCGTAATGGCTGATGGCGTCGGTCCGATTGGGGGTGAGGCCTATTTCAAAAACTTGATCGCTTTCCAGTTCAAAGTAGCGGGCGGCGGGGGTGCCGGGTTCGGGACTGCCGTCTAAGACCAGAATGCCTTCATGGCTGGGGCCCAGGTTTAGTTCTTTCTCGGAGCAGATCATCCCCTCGGACACTTCGCCCCGGAGCTTACTTTTCTTAATGGTAAAGCTGCCTTCTTCCGTGGGCAGTTCCGTTCCCACCGTGGCGACCACCACATCTTGTCCTTCGGCCACATTGGGAGCGCCACACACGATTTGGACGGGCGTTTCCTGCCCCAGGTCCACCTGGGTAAGCTGGAGCTTGTCGGCGTTGGGATGCGCTTGGCAGCGCAGGATGCGGCCCGTCACCACGCCCCGGAGGCCTCCGGGCACGGAGTCGATCGTTTCCAGGCCTTCTACCTCCAGGCCGGTATGGGTAAGCAGCTCGGCTACTTTTTCGGCGGGCAGATCAATGGGCAGATACTGGCGCAGCCAGGCGTAAGAAATCTTCATGCGGGCAGCTTTTTAGCAAAGGCCGCAAAGGTAGGTTTTCTCCCTTTTTTGGAAGGGGTTACAGAGCTTGTTCCCGCTTCCGGCCGCCGGGATCACATTTGGCCGGCAGGCCGGAACGATCACGTGGCCCCTTACTGCACCAAGCTATGATCGTAATTGGTGCGGTACTGCTTAAAAGGCTGGGTTTTGTAGTGGCCTTCGCCCATGTAGGTGATGATGGTCTCGAAGTTTTTGGGCCCTTGATAACCCGGAATGGGCTGAATAAGCTTGAGCTGGGGGTCCAGGAACACCACGGTGGGGTAGGAGAGCTTGCCCTTGAGCAGCTGGGCGGGCAGCTCGTGATAGCCCCGGCGGCCGCGGGGTACGTAGCCGTAAGATTGGCCGCGGAAGGTAATGCTATCGCGCTCTTCGCCGTCCAGTTTTACGGCGTAAAAATTTTCGTTGACATACTGGGCGATGCCGGGATGCTGGAAGGTGGCGGCGTCCATCTTTTTGCACCAGCCGCACCAGTCGGTATAGACGTCGATCACTACGGGGCGGGGTTCTTTTTGGGCGGCTTTTTGGGCTTCTTCGATGCTCATCCACTGGATGCCCTGCTCGGACTGGGCGGCGAGGGAAAAGCTGAACAAAAAGGCCAAAACGAGACCAAGGGGACGAAAGGAACGATGCATAGCATTACATTTTTAGGAGCTACAAAGGTAAAAGATGCCCGGCGCTGGGGAGGTCGCCCAGCCGACCCGGGCCGGAGATTCTGGCGGCGCTTCGTATTTTGGCCGCATGGAGAAAAGGGCAAGACGCGTACCAAAAAGATTCTGCCTGCTGGTGCTGCTGCTGGCGAGTGAGCTGCTGGCGGGGCAAGATTTTACCCATCTGGACCTGCGGGTAAGACTGGATACTCTCACCGAAACCGTGCAAGGCACCGTGCTGCACCGCATCACGGACGTGCAAGGGGGCGATTCTATTTTCCTGAACGGCATCCGGATGCAGTACGATACGGTCCGCTGGAATGGCAAGCCCCTAGCCCACACCGCCGTAGATTCCGGCCTCCACCTCCAGGCCCCACCCACCCACCCGGAAGACACCATCCGCCTCCGCATCAGCTATCAATGCCAGCCCCGCAAAGGCCTTTACTTTTCCGGCTGGCAGGATACTACCTACCGGGCCCGCCGGCAAATATGGACCCAGGGCCAGGGCATAGACCACCGCCACTGGATCCCCCATCACGATGCGCAAACCGATAAGGTGATCGTAAGCCTTACGGCCACCTTTGACACGGCCTACCAAGTGATGAGCAACGGGCAACTGCTCCGTCGAGAGCGCCTGCCCGATGGCCGGCAGCGCTGGCACTACGCCCTGCAAAAACCGATGAGCAGCTACCTGATAGCGCTGGTCATAGGCCGCTACGATACCGTGCATACCCGCAGCGGCAGTGGGGTGCCGCTCACCCAGTACATCTATCGGGACCGAAAAGCGGATTACGACTGGACCTATTACCGCAACGAGGCCATTTTTAATTACCTGGAAAAGAAGATCGGCGTGCCCTATCCCTGGCCCAACTATAAGCAAGCGCCGGTGCGCGACTTCCGCCACGGCGCCATGGAAAACACCACCGCCACTATTTTTGGCGACTTTTTTCTGGTGGACAGCATCGCTTTTCAAGACCGCAATTACACCTACGTAAATGCCCACGAGCTGGCCCATCAGTGGCATGGCAACCTGGTTACGGCCCGCAGCAGCAAGCATCACTGGCTGCACGAGGGCCTGGCCACTTACTATCAGTGGCTGTCCGAAGCGCAGCTTTACGGGCCGGAATATTACGCCTGGAACCGGCACGAGGCGGCCCAAAAAGTGTGGCAGGCGCCCCAAAACGATAGCCTGCCCCTGGCCCACCCGCAGGCAGGCTCGGCCCTTTTTTACCAGAAAGGGGCTTGGGTGATGTACATGCTGGAGCAGCGCCTGGGCACGGCGGTGCTGGACAGTGCCCTGCGCCAATACCTGCGCCGCCATGCCTACGGCGTGGTCACTACCGACAGCCTGCGGCTCAGCTTAGAGCGGGTGTGCGACTGTTCCCTGGCCGGCTTTTTCCAGCAGTGGGTACGGCAGCCGGGCGGGCCTTTCCTGCGGGTTACCCAGCGGGGACGGGAAGGGAAGCGGCGCCTCGAACTGCGGCGCTTGGGGCGTTTTGCGCTCCACCTGCCCGTGGTGGCCTATCCTCAAGAAGGGCCTCCGGATACCACCTGGCTGCACTGGCCGGCGGCCGCGGCCAATGACACCAGTTTGCCCCTGCCCCCAAAAACCTTGCGTTACTGGAAAATAGCCCAGCTGGACCGCTGGCTGCTGCGCAGCCGGGTACGGAAGCCGCTGGAAAGCTGGCAGCGGCAGTACCGGCAGAGCCCGGCGCTCATGGACCGTTACCGGGCGGTAGCGGCCATGGAAGATATCACCGGGGCGGGCGCCCAGCGCTTTCTGGAAAGCGTACTGGGGCAGGAGGAAGCACATTACGGGCTCCGGGCCCAAGCGCTGAAACTGCTGCTCAAGCGCAAGCCCAGCGAAAAGGAGCGCCTGGCCTATTTTAAAACCGCGCTGCAAGCGCCCGAGGTAAACCTGCAAAAAGAGGCCCTGGCCCTGCTGCCGGGGTTTCGTCCCGAACTGGCGGAGCGGCTGCGGCACTTACGCCGGCAGGGAAGGAGTTACGTGCTCCGGAAGCGGGCCATCGAGCGGAGCATAAACCCGCAGGCCCCCGAGCAGCATAAATGGCTGAAGGAAGCCCACTGGGCGGAGCAGCCCGGGCTACCGGGGCATCAGGTACACACTACGGTACTGGCTTACCGGGCGGCGCTTTTTAGCGACCGGGACGCGGTGCGCCAGCTTGTAGATTACAGCAGCCCGGCCTACGCCTTCCTTACCCGGATCAATGCCCTGGAGCTTATGGCCGCGCTGCAGGTGGTTACCGAGGCCGGTGTTCCGTATATCTTTGAAGCGCTCTTTCATCCCAACTGGCAGTTGCGCCGGGCGGCGCGGCAAACGTTCAAAGCTACCTTTCAGGCGCCGGTGAAAAACTGGGTGGAGCAGTACGCCCGCCGGCACCACAGCCAGTGGCCCCCCCGCCACCAAAAAAGGGCAGAGCGGCTTCTCCAACAATTAAAGCAAGCGCCATGAGTGTAGGACGTTCTTCCCGGGTGCAGCAAGGGCTGCTTTTGGCCGGGGACCTTCTTTGGCTTAATGCCGCCTTTCTGGCGTCTGGAGCCTGGCGCTTTCAGGAAATTCAGCTGCGGCAAACCAGCTATTACGACGACTACCTGCAGCTGCTGGCCTTTGTCAACGTGCTTTGGGTGATGCTGAGCCTGGCCTTAAGCAGCTATCGCTTGCGCTCCGTTTTGGAACCGCGCCGGGCGGCAGGCCGTAGCCTGCGGGTGGGGCTGCTGCACTTGCTTATCCTGAGCTTGCTGCTGGTGGCGCTTAAGCGGGATGAATACTCGCGGCTTTTTCTGATCGCTTTCTATGGCCTTACGCTATTCACCACCGCCGCCTGGCACTGGCTGTTTCGCCGGGCGCTGCGCCGTTGGTACCGGCGCAGTGGCTTTCGCCGCGCGGTGCTGGTAGGGGCGCCCGAGCGCCTGGCGCCCTTCCTGCAAACCTTACGGCGGCGGCCCGAGCTGGGCCTGCGGGTGGTGCATACCTTTGGGCCGGAAGCGCCGGATACCCAGGTGCCCCACGGGCCGGAAGAGGCCCTGCCGGCCTTTCTCGATAGCCACCCCGTGCAGGAATTATTGGTGGCTTTTCCCACCGGCGACCCGCGCTGGCAGCAATACTTTCACCTGGCCGATGCGCGCCTGCTGCGCTTCCGGGCCCTGCCAGATCTGGGCGTGCAGCATTCTAAAAGCCTGCAAATCGACTTTTACGAGGATGTGCCGGTGCTGAGTTTTCGCCGGGAGCCCCTGGAGTACGCCCACTGGCGCCTCCTCAAGCGGATCACCGATGTGCTGGGCGCCAGCCTGTTCATGCTATTGCTTTACCCCTGGCTCTTGCCGGTCTTACTGCTGGTGGTGCGGCTTTCGGGCCCCGGGCCATTATTATTCCGGCAGTGGCGCAGTGGCTATCAAAACCAGTCTTTTCGCATCCTTAAGCTGCGCACCATGCGCCCCAATGCAGAGGCCCACCAGGCCCAGGCCCAGCCAGACGATGCGCGCATTACCCCGGCAGGGCGCTGGTTGCGGCAGTGGCACCTGGATGAATTGCCGCAATTTTGGTTGGTCTTTACCGGGCACATGTCGCTGGTAGGGCCCCGCCCGCACATGCTTAGCCACACCGAGCGCTACCGCGCGCTCATCGAGCGCTACATGGTGCGCCATCTGGTGAAGCCGGGCATCACCGGCCTGGCGCAGGTGCAGGGCCTTAAGGGCGCCCACGACCTCGAACACATGCGCGCCCGGGTCCGGGCGGATGTGTATTACCTGGAGCACTGGTCGCTGCTGCTGGACCTCCGCATCCTGGCTACCACCCTCTGGCAGTGGCTGCGCGGGCAGTAGGCCTGGCGGCCAAATGTGATTCAAGAAAGCCGGGCCTGTTCCAGGGTTACCTCATACTGTTCCGCTACGAGCGGCCAGGCGTACTGGGTCTTGATCTTTTCGATATTGGCCTGAATGTGGCGCTTTTGAATTTCGTTGCGGTCTAGGTGGTCGAGGGCATTGACCACGTCGGAGGCATCGATGAAATAATTGCCGGCTTCGCCCAGCACTTCCCGGTTAAAGGGATTTTGGTGGGCTACGATCATGCAGCGGCAGGCCATGGCTTCCAGCAGGCTGGGGTTGGTGCCGCCGGCACTATGACCGTGAAAGTAGAGGTGGGCGTGGTAGCGGAGGTTATTGATGCGTTCCTTGCGAAAGGTGCCTTTTAAAAACCGGATGCGACTGTCGCGAAAGCGGGTTTTAAGGTAATTTCCGTAGGGGCTTTCGTGGTGGCCCACCACCAGCATCACGCGCTGCGAATGGCTTTTCTGAACCCCTTCGAGGATCACCTCCAGGTTGTTTTCCGGCACCAGGCGGGCTACGATAAGGTTGTAGCTGCCGGGCTGGACGTTGAAGCGCTGCAGCGCTTCTTCGCTGGGCTTCCGGAACGGGTGGGCTCCGTAGGGGATGTACACCGGCTGGCTGCCATACTGTTCCTGGAGGTAACGCTGGATTTCCTGGGCATCGGCTACCAATACCTGGCTCCGCCGGGCGGCCCAGCGTTCCGCCCAGCGGAGGTAACGCTTGGCGTAGGGGCCGTATTTGGCCCGCTGCCATTCCAGCCCGTCCATATTGGTCACTACCGGCATTTGCTGGCTTACCAGGGGCAGCCAGGGAGCGCTGGAGGTGTAGCCCAGGTTGAGCAGCACATCGAAAGGACGCTGGCGGGCGTCCCAAAAGCAGTTGAGGTCGTAGATCCACTGCCCGGCCGTGCCCAGGCGGTGCTCGGGATCGTACTTGTGGAGTATGTGGACGCCCTGGAAGGTTTTGTGCTCGTAAGGGTGGCGATGGGAATTGTACACGGTAACTCGGTGGCCCATTTTGGTGAGCTGCACGGCCAGTTGCTGGGCACATTCTTCAAAGCCGCCGTAGTAATTGGGGATGCCCCGGGTGCCAATGATGCCGATGTGTAAAGCCATGCCGATGGGCTATAAAAGCGCGTGGTAAAGGTCGTCAATTTTCTCAGCGCCCTGGGCCCAGCTAAAACGCCGCCGTACGTAGCTGGCGTGGGAGAGGGGCGGGGTGGCCAGGGCGCGCCGAATGGCCCCGGTAATGGAGCTTACGCGGCGGGGGTCACAATAAAAGGCGCGCTGCCCCCATAATTCCCGCTGGATGGGCTGGGCACTCACCACCACCAGGCAGTGGCTCCCCAGGGCTTCCAGGGTGCTGAGGCCGGTGGTTTCAAATAAGCTGGGCAGGGCATGCACCCGAAAGCGCTGCATGAGGCGGGCTACTTCCTCTCTCGGCAGGGCCCCGTGGAAGCTTACCTGGGCGGAGGCTGCCGCCTGGCAGCGCTGGAAATAGGCCTGGTGGTTGGGGCTGGCTTCGCCCACCAAATGCAGGGGGACGTTTAGTTTTTGGCAGGCCTGGATGAGGCGCAGTTGATTTTTGAGGGGCTCTATGCGGGCCACGCAAAGGACCGCGGCTTCCTGATACGAAGGCGGGGGTACGGCGGGGAAATGTTCCAGGCCGGGGGGAATCACATTTGGCCGCAGGCCCAATCCATAGCGATTCATAACTTGCTGCCCCTCGTGGGCACTGGCGGTAATGATGCGGTGGGCACGGCGGGTAAGCAGGCGCTCGCTCCGGCGCTGGCCCAGCAGAAGGTAGCGCAGCGGCGGGAGGCGGTGCTGCCCGCGGAAAACGCGG
This sequence comes from Schleiferiaceae bacterium, assembly GCA_031581125.1. Taxonomy (GTDB): domain Bacteria; phylum Bacteroidota; class Bacteroidia; order Flavobacteriales; family Schleiferiaceae; genus CAJXMS01. The sequence continues at coordinate 16,276 of JAVLBR010000015.1, read as the reverse complement.
GCCCAAACTTTGAGATAGGCCAGGCCGTGGGCGCCGAGCAACTGCAAGGCCAGCCGGCGGAAAAAGCTGGTCTCCGCATCGGTACGCCGGTACTGCACCAGCAGGCTGTGCACCACCAGGGGGCGGTGCCGGGGGGGCAACCAATGCAGCAGGTGCTCCGGGCGGCCCAGGTTGAAAAAGTGATGGACATCTGCCTGCCGCCAGGCGGCTTTATCGTGCAGGGAAACTCGATGGCCCCGCTGGGCGAGGCTGCGCATGACCTGCTCCAGGTGGAGGGTGTCTCCCCCGGGGTGGCGGTGAACGTCTGGCCGAGTGGCAAAATGAATGTGCATAAATGAAGCCGGCGGGAAACTTCTCTGGGCCGTGCGGGTTACTTTTGCACAGCGAATCTAATCTAAAATCAAAACATCGATGAAACGAATTGCACTTTTTGCCGCGGCTGCCATGCTGATGGCCGCTTGTAGCGGGGGAGGTAATGCACCTGCCAACCAAGAAACCCAAGAAGCGCCGGCCGAGCAGGAAAGCACGGAAAAGGCGCCCGCTCAGGAAGAAACTATGGAAGAAACCATGGAAGAAGCTGATACCGTGGCGCTGAGCCTCAGCACCACGGGCGAAACCATGAACACCATGGCCTACGAGCCCAAGCGCCTTAGCGTGCCCGCCGGGGCTACGGTAAAGCTTACCATGGAAAATACGGCCTCGGCGGAGGCCATGATCCACAACGCCGTGTTTATCCAGATAGGCAAACAAATGGACGTGATCAATGCCGGCGCCAAGGTGGGTAAAGACGGAGGCTTTGTACCGGAAGACCACCCGGCGGTAATCGCTGCCACGGACCTGGCCCAGCCGGGGGAAACGGTGGAGCTGACTTTTACGGCGCCCGCAAAAGCCGGTAACTACCAGTACATTTGCACCTATCCCGGGCACCAGAGTATGAAAGGTACCCTGATAGTGAAGTAAAAACACCTCTTTTATACCAAGGAAAGAAATGCCCCCCGGCCTTTGGTCGGGGGGTATTTTTTTGGTGGTGAGTCCTTTTGGGTGTGGGGGGCAAACCGGGACCCAAAGCTGCCTATTTCTCAGTCGGCAGAGAAATGGGGGGGCAAACCGTCAGCTTATATATACTCTAGGTAATTTTATTGCGGGTCTTTTATTGGCCGCCTCGTTCAATGATTAGTCTTTGGCTACCTGACCAACTGTCGGTTTGTATCCTTACAATATAGATGCCCGCGCTTAAGTGCGAGACATCAATTTTTTGGTGGGCTGGGTTCACTATTCTGTCCAAATAGGTTAAACCGGATGGGCCCATTATTCGCAGATGTATTTTCCCCTTTTCTTGATAACTTAGTCTAAAACTGCCATTTGCTGGGTTGGGATAGATGTTAAAAAATGGTTGCGTTTCTTTTTCAGGTACGCCAATGTTGTTATATGTACAGCTCGAATATTGCTGACTGTTATAGGAACCAAATATAGAGTCAGTATAACACCGCAGGCCTGCACCGAAAGTTATATCGCAGTTGGAGAAATTCCAGTAATTAAATAAATACGTAGTATCTCCTAGACGCTCTACGATTTTGGAAGTATGGGTGGGCGTCCAGTTTGAATTTAACGCTTGATAAGTAACATGCATAGATCTAAGGGATTGGCCGTTGTAAGTGTCCATACTTATTGAATCCACGGATACGCGCATAGTACGTCGATTACCTAAATAATCAACAAATTGAAATTCCCACTGATCATTTGGAGTAGCGTTATAAACGATTATAGGTTCAAATTCCTGTAGGTCAAAATCCCAAAAGAATACGGTGTCATTGCTTTGATAAAGATATTCTTTCTTAGTGCGGCCGTGGCATTGCGGTAAGGTGCTCTTTTCCAGGACCCGGCAGTTCACCCCCTGAAAAAGGGTGTCTTTAGTAGCTTCTATTTCTACAAATGAAACGTACCAGTGCGGCGCTGAACCGCTTTTCATATTATAGTGCCAGGTAGCGCCTAGGGGGGCAAAATCTTGTGCCATGGTGAAAGGGCCCATTAAAACAACCAGACTTAAAAGGGGGGCGGTCATTTTACTCATGATGATAGGATTTTGGTATGCGGTATAATTAAAGTGTAGACCTATTTTGGACGGGTGTCAGGGCTACCGCATACGACTTGTCCTAAGCTCTGCCAGAAGCAATTTTCTGGTTCTACCTAGGCCCTCCCGTTCGATAGTCGTGCGCTACTAGGCCCAAAAATTTACATGGCGTCTCCATAGGACCCGTTTGTCTTCCCGGGAGTGTTGGTCCCGTACCCTATTACGGGCTGCAAGATGATCATCAAAGTTTAGCCCTCTTGGTCGCTGGAGTACTTATTTATTGGCATTAGTTTTTATTTCTTACTTGGTCGAGTTCCTCTGTTGTTAAGGTCCATTTAACTCCTCTAGATCGAAGCCCCTTGATTAGTTTCTTGTCTCCAGTCCAAAGAGCTCCTTCTAGGTCTATAGCAAGTGCAACAAAAGGCGTATCTTTCTCATCAATATCTGAGGTCATTTCAAGACCTTTAAGCCAACTTTCTCGCTGAACTATTTCTGGGTCGATGAATTCTATATGATGGTAGAGAGTACGCTTTAAGAATTTCAAATCGTTTTCAGTATAGCCGGATATTTTCAGCATTTTGGAATGATGTTGATCAAGTTCTTCGATGAGAAAAACCGGAGCGAAAAAGGAGAACGCTCTTTCGGAATTCAAAAGGAGATCATCAATTTTTCCCTTTGGACTTAAAATCGCACTGAATAAAATGTTGGTGTCAACAACTACATTCATTTAATGAAGCGCTGCTTGTTTTTCGACCACCAATCACTTTTCGACTCATTTGTGAGTTCATCGATTTGGTCCGCAGTTGCTTTACTTTTCGAAGTGATTTCCTTGAATTTCAAGAAGTCCAAAAGTCGTTGTAAACCAATGGTGTCTGTAGAACCTGGAAGTCGAATCAGGATTTCATTATTTATTCTTTCAATTTGCATGGATCTAAATTTAAGGAATCTTTCTAATGGTTGATGTCGGAATTGATGCTTGCCAACGGTTTGCGTGTATGTTTAGGGCCGGTTTTCAAACGTTTAAGTTCCTATGAAAACAAAAGTATAAATTTCCTTCGTTTCTATCCCACAATGCGTAAGCAAGGCATTAAACATACCTGCTGTTACACTAAACCCTGCGGGTAGCTAAAGCCCCTCGGTTCGGGCACTTTAAAACCTACGGATGGAAGTGCAACTAAAAAACATGTAAAGATGAAAAAAATCGGCCACTCTTCGACCAAGCTTGGCATAAAGCGCCCAGCTTTAAGCAGATGAGCTAAACCCTGCCACAGTAGTTGTTGCTCACCGGCTACTCGTCCGGTACGTTTCCTAACGGGGGATACACCATGGCGGATATAAATTGTTACGTTAGCGCCCCACTATAGTCTCGTGGTTTTTCGCCCTTTAGTCTGCTCTGGGCGCCTGGGTTACTTCCGGCGGAAGCACCCGCAGCAGCCAGACGAGTAGCAGGCCGCCGGCTACCGTTTTTAGCAGCAGGCCGGGAATTAGGCGGATGAAGGTGGATACCAAATTGGCTTCCGGGAGCATAAAATAGAGCACGGCAAAGCCGGGGATAAACAAGAATATTTGCGCCCGGAAAAATAGGAGCATGCCCGCAAAAAAGTGGAGCGGTTTGCGATGGCTCACGTAGCTCACCCAGGCGCCCACGGCCCAAAAACCCCAGAGGAAGCCGGCGGTGGGGCCGATCAGCTTTTCCCAACCGGCGGTATGGCCCCCAAAAACCGGTAAGCCTACGGCGCCCAGCAAGAGGTAAGCGCCGATCACGCCTACTGCCTCCCGCAGGGGCAGGAGCCCGGCCGCCAGAAAAAGCACCAGCGACTGGAGGGTGATGGACAAAGTGGGCAAAGGGATGCGCAAAGGAGCCAGCAGGGCAATCAGCAGCAGGGCGATCAAGGCATAACGAAGGCGGAGGGGATGAAGCATAGATCAGGAATTAATCGGCGTAGCGGCCAGGTGCCGGCAGCGGTTTACAAAGCGCCAAGTTAAAAATACGGCCGAGCCGGTAAGCCCTAGCGCCAGACCAAACCAGATGCCGAGGGCTTGAAAGGAAAAAACAAAGGCCGCCAGATAGGCGCCGCCCACGCCCAGCAACCAATAGCTGCCAAAGGTGATCAGGGTAGGAATGCGGGTATCCGATAGGCCGCGCAGGGCACCCAGGGCGGTGACTTGGAGGCCATCGCTCAATTGAAAGAAAATGGCCACCAGGAGCAGTTCGGCGGCCAGCTGCACCACCCGGGGGTCTTCGCTGTACCAGGTGGGAAAGTAATGGCGCCCTCCGGCGTAAAGCAAGCCCCAGAAGAGCATAAACACCAGCACGGCGTAAAAATTGGTGTATCCGGCCTGCTCCATCACCTGGGGGCGTTGGGCGCCGAGCTGGTTGCTCACCCGGACGTTGGCCGCGGTGCCAAAACCACTGGCGGCCATATAACTTACCGAGGCCAGGGAAATGGCCACCTGATGGGCGGCCAGGGCTTCGGCGCTGATCCACCCCATCATGACCGCCGCGGCGGCAAAGGCCGATACTTCGAAAACGTACTGCAAGCCTGAGGGAATGCCCAGTTGCAGCAATTTACGGAAGTGCGCCCGCCGCGTTTCCCCCCAGCGAATGGCCTGGGTGTAGGCCCGGAAGGCGGGTTTGCGAAACACGTAGAGGGTCATGCCCAGGGCCATCAGCACGCGGGCGATGAGGGTGGCCAGGCCTGCCCCATTAAGCCCCAGCGCCGGGAAGCCCGCCGTACCGTAAATGAGGAGGTAGTTGAGCCCGATGTTGATCAGGTTGGCCCCAATCGAGATGGCCATAGCGGGCCGGGTATCACTGAGGCCTTCGGCAAATTGCTTACCGGTAAGAAAGAGCAGCAGGGGCAGCAGGCTGACGCTCAGCAAGCCAAAATAAGGCTGGGCCAGGCGGCTCACAGCGGCTTCCTGGCCAAAATAGGGCAGCAAACCTTGTATGGCCACCAGCAGCAGGCCCAGAAAGAGGGCCAGGCCGCCCATGGTGTAGAGGCCGTGCTTGAGATAGCTCCGCACCAGCAGGGGCTTGCCTTGTCCGTCGGCATTGGCCACGGGCGTGGTAAGGCCTATGGCCATGCCGATGCCAAAGATCATGGGGATAATAAAGATGGAGTTGGCAAAAGCCGCCGCGGCCAGGGGCGCGGTGCCCAGCCGGCCTATCATAATGCTATCGGCCAGTCCTACCAGGACGTGCCCCACCTGCCCGATCATGACGGGCCAGGCCAGCTGCCAGTTAAGCCGAAAGTGTTCTGCCGTGCGCACCGTTTGCCATTGCTTTTAAGCGGGCGCTAAAGTACGGCGCAAAGCCGGGCGCAAGGCCTAGGAAACCTCCGCTTCGTGGCGGCGCATTTCCCGCTCGTAAAAGGCCTGGGCGGTTTCCATCAGGCGGCCCACTTCGTCTATAAGGTCTTCTTCGGTGCCTTCCAGTTGGTCAAACCACTCCACTTCATCCCGCTGGAGGTCCCAGGCAAAGCGGGGGTACTGGGTGTGGATCACGTAGAGGGCGTCCGGTTCATCGGTATTATCAGCGAGGAGGAAGGCGGGGAGTTCCATAAAAGTAGATCAAATTCCAATGGCGTAATTTACACTAATTTATTAATTCGGCAGTTTCTGGGCAAAAGGGGCTTCCCGACGCTTATTTCCCGCAGGCTTTTTTGAGCGTTTTTTTAGGGGGGCGTTTCGGAAACCACCGGACCGGGGGCAGCCACTTTACGCACGCGTGAATTTGGGTTGCGCGCCCCTTTATTCCACCAGAAGTTTGGCAATCTGGTCATTACGATGGTGTATTGTAAAATATGAAATTGTAAAAACAGCGGATGAAAGTATGATCATGGCCGGTTATCTTCATCTGCATTTTTCTTGCTCTGGGGGCACTTCCCTTACGCACCCCATACAGGGGTGCCAGTAGCCTCATTCATCTCCCTTCTTCCCCGTCACGGCCCCATATTTTATCCGGATTCAGAATACCCCGGGGATCTAGCGTGTTCTTTATTTTTTGCTGCAGCGCCCGTTCCACCGGCCCCATCACCACGTCCAGGTAATCTTGCTGTACCCAGCCTATGCCGTGCTCCCCGCTGAGCGTGCCGCCCAGCTCGCGCACCAGCGCAAAGATTTCCCGAATGCCCGCCGGCAGTTCCTCCCGCCAGGCCCGGTCGCTCAGCTCCCCTTTGATGATGTTGACGTGCAGGTTGCCATCGCCCGCGTGGCCGTAGCATACCGATTGGAAGCCGTACCGCCGGCCTATGGCTTTTACGCCTCGCAGCAGGCGGGCCAGCTCCGCCCGGGGCACCACCGTATCTTCTTCTTTGTACACCGAGTGCGATTTTACCGCCTCGCCCACCTTGCGGCGCAGGGCCCATAGCTGCTCGGTTTGTTTGGCACTATCGGCCAAAAGTATTTCCTGGCCGCCGTGCTGCTCCAGGACTTCTACCATGTCTTCGCACTCCTGCATGAGCAGCTCGGGGTGCCGTCCATCTACCTCGATGAGCAAATGCGCCCCTACTTCAGGCCCCACCGGCAGATTGACCTCCGGCAAAAAGCGCAGAGTGTAATCGATGGCATCGCGTTCCATAAATTCCATGGCGCTGGGGGTGATGCCTGCCTGGAAAATAGCGGAAACGGCCTCACAGGCCGCTTCGGCCGATGCAAAGGGCGCCAGCAGCAGGCGCTTATCGCGTGGATAGGGAATAAGCCGGAAGGTGGCTTCGGTGATGATGCCCAGCGTGCCCTCGCTGCCCACCATCAGTTGGGTAAGATTGTATCCGGTGCTGTTTTTCAGCACGGGCGCGCCGGTGCGGATCACTTCCCCGCTGGCCAGCACCACTTCCAGGTCCAGCACGTAGGCGCTGGTCACCCCGTACTTCACCGCCCGCGGGCCCCCCGCATTATGGGCCAGGTTGCCCCCCAGGGTGCTGCTGCCCCAACTCGAAGGATCCGGTGGGTAAAAAAGGCCTTTTTCCCGGCAAGCTTCGTGAAATACCTGATTGATAACCCCCGGCTGCGCGCGGGCCTGCAGGTTGCGCTCATCGATGGACAGGATTTGATCCATCCGCTCCAGGTTCAGGGCTACGCCGCCCCTTACCGGCAGCGCCCCGCCGCTCAGGCCGGTGCGGGCCCCACTGGCGGTTACCGGGTGCTGGTGTTGATGGCAGTAGCGCAGCACAGCCGCTACTTCTTCGGTGGCACGGGCTTTCACCACCACCTCCGGCGGAAATTGCAGGTCTTCCGTCTCGTCGTGGCCGTAGGCCGCCCGCTCTTCCGGATGTGTCAAGACGTAATCGGCGCCTACCGTTTTTTGAAAGTGCCGCACCGCGGCTTCGCCGATGGCTTGGTAGTCCATAGTCTGGTTAATTTATCCTAATTTCGGCGCTAAAATTTTTACGCATGCGCTTTTCTTTTTTCGCCTATGCCTTACTGGCGCTCTTTTTGGCCAGCGGTTTTAGCCGGGCTCAAGATAAAAAAGTTACCCTTGAGAATGTTTGGAAAGAATACCGCTTCTACGGCCGCACCACCCGCGGGCTCAGGTCCATGAAGGACGGAGAGCATTTTACCACCCTAAGCCGCACCGCAGATGGCCCCGCCATCCTAAAACGCCGCTACCAAACCGGGGAAACGGTAGATACCTTGCTCACCACCGCGGAGATTAAAAAGCACACCGGCAAGCAGTTGGTTTTTGATCAGTACCAGTTTAATCCCGACGAGACCATGCTCTTGCTGGCTACCCAGACGGAGCCCATTTACCGGCACAGCACTAAGAGTTACTATTACATCTATGATCTGGAGGCCCATTCCCTTGATTCCCTCCGGGTAGCCGGCAAGCAGCGCCTGGCCGATTTCTCCCCCACGGAAAATAAAGTAGCCTTCGTGTATAACAACCGCATGCACGTGCAAGACCTTAGCGATGGCCGTATTATCCGCTTTGGCAAAGGGAAAGAGGATGCCTTCATCGCCGGCGCGGTAGACTGGGTGTACGAGGAAGAATTTAGTTTCCACAAGGGTTTTCACTGGTCGCCTGAAGGTAGCTACATTGCCTATTATCAGTTTGATGAACGCCAGGTACCTACTTTTTCCATGGACCTCTTTGGCAAGGGCTTATACCCCCAGCAGGAAGTGTTTAAGTACCCCAAAGCAGGCGAAGCCAATTCCGAAGTACAGATCCATCTGTACGACCTGGCCCGCCAGAAAGACCATCCCGTAAGCATTCCCGATACCTTCGAGTATATCCCCCGCATGCAGTGGACGCAAGACGATGACGAGCTGGTGATCACCACCCTCAATCGCCTGCAAAACGAGCTTACCCTCTGGGAAGCGGAAATGGAAAGCGAAGACGAGCTGGAAGTGGAGCCTATTCTGCACGAAAGCGCCGATACCTACATCGAGATAGATGACGACCTTACTTTCCTGGCGGATGAATCTTTTATCTGGACCAGCGAAAAGGACGGATTCAATCATATTTACCACTACGATGAAGACGGGGAACTGATCCGCCAGATCACCGCGGGCGAGTGGCCGGTTACTACTTTTTACGGCATAGATGAAGACAATGGCTGGCTGTACTACCAGGCGGCCGAGCAAAGTCCCCTGCGGCGCAACGTGTACCGCATTAATTTGAAAGGCCGCCGCAAGCAGCGCCTGAGCCCCAAAAGCGGTTGGAACAGCGCCACCTTTAGCGAGGGTTTTGCCTACTTTATCAATCGCTACTCCAGCACGGATACCCCCCCGCTGGAAACCCTGCGGGCCGAAAATGGTGACTTGGTGCGGACCATTAACGACAATGCTTCCCTTAAAGAACGGTTGGCCCAGTACGACTTAGCGCCCAAGGAGTTTTTCAGCTTTACCACCAGCTACGACGTGAAGCTCAATGGGTGGATGATCAAGCCGGAAGATTTTGACCCGGCCAAGGAATACCCGGTCCTGATGTTTGTTTACGGCGGTCCTGGGGCCCAAACAGTGAAGGATCAGTACGATAGCTTCAACTACTTCTGGTACCAAATGCTAGCCCAAGAAGGCTACATCGTGGTGAGTGTAGACAACCGGGGCACCGGCGCCCGGGGCCGCGACTTCCGGGACATCACCTATAAGCAGCTGGGCAAATACGAAACCCAGGACCAGATAGCCGCCGGAAAATACCTGGCCCGTATGTCTTACGTGGATGCTGAGCGGATCGGGATTTGGGGCTGGAGTTACGGCGGCTACATGAGCAGCCTGGCCCTGACCAAAGGCGCGGAGGTTTTTAATGCCGCCATTGCCGTGGCCCCGGTTACCAACTGGCGCTTTTACGACAATATTTACACCGAACGTTACATGGGCCTTCCCCAGGAAAATGGGGCGGGCTACGATGACAATTCGCCCATTAATCACGTAGATAAGCTGGAAGATCCCTACTTGCTGGTCCATGGCGGCGGCGACGACAATGTGCACTTGCAGAATACCATGCGCATGGTAGATGCGCTGGTGGCCGCCAATAAGCAATTTGATATGTTCGTGTACCCCAATCGGACCCACAGCATTGCCGGGGGCAATACCCGTTACCATCTCTACCGGATGATGACGGATTTCTTGCTCGAAAATCTCTAAAGCTAGTGTCTGTCTATAAAGTCCAATAACTTCGTTGCGATCGTCCTCAAAATCCTCATTTACTTCAGTAAACTCCGGTTTTATCGTCCTCTCGCGCCTCGTTCTTGAACTTTCTAGACGAGACACTGGAGGGTAACAAACACTAAAGCTAATCGATAAGAATGTTGCACATTTGGCCGCCAGGCCTAAAAAAATAAGCCCTGGCGACTGCTTTCATCAATCAACTCATCATTATGGCGCAAGCACAGGAAATCAAACGCACAGAATTATTCGGACACCCGGTAGGGCTTTACATCTTGTTTTTTACGGAGATGTGGGAGCGGTTTTCTTATTACGGGATGCGGGCTATCCTTACCCTTTACATTACCTCGGAAGTAGTAGGGGACAACCCCGGCCTGGGCTGGGATAGCAATGAGGCGCTGGCTCTGTACGGCTGGTATACCATGCTGGTGTACGTCATGTCGATTCCGGGCGGTATTCTGGCCGATAAGTTTATCGGGCAAAAACGTTCGGTGCTGGTGGGAGGACTGATTCTCTGTGCCGGCCACGGCATTCTGGCGGTAGAGCAGATGTGGGCCTTTTACCTGGGGCTATTGCTGATCGTGATAGGAGTGGGCGGGCTCAAGCCCAATATCTCTACCATGGTGGGCGGCCTCTATAAAAAAGGGGATATCCGTCGGGATAAGGGCTTTACCATTTTCTACATTGGGATCAACATTGGCGCGGCCGCAGCTTCCCTGGCGGTAGGCTACGTAGGCGAAGAAATAGGCTGGCATTACGGCTTTGGCATGGCCGGCGTGGGCATGCTGCTGGGCCAGATCGTGTACATGGCCGGGCAAAAATTCCTGACCGGCGTGGGAGAACCGCCTTCCAAAGAGGAGAAAGCCCAAGCGGATGACGGCCTGGGCCAGCTCTTTAAGAAGATGCTCCGGGAAACGGTGCCTTTTGCCCTCTTTGGTGTGGTGGGGCTCTTTGGGCTTTACGTATTGATAGCGGGTGTAGCAGGATGGGCCCTGGGCTCCATCGGTTACGGCCTGCTTACCATCTTCCTGGCCTTTGTGACCGGGCTTATGGCGGTGATCTATAATGAGCTGGGCCAGAAAGAAAAAGACCGTTACGTGGTCCTCTTGCTTTCCTTTATCATCGTGATCGTGTTTTGGGGGGCCTTTGAGCAGGCGGGGGGCCTCATGAATATTTATACCAAGGAAAAGGTAGACCGCTTTGTAGACCTCGGCTTCCTCTTCCAGGGCACCATCCCGGCCTCGGTATTTCAGGCGGTAAACGCCATCTTTATCATCATTTTTGGTACCATTGTGGCTGGGTTTTGGGCCCGCCGCAAGCGCAAGGGGGGAGAGGCTTCTTCCCTCTTTAAGATGGCCATCGGGACCATGATCATGGGGCTGGGCTTTTTGTTCATGGCCAAGGCCTCTATGGAAGTACTCGGCGGTACCAAGGCCGCCCTGGTGTGGATTATCATGGCTTATTTGTTTCATACCCTGGGGGAACTTTCTACTTCCCCGGTGGCGCTATCTTTCATTACCAAACTGGCCCCGGCCAAATACACCTCTATCCTGATGGGGGTTTTCTTTGCCGCTACGGGCCTGGGCAATAAGCTGGCGGGCGTGATTGGTGAGTTCTCTCAATCGGAACCCATTTATGCGGAGGTGAATAGCAATTTTGAAGGGCAGGGGGGCTTCATTCCTGATTCCACCCTGGCCCAGGCAGGACTATTCGAGGTGAAAGGAGAAGCCTACCTGGAAAATGGCGAGGTGGTGCTGGAGCCCGGCGAGGAGGGCGATGGCGTGATCGATGATATGGTGCGCCTCAACCAAGAAAACCGCGGGCAGCTCCGTTCCGTACTGCAAGAGCAAGAAGCCACGGCGGCCAATCCTCAGCATGTGACGGTGACCTTTGTGAATGAAAAGGACAGCGACGCCCTTATGCGCGGCAAGGAGGTGGAAGTATCCATGGCCAATTACGAAGGCGAAGTGGTGCTCTTTGAGGCTTCCAATGAGCTGGAGATGCGTACCTTTATTATGATCACGGTGATCACCGTGCTCTTTGGTATTATTCTGCTCATCTTCTTGCGTAAGTTGAAGAAATTGACCCACGGCGCGGAAGAGGAAGAAGGGACGGCCCACGAGGAGCAAGAAGGCTTTGAACTGGCCGATAAGGAGTAGCGCGGTAGGGTACCGGTGAACTAGCCGGACCGGGGACTTTCTCCGGCCCATTGCGAAGCATCGCTTTTCGGTGCAGGTTTTTCGGCTGTTTTTAGTATAGGCTTTCCCCTTGGCGTGGCAAGATGCTACCGTGGTACTTACCATAGGGCCAGCAGTACGGCCTTGCCATCTTTGCCAGCTCGGCCCGTAATTTGGTTCGCTTGGAGCTTTGTATTGAGTTGTCTTTATTTCCGTTTTTTCCGGAAGGGGCCAACTGGCAGCAAGACGGCCGGTACCTTATCCTGGAGCTGCCCGCCGGCGGCCCAGACCTGAGCGCTCGCTTAAAACCGCTGGGGAGCTCCGAGATGAAAGTCTGGCTCCGGGCCATTCCTCAGGTAGGGCCCGGGGCAGAATTTGAAGAGAAATGGCTACGCTGGTAGGCCAGAATCACATTTGGCCGGAGGCCCCCAAACACAGCGTACGGCGCTTCCCCTTACCACCTTAACTTTGCCGGTATGAAGCAAGGACACCAACAAGCCTCACTACGGGTAGTGCCCGCTTTGGGCAGTCTCGGGCTATTGGCGCAGGGCTGGCGGGGCACCATGGCCTGGCGACAGGCCCGAGCGGAGGGAAGCCAAAAAGAGCATTCATGAGCAAAACCCTGGTAATAGGCTGGGATGCAGCCGACTGGAAACTGCTCAATCCCCTTCTGGAAGCCGGTAAAATGCCTACCCTCCAGCGCCTGCTGAGGCAGGCCGCTTCGGGCAACCTGGCTACCCTGCAGCCCGTGCTGAGCCCCTTGCTCTGGACCAGCATCGCTACGGGACGGCGCGCTTATGAGCACGATATTTTGAGTTTTGTGGATGGGGTTTCTGATGGTAAGGCCACACCGGTGCGGGGCCATGGGCGGAAAACCAAAGCTTTCTGGAATATTTTGGAAGAGGCGGGCTTGCGTTGTGCCCTCATAAACTGGTGGCCCAGCTATCCCTGCGAAAAACTGCAAGGGCCCGTGGTAAGCGATCGCTACGCCGCTACGCCGGCGGAGATGCCCCTTGCGGAAGGCGTGGTGAAAGCAGCGGGCCTGGAGTCGCTTCTCAGCGAGCTCCGGGTGCGCCCGGAGGAACTCACCCCCGCCCATTTGCAGCCTTTTTTTCCGGATATACCGGCTTCAGAGCTGGCAGATGACCCGGTGGTGCAGCGGGCTACCGACATCCTGGCGCAATGTGCCACGGTACATAACGCGGCCACCCTGCTACTGGAAAGGGAAGATTGGGACGTGGCGGCGGTGTACTATCAGGCCCTGGACCATTTTTGCCACCTGGCCATGAAATATCATCCGGCCCGGTTGGAGGGCGTTTCTGAAAAGGATTTTCGTCGCTACCATTACGTGGTGGAGGCGGCCTATCGCTACCACGATATGATGCTGGAAAAGCTGCTGGAACTGGCCGGCCCGGAGGTACGCGTGCTCTTGCTATCAGATCACGGATTTCAGTCTGGACTCTTGCGTACGGCAGAGCTGCCTGATGTGCCGGCCGCCCCGGCGGTAGAACACCGTCCGTACGGCATAGGAATATTGGCCGGCCCCGGCATTAAGCCGGGCTCCAATTTTTTCGGGGCCAATCTTCTTGATGTAATGCCTACCCTGCTCCACTGGCACGGACTGCCGGTAGGGGAGGATCTGCCTGGCCGGGTATGGCAGGAGGTGTTTCAGGATCAAAATACGCCCGGCCAGCTTCCTTCCTGGGAAGATACCGCGCCGCGGCCCGGCTGGCAGGAAGTAGCAGAAGCCCCCTCGAAGACGGACGAACGTCTGGCGGAACAGCTCACGGAGCTGGGCTATTTGCGAGAGCCTTCGGGCAATTTTCACTCTTGGCTCCGGGCAGAGCGTAGCTACAACCGGGCCCTTAGTTTGCTGGATGCCGGGCTCCATGAAGCGGCCATGGCAGCAGGAGAGCAGGCTTATAAGGAAGACCCCAGCGGGCGCCATGCCATTCTCCGGGCAGAACTCCTCCTGCGCAATAAGCAATGGCAGGCCTTGGAAGAAATTATGACGTCCTGGCCTCCTGAAGAGGCGGAAAGTGCTTATGGGCTTTTCCTGCAGGGCCAGTATAAGCTCCGCCTTGGTAAGCCGCGGGAGGCCCTGGCCTTTTTCGAGAAAGTAGAAAAGCTTCCGTTGGGCTCTCCGCAGTTGCTGCTGGAAATGGCCCGCAGCCTGTTCCTGACCGGAGAACTGGTGGCGGCCAAGCATTATTATCAGCGCGTATTAGAGCTGGACCCGGAACAGGCCGCGGCGCTTTCCGGGCTGGGCGAGGTGCTTTTGGAACAGGGAGCCGAAGAAGCAGGCGTGAACTACCTGGAAAAGAGTACGGCTTTACGGTTTTTCCAGCCCCATGCCCATTACCTCCTGGCGCGTAGTTTGCAACAAAATGGGGAAGGGAAAGCCGCCTGGCAAGCGCTGCAGGTGGCTTTGCAGCAGGCTCCCCGCCATCAGAAGGCGCAGGCCCTGGCCCAGCAAATGGCTCATAGGGACCCAAAAGAGGAAGAGCTCGCCACGGTGGTGGTAAGCGGTTTTCCCCGCAGTGGCACCAGCCTGCTCATGCAAGTGCTGGCGGCGGGCGGCTACCCGGTGTGTGCCGATGAGAGGCGGGCAGCCGATGCCCATAACCCGGCCGGTTACCTGGAGTGGGCGCCGGTGAAAGACTTGCCAGAGGGGGCACCCCGCTGGGAAGAAACCCGGGGTAAAGCAGTAAAGGTGGTGGGTCCCCTTCTGCGCCACTTGCCGCCGGACCGCCCCTATCTGGTGCTGTGGATGGACCGGCCGCTCCTGGAGGTGCTGCTCTCCCAGCAAAAGATGAAAGGGGCAGCGGTGCGCGACTTTCCCTTTCAATTGGCCCAGGATTTTGAAAAAGAGGAGCAGCGATTGCTTCGCTGGTTGGACCAGCAGCCCCATATTTACCATGAAAAGCTGGCCTACCATGATTTTATCGAGGCTCCTGAGCAAGTGCTACAGCGCTTAGAGGCCTTATTGCCGCAGGCATTTGATCCAGAAGCAGCTCGTCAGGCCATCCGCCCCGAGCTTTATCGCCATAAAATTGGTTAGCCTCTTGATTATTTGCGATTTTTGCCCTCTTCTTAAAAAACGATATGGATAAAGAAACCCTCCAAAAGCTGGTATTTCGCTACGGCAGTGTGGCTACCGCCCTTCTGGGCTTGGATAAAGCCCAGGCGCAGGTGGTGTACACCGATGTGAACGATACTACCCTGGCTACCAATAATGCCCTGTATGAGCTAAATATAGACGGGGACACCGCGGGCGTGGTGGATTTCCGCATTATACAGTACGTGGATACCACCCAGTACAATGCCAGTGGCGCCTTTATCCAGTCCCGGCCCGGAGAGGCCAGCCAGGTGCTCGGGCTCAATTACGGAAGCTATCACTACCCTTTTAAACTAAATGTTCGGGATGAGATCGCAGCCGATACTAATTATAAAGGAACCGGTGGCCCCTCTGACCTGGGGCAGCTCGCCCTGACTGTAAATGACACCACCTACCCCAACGATAAGTTTAGGGACACGGCCGGCGTGCAGGACGGTTATCTGGGCTTGCGTTTTACCGTGAGCGAAAATGACACCGATCGTACCCATTTCGGCTGGCTCCGCGTAGATGTGGCGGCCGATCTTAAATCCATTACCATCAAGGATTTTGCTTACGAAGGTCGGCCCGGCGAGCCTATCCGTGCCGGTGAAGGGGCGCCCTTTTTCGACTTACCGGAAAAAGGAGCGGAATGGTCCGTAAAGTTTTATCAGGCTGGCCGTACGCTGCGGGTAGAACTACCGGAAGGAGCCAAGGGACGCCATCACCTGCGTATTTATGACCTGGGCGGGCGCGCACTGAGAACCTACGCGGTAGAAGGGGCAAAGTGGGAACAAAGTCTGGCCAACCTTCCGCAGGGCGTAATGGTAGCTCGCCTGGAGGGCCCCCAGGGGCAGCGGAAGAGTATTAAAGTGGTCAACTACCGCTGATTAGTGTTTGTCTATAAAGTCCCATCTCGCCCGTGGCGAGACGTAGCTTTGAAAATCAAGGAGTCCCGAATGCTTTCGGGATGACTGTTTTCAAAGCAAGCATAACGCAGCTATCGGATTTTATAGACAGACACCCAATAGCAAAATTACAACCACCCCTACCCCTCCTTTTTTAAGGAGGGGAAAGCGGGGGTGTGCTCTTCACAATACTGGCATGCAATTACCTGCAAGCAGTTCTGGAAATTCATTCCTTCCTGCTCGGCGACTTTAAGCAGGCTATCGTTAAAACCTGAAGGGCTTTCATTCTTGAGTTCGGTTTCGGCAACGGCGGGATGCGTCTCGCTTGAAGCGAGAGGCAAGCGTCTCGCCACGGGCGAGAGCGGACTTTATAGACAGACACTACTTAGCTCTCTTTTAATTTCGTAAGGATTTCTTC
>JAVLBR010000220.1:0-3240 GCA_031581125.1 Schleiferiaceae bacterium | reverse complement strand
ACATCCCTACCAATCCCCAAACCCTCCCGGAGTTGGAAAGCTTTTTTATGCAGAAAATCCGAGGGGAAGCGGTGGAGTAAGAGGGGGCTGCCGCCCGTTTGCCCTGTAGTTTAGGAAAAGGGGCTTTCCGCTCTTGCCCGGTTTAGACCCAATTAACTATTTTGTGCTTTTGATAAAATAGATTTCGCTGGCAAAAGTCGAGAAGAGCTTGCGTGGGGGGCTGGGTTGGAAATCCGTATGATTAACATACTTCAAGAACTCAGAAATCACTCTATCAACTTCTCCAGCCTTTCCGCTATTTCTTCCGGGGAGGGCAATAACGGTTTTAAGTTTTCAGGGAGGTCTTCTCGGATTTTATAAGAGGCAATACCCATGGGACTATTCATATCCTGAAGGGCGTATTCAACCGTTGTCCGGTCTTTTTCCTTACAAATGATAATCCCTATAGAAGGGTTTTCATCTTCGGTCTTGACGGTTTCGTTTAATGCGGTAAGGTAAAACTGCAATCGCCCGGCATATTCCGGTTTAAACTTATTGGTTTTCAACTCGATGGCTACCAGAGATTTTAAGCGCCGGTGGTACAGGAGCAGGTCTATAAAAAATTGCTCGCCTCCTATTTCCAGCTTATACTGACTGCCCATAAAAGCAAAGTCCCCGCCCATCTCCAACAAAAATTTCTGTATACTTTTTATCAGACTCAGTTCTAACTCATGCTCAGAGTAGTCTTTTGCCATTTCCAAAAAATCAAAGCTGTAACTGTCCTTTACGGCTAGTTTGGCTTGAGCCCTGTATTTCTCCGGCAAGGCATTGTCAAAGTTGGTCTGGTTGAGCAAATAACGTTCATAGGCCTTGCCTTCCACCTGGTGAACCAGTACGTTTTTTGTCCAGCCATATTGCTTCGTCATTTTTATATAAAACTCGCGTTCCAGATCGCTTTTACATTTCTCCATAATAACTAGGTTATGGCTCCAGCCAATTTCTCGCACCAGCGGTGCGAGTTTTTCATTGGCCCGGTATTGCTCGTAAAAGCTCTTCATCCGCCAAAGGTTGCTGGCCGAGAACCCACTGACGCCCGGCATTTCTGCCTGAAGGTCTTTGGAGAGGCTTTCTACAACAGACTTGCCCCAGCCCAGTTGTTCCTGTTTTTCGGTTAGGGCCCGTCCGATCTCCCAGTAGAGCCCTATCAATTCCTTATTAACGGCCCTTAATGCCCGATACTGAGCGTCGTATATTTTTTTCTTTACCTCAGATAAAAAAGAGGTGTACGTTTCTTTCTCCAAGCTCATGGGCGCTAATTTACAGTTTACTCGTGCGGCTGGAACTTTCCGATACCTTCCGGCAATCCGTCCAGGGCCTTGATCTATTATGCTTCCATAGAGCTGACATAAAGTGGCCCGGCCATGTGATGGTTTCGAACCGGTTGTATACCTTCAGCCAGTAAGGGACCGTGCGGGCGCCTATTTGCTTAACACTTTTTAGACTTAAGCCCTTCGCGGAGCAGCAATCGTTTCCCACCATCCTTTTGGCTTGCACCTTTCCGCGGGGACGGCTCGGGATGCCTACCCAGACGATGAGCACTTACTTAGGGGACGAGGTAAAATCCTCTCTCGAAAATGCAATAAAGCTGGCAAAAGCGAACGGCAAACCTTGGGTGATTATCAATTTTATGGCGACCCATGCTGCCGTTTAGCTGCTTTCCACTTAGGACAAGTCTGGCTAGAAAACCCTTTCGGATAAAAAACTGACAATAAATGAGAATTGAGTGAAGTATAATGAATATGCTAGGTTGGAATGGAAAGCACTCACCACAGCCACAGGATAACGAGGTTATATATGGTATTACCAGACAATAATTTCCGATTTTTCCTCCGTGCGCCCCTACAGCTCCCTACAGAAATTCACTTCTATGGAAGGATATCCCCCAAAGGAGGTGAATAGGGCTTTGCCGCACGCCAATGCCAACAGCATAGCTTAAAGCTGCCCCCAAAGTGCTCACCGCAGCCCTTTCGGTAATCCTCCTAAGGCGCGATCTGTAGTCGCCTTACGGCGGTGGCTTCTGGTCCCTGGTATTGCAGAAAATAGAGCCCCGCCCGCAGGCCAGCCGGCAGGCGCACAAAAGGTTCCTCAGGAGCGCGCCGCCACCGCTTCACCTCCTGTCCGCGCGCATCGCGCAAGCTCAGCTGAAACGAGCCCGCGTGGATCCCCCGCAGCCGCAGTTGATCTCCCGCCCGCAGGTGCGTGGGGAAAACCTCAAAAGCGCGCTCCGCCGGTTCTTCCAGGCCCAGCTCGTCTACGCTAATGAACACAAAAGTACCCCCCTCCCGGGAGCAGCCCTGGCTATCCCATATCCGCGCCCGGTAGTTCACATTGCTATCGGGGGTAGCCAGAGGTCGGCGGGCGTGGCGGTTTACCAGGCCTCTGGCCGGAGACCATTCTACCGAATCCAGGGGATAGGAACTCCCCACATTAGGTCCCGGCAGCTGCACCGTATCAGCGCTCCCGATGGTAGCACTCCACTGGCCCAGGTGAATGGTCATTTGCGAATGGGTGATCAGCATACTGTCCATCGCCTCCGCCCCCAGGCTATCCCGCACGGTGAGCCGCAAATAAAGCGAGTCCAGACCGGGCGGGTACAGCAGCGGCTGGGCACGGGTGGTATCGTCCAGAAAATCCGAGGCGTGCCAGGTGGAAGACAAGTTTACGCGGGGTCGCATGGACCACACGTAGCGATAGGGCGACACGCCCCCACTCACCATAGCCCCCAAACGCGTACTATCGGCGTTCCCACAGAGGTGCTGGCCTTCGAGGAGGTTTACCTGTAGGGCGTTGGTTTGGGCCCAGGGGGCCAAATGTGGGAGCAGGCCAAAGAGAATGGCCAGGGCTTTTAGCGTGTTTGGTGCGGGCTTAGTCATAGCTGAAAATTTAGACCTCCGTTTAAGCTTTTGGCGGCTGAATATACGATTTTTGGCGGAAAAGGGCGTTTTGCTGAGTATGCAAAAGCAGATAAACGATTAGTGGAGAAAAAATCAGTTCCATCTGCCCTCGTGAGACCTTATGCGGTGCCGGATAAGGAAGGGAAAGAGAAATACAACCTACCAAAAGTTCAAAAAGATACTTTCTTAAAATTAATATCCAGCGCAGACCTTATAAAGTATATGCTCAATGCAGCAACCGGTGATCAATGGGATGGCAGGCCGGCTGTTCCTTTGCTAATTGCCAAATTGTAGTTCTTTTATAGGA
>JAVLBR010000014.1:0-26002 GCA_031581125.1 Schleiferiaceae bacterium | reverse complement strand
CGATCGTCCTCAAAATGCTCATTTACCCTAGTAAATTGCGCTTTTATCGTCCTCTCGCGCCTCGTTCTTGAACTTTCTAGAACAGACACTCGACTGTATGGACGGACACTACTTAGCCGAAGGTTGATAATAAGGCAGGGCCTCCTTCATCCACTTTTGCAACTGGGCAATGCGAGTGCTGTGGCTGGGATGGGTACTCAGGAATTCCGGAGGCTGCTGGCCGCCCTGATTTTTCATTCGTTTCCAGAACTCAGGCGCCTGCCGGGGGTCATAGCCGGCCATGGCCATAAAAATGAGCCCCATGTGATCCGCTTCGCTTTCATGCAGCCGGCTAAAAGGGAGCATCCCTCCCACTTGAGAGGCCACGCCGTAAGCCGTCATCCAGAGCTGCCGGGTTTGTTCTGGCTTTTCCTTCATAGCCACCGAAAGGGCCATGCCCCCAGCCTGCTGCACCAGGCCCTGGCTCATGCGTTCGTTGCCATGACGGGCTATTACGTGCGCTATCTCGTGCCCCATCACCGTGGCTATACCTGCTTCCGTAGCACAAATGGGCATAATGCCCTCAAAAAAGGCCACCTTCCCCCCCGGCATGGCAAAGGCATTTACCTGATTGCCTGCTATTAGCTTAAAGTCCCATTGGTAACCAGCCACTTGCTCCTCCATCCCTTCTTCTTTTAGGTATTTTTCTACGGCCGCGGCCATCCGTTGACCCACCGCTTTCAGCTGCTGGCTGCGCTGGGTATTGCTTACCACTTGGTTTTTTTGAAGGATTTGCTGGTACTGCTGTAAGCTCAAGGCACGTACCTCCGAGCCCGATAGCAAGGTTATTTGGCGGCGTCCGCTGATGGGCACCGTTTGGCAGGCACCCAGAAGGACCAGCAAGCCCACCAGACCCACTTTTTTGAGAAAAGTATTTTTATAGTTCATGGCTATTCTTTTTGCTTTTGGAAGTAAGCGGGGAGTTCCGCTCTACGGTGAAAATAAGGCCTAGCGTGGTGTAGAGGAGCGCGTAGCGAAGCCGGTATCGCTTAAAGGCCCGGCGCGAAGCCGCACTGAGCTGCACGTTTACCTGGGCCGGCGGAAAAAAGTGTAGCAAAGCCTGCCTTAGCAAAATAAAGCGGATAGGCAGGACCAGAATTTCCAGAAAAAACTTCACGCCGTGAATTTGGGATTAAAAATACGCCATACCTTGAGGGAAGACAAACTGCCAACGCTCAGGTCAATAGATTCTTGCTTTACCGGGTGCACAAACTGGAGCTTCCCGGCATGCAGGCTTATGCTACCGTCTTTATTGCTACGGGGAAAACCGTATTTCAAATCACCTTGAATGGGGGCGCCCAGGGCCGCCAGTTGGGCCCGGATTTGATGATGCCTTCCGGTATGAAGTTCTAGTTCCAACAGGTGGTAGCGCTCACTACTGGCCAGATAACGGTAACTGAGGCGGGCTTCTTTAGCCCCAGCGGCATGGGGTTTTACCGCATAGCTTTTATTTTGGCTGGCATTTTTGCGCAGGTAGTGGGTTAGCCGGCCTTCCTGCGGGTGGGGCTTTTGCGCCGTAATGGCGTAGTACCACTTTTGCACCTCGCGCTGTTGGAAGAGCTTGTTCATCCGGGTGAGGGCCTTGCTGGTGCGGGCCATCACCACCAGTCCAGAAGTAGGCCGGTCCAGGCGATGCACCAATCCGCAAAATACATCGCCCGGTTTCTGATACTTCCAGCCTATGTAGCGGCGGGTTTTTTCCAGGAGCGGTTCATCTCCGGTCGCATCCCCCTGCACCAGTTCTCCGGGCAGCTTATTGACCACGATCAGGTGATTGTCTTCGTACACCACCCGGGTGGCCAGTTGCGCCGGCTCAGTACTGCTCATCCGCATTGGGGAAGTCCTTGGTTTTTACATCGTCTACGTACTGGGCTACGGCCCCGTTAATGTCTTCATACAGGTTTAGATACCGGCGCAAAAAGCGGGGCTGGAACTCGTAAGTCATGCCCAGCATATCGTGCAGCACCAGCACCTGACCATCTACGCCCCTGCCGGCCCCGATGCCGATCACCGGAATATGAAGCTGAGCCGCTACCCTTTCTGCCAAATGGGCGGGGATTTTCTCCAGGACCAGGGCAAAACAGCCGGCATCTTCCAGGGCCTGGGCATCCTCCAGCAGTTTTTGGGCTTCTTCCTCTTGCTTGGCCCGTACGGTGTAGGTGCCAAACTTGTAAATACTCTGGGGCGTAAGGCCCAGGTGCCCCATAACCGGAATGCCGGCGGTAAGAATGCGCTTAATGGACTCCAGGACTTCTATGCCTCCTTCCAGCTTCACCGCATGTCCACCACTTTCTTTCATCATGCGGATGGCGGAGCCAAGCGCCTCTTTAGAATTGCCCTGGTAGCTGCCAAAGGGCAGGTCTACCACTACGAGCGCCCGCTGAACTGCCCGCACTACGCTGGAGGCATGGTATATCATCTGATCCAGGGTAATGGGAAGGGTGGTCTCGTGACCAGCCATCACATTAGACGCCGAATCGCCCACCAGGATCACATCCACTCCGGCTTTATCGATTATGCCGGCCATGGTAAAATCATAGCCGGTAAGCATGGATATCTTCTCTCCGTTGCGCTTCATTTCCTGCACGGAGTTGGTGGTAACTTTTTTAAAGTCGGAGCGAACTACTGACATAGGGGAAAGTGGTTTCTAAAGGTGATTACTCATTTGGCCAGCGGCCAAATGACCGCCGGCGGGTGTCTTGCAAATTTATACTTTTGAGCAACCTTTTGATTCCCTACCGTCTTTATAAAAACTCCTTATGAAAAATGGGCTTTTCCTCCTGATAGGGGGCTTGTTGCTTACCAGCTGCGACAACACCCTGGACGTAACCGCCTCCTACGAGCCTACTACGGTGCTGTACAGCATTTTAGACCCTACCGCTGATACCAATTTTGTGCGGGTCCAGCGGGGTTATTTGACCGATGATAACCCGCAGCAATACATACGCAACAGCGACTCCCTCTATTACGACAGCGCGGAGATAGAGGTGTATCTGAGGGAGTATGACCGGGAAGAAAACCAAGTACTCAAAGAAACGCCCCTGCGCTACTTTGACGATGTGGAGCTGGACAGTGGCACCTTTAGTGGGGAAAACCACCATCTGTACCGGGTTCCCGACCAGGTAAACCTGGCCGAAGACAAAGTGTATGAGGTAGCTGTGGTAAGGCCAGATGGCAGCGAAGCCTCCGGCCGCACGGGCATCGTGGGCAATATCGACATCCGCCAGCCCCCGGACCCTCTATCCATCCGCTTTTTCACCGGTCGCATTGAATTTGACGTAGACCAGGGCTCCGCTCCGCTCCGCGCCTATCAAGTTAATCTGATCCTCAATTACCGGGAATATAACCTGCAAACCCGGGACAGCCTCTACCAGAGCACCGTCATCGATTTGCCGCTGCTTACCACCGACCGCTCGTCGGTAGAACTGCTTTTCGATCGCTTTAGCCTGGCCCGGGCCGTGGGGAATCGCCTGGAACCTAAAGATAACGTGATCCGCTTCTTTGAAAGCATGTCTATGGAAATATACGGAGGAGCCGACGAACTGGTGACCTACCTGCAAGTGAATAAGCCCTCCCAAAGCATCAATCAAAACCGGCCCACTTTTGACCGCATTACCAACGGCACCGGGCTGGTGAGCTCTCGGCTTAAACGGGTGAGGACCGATATTAAATTAGAACAGCAAAAGGTCTATCAGACCTTGCAGACCTCTGATCAAACTTGTGACCTTCGATTTGTAGAGGTGCAGCGCGGGCGGGACACCTGTTTTTGTGTAGATGGAGAAGAAACCTGCCTGTAGTCCGTAATCCTCCCGGGGCATGGCTACCTTTGCCGCTTAAAGCGCAGCCATGACCTGGATATACCTTTTAAGCGGCGGCATGATAGTGGCCATGCTGGGCCTATTCTTGCGGAAATCCGCTCTGCAACTCCAATACCGGCGCATAGAAGCGGGTGAAAATCCTGGAAGCCTTAAAGACTTCTGGAATTTTGACTACCAAAATCAGCGCGCCTGGCAAGAACGAGGACAAGCCTTCCTCATGTTTCCCATGCTTTATGCCCTTTCGCTAAAGGAGGAAGACGAGCGGCTGCTCGCGATCAAGCGCGAGGTGAAGAGAACCCACATTTTAATTTACCTCCTCATCATCTTATTTCTGGCGCTAAGTATTTTTCTTCAACCCTAACCCCCCTTAAAACTTCCCCGCATCCGGCGGATACTGTTCTCATGGCGCAATTTCTTCCTCAATTCATAGAAGATCCCATTTTTAAAAGCATAGGCAGCGCAGCTGATGCGCTGCAGCAAGAAGCCTACGTGATAGGTGGATTCGTGCGCGACCAATTCCTGCAGCGGGGCCGCCCCAAAGACATTGACGTAGTCACGGTAGGCAATGGCATCGCCCTGGCGGAAAAAGTAGCCGCCGCGATCGGCGCTGGTAAGGTCCAGGTCTTTCGCAATTTCGGGACCGCTCAGGTCAAATATGGCGATTGGGAGCTGGAATTCGTAGGCGCCCGCAAGGAAAGCTACCGGCAAAATAGCCGCAAACCCCTAGTAGAAGACGGCAGCCTGGCCGATGACCAAAACCGGCGTGACTTTACCATTAATGCCCTGGCGCTTTGTCTCAACGAGGAGCATTACGGAGCCCTCCTCGATCCCTTTAGGGGCCTACACGACCTTAACGCCGGCCTACTGCGTACCCCACTCGCTCCGGCCGCCACTTTCTCTGATGATCCCCTGCGCATGCTGCGGGGCATTCGATTTGCCTCCCAGCTGGGTTTTCAGCTCAGCGAAGACTGCCTGGCAGCCATGAAGGAGCAAAATCAGCGGCTGGAAATCATCAGCAAGGAAAGGATCAGCGAGGAACTTCATAAGATCATGCGCTGCACAAAACCTTCTGGTGGGCTGGTCCTCCTCCAAGAAACCGGGCTGCTCCCCCATTTTCTGCCGGAAGTAAGTGCCCTGGGGGGCGTGGAGGAAAAGCAGGGGCAGCGGCACAAGGAAAACTTTTACCATACTGCCCAGGTGGTAGATAATGTAGCGGCCCGGAGCGAGGAGCTATGGCTACGCTACGCGGCCCTTTTTCACGACATAGGCAAGCCGGTGACCAAAAAATTTGTGCGGGGTACCGGCTGGACCTTTCACCATCATGAATACGTGGGCGCTAAGATGCTCAAGCGGATCTTTAAGCGCATGCGCTGGCCCCTGGGCGAACCCTACCGGTACGTAAAAAAAATGGTACAGCTCAGCAGCCGGCCCCAGGCGGTGGCTGACGACCAGGCCACGGAGAGCGCTGCCCGCCGCCTGCTCTTTGAAGCGGGAGAAGATATAGATGACCTCATGATCCTGGCCGAATCGGATATCACCACGGCCAATGCGCGCAAAAAGCAAGGTTTCCTGGATAATTTTCAGTGGGTACGTAAGCGCCTGGCAGAAGTAGAAGAAAAGGACCATCTGCGCAATTTCCAGCCCCCGCTCACGGGGCAGGAAGTTATGGCGCTCTTTGACCTTAAACCCGGACCGGCCATAGGCCAAATCAAAAATGCGGTAAAAGACGCCATTCTAGAAGGGGAGATCGAAAATGATAAAGAAGCCGCCAAGGCTTATGCCTGGAAGGTGGCCCGGGAAAAGGGAATTGCCTAGTGTCTGTCTATAAAGTCGGTAAGCTTCTTTAGGCTTGCTTTCTCACTGCAAGTGAAACTCATCTCGCCAGTGGCGAGACTCCGCTTTTTGGGGCTACACAAGCCTCCCCGAAATTAACGGGGCAGGCCCCGAATGCTTTCGGGACAGGCGTAAGCTAACTTTCTAGAAGAGACACTAACAGACGTCCCAATGACCTCCTAAAGCTGGGGAGAAGAGCTTGTGCGCTAATTTTTGGACAAAGCTTGCTGCATCTCCTGATGTAAAGACGCCGCTGCTTTCTTAGCCGCGGAAGCAAAATCTCCCCCCGAAGAAGCAAAGAGAATGCTTCGGGAGGCATTGATTAGCAATTCGGGTCCGTCACTCCCCCACCCGTGCTGAAGCACCTGTGCTACGGAGCCTCCCTGGGCCCCTACCCCTGGCACCAGCAGGAAATTATCGGGCGCAATGGCCCGCACCTTGCGTAAAAAATCGGGGCGGGTGGCTCCCACTACAAACATGAGATTGCCGGAATGGCCCCATTCCTGGGCACGCTCCAAAACGCGCTGATAAAGGGCCTCGCCCGGAACCCCTTCGGACATGCTTAGGGGTAAAAGTTGAAAGTCCTCGGCTCCCGGGTTGGAGGTGAGGGCCAGTAATACCCCCCATTTACCGGGACGCTCCAAGAAAGGAATAACCGAATCGCCTCCCATGTAGGGCGCAATGGTAAGGGCATCAAAGCCCATCCGGTCAAAAAAAGCCTGGGCATACTGGTGAGCGGTATTGCCTATATCGCCCCGCTTGGCATCGGCGATGGTAAAGTGGTGGGGATAATTTTGATGGAGGTAATCTGCTATCTTCTCCAGGCTCTGCACTCCTTTGGCCCCCTGGGCCTCAAAGAAGGCCAGATTGGGTTTATAGGCCACGGCATGTTCGTGGGTGGCATCGATAATGGCCCGGCAAAACTGAAATTGGGGGTCCTGGGTTTGCCGCAGGGCCCTGGGGAGCCTCTCCCAGTCGGGATCGAGGCCCACGCAGAGGACCGATTGCTTCTCCGCGATGTGTTTTTCGAGTGCTCTTCTTTCCATGCTTAGGTTTCGCTGCCTTCCTGCAGTCTTTCAGCGTTTTCGGCCAGGATAAGTTGGTCGAGGAAGGATTGAATTTCGCCGTTCATCACGTCGCTTAGGTTGTGTACGGTCATATTGATGCGGTGATCGGTTACACGGCCCTGGGGATAATTGTAGGTACGGATCTTGGCCGAGCGATCGCCGGTAGAGACCATGCTTTTGCGCTGACTGGCCACTTCCTGGTTGTGTTTTTCCAGTTCTTGTTCGTAGAGCTTAGTGCGCAGCATTTTCATGGCCCTTTCCCGGTTGGCCAGCTGCGTCCTTTCGGCTTGGCACACCACCACGATGCCGGTAGGCTTGTGGGTGAGCTGCACTTTGGTTTCTACTTTATTTACGTTTTGCCCACCAGCCCCACCGGACCGGGAGGTATGCAGTTCCACATCCGCCGGGTTGAGCTCCACGTCTACCTCCTCGGCCTCGGGAAGCACCGCTACACTGGCAGCGGAGGTGTGCACGCGGCCCTGGGTTTCCGTTTGGGGCACTCGCTGTACGCGATGAACACCGCTTTCGAATTTGAGCGTACCGTACACATCTTCCCCTTTCACGGCCATCACAATTTCCTTGTAGCCGCCCATGGTCCCTTCGCTGAAGTCTACCACCTCGGTTTTCCAAGCTTTTTGCTCGCAGTAGCGGCTATAAAGTTTAAAGAGGTCCCCGGCGAAAATAGAGGCTTCATCGCCCCCGGCGCCGGCCCTTATTTCCATAACGGCGTTTTTGCTGTCTTCGGGATCTTTGGGGATAAGCTCAAAGCGGATCGTTTCTTCCAGCTGTTCCAGTTCGGGTTCGAGCTCCTCTTTTTCGGCTTGGGCCATTTCCCGCATCTCCTCATCGCTGGCATTATGGAGCAGGTCGCGGGCCTCCACCAACCTACTGGTAAGCTCCAGATATTTTTCCCGCAGCCCCACAATGTGCTGGAGCTCTTTGTACTCTTTATTGAGCTTTACGTATCGTTTTTGGTCTTGGATAATATCGGGCTGGATGATCAGATCGTTTACTTCGTCGTAGCGCTGTTTGATCTGATCCAGCTTTTCTTGCATGCTTTCCATTAGCGGTAGGTATAGTTTCCGTGTGGGCCTTTTATGACCACTTCTGGCTGGGGGCTTTCTTCTACATGGCCCACTACCTGGGCCTCTACGCCCATATCTTGGCTTATTTGGATGAGGGCTGGGGCTACTTTTTCCTCGCAGTAGAGCTCCATCCGGTGGCCCATGTTAAAAACCTGGTACATCTCTTCCCAGGAGGTGCCGCTTTCTTCCTGGATCATTTTAAACAATGGGGGCGTAGGGAAGAGCTGGTCTTTTACTACGCGGTATTGATCGAGAAAGTGAAGGACCTTGGTCTGGGCACCTCCGCTGCAGTGTACCATCCCGTGTATGGCCGGCCGGTACTCCCGGAGCATGGCGGTTATCAAAGGGGCATAGGTACGCGTAGGAGAAAGGATAAGCCGTCCTACGTCCAGGGGAGTGCCCTCTACCGGATCTTGAAGCTGCTTACTACCGGCATAGACGAGCTCCGCCGGAAGCTGGGGATCGAAGGATTCGGGATACTTGCCAGCCAGTACTTTGTGCAGGACATCATGGCGGGCAGAGGTGAGGCCATTGCTGCCCATGCCGCCATTGTATCCCTTTTCGTAGCGGGCTTGTCCGGTAGAAGAAAGACCCACGATGACCTGTCCGGGCGCAATATGCGCATTATCTATCACCTTTTCCCGGGGCAGGCGGGCTGTAACGGTACTGTCCACAATAACGGTGCGCACCAGGTCTCCCACGTCAGCCGTTTCGCCGCCGGTATGGTACAGCTCCACGCCCCAGGGCCGCAGGGCTTCCATCAGCTCCTGCGTGCCCTCGATCAGGGCCTGTATTACTTCTGCGGGAATCAGGTTTTTGTTGCGGCCTATGGTGCTGCTTAGCAGGATGGGTATTTCGGTAGCCCCCACGCAAAGGAGATCGTCCAGATTCATTACCAGGGCATCCTGGGCAATGCCTTTCCATACGTCCAGGTCGCCGGTTTCGCGCCAGTAAAGATAGGCCAGGGAGGATTTGGTACCGGCCCCATCGGCGTGCATAACCAGACACTGCTTGGCATCTCCGCTCAGCAAGTCGGGGATTATTTTACAAAACGCTTTGGGGTACAGACCTTTATCCATATTTTGGATGGCAGCGTGTACATCTTCTTTCTGAGCGGATACGCCCCGTTGTGCGTATTTGGAAGCGGCCTTTTTCATGCGGGCAAAAATACAGCAACGCCCCGTGAGGAAAACCCACGAGGCGTTGGTTGAGAAAGTTTACGAGGTTTAGTCCTTATTTTGCTTACTCCCCTCTCCTTTTTTGGGTTTGGTCCTTACGTAAAAGCCGGGCTTAAGCATATCTTCATCTACATCAGGATTAAGCTCTTCGAGTTTTTTGCGGTCTACCCCAGTCTTTTTCTCCAGGTCGCGCCAGTCGGCCCCGCGGCGGCGAATTTGATAATGGCTTTTATCCCACTGGGCGTAGTTGCCGTCTTTTTCCACTTTAAGCTGCAATCCTGCAAAAGGCCTTACGCCCCGGAGGCCCCCGTTGAGGTCTTTCAGCTCACGGATGTTAAGGTCAAACTGATTGGCAATCCGCCCAAAGCTCATGGGGCGTTTCAGCACGTAAATTTTGCCCGGCTTCATGGCCTCTTCCCTCTTTTTGGAAATAATGTCCTGCGCGTCGGGTGCTACGGTATTCTCCTGGTCGGCATCGGCGGGTACAAAATCGTCCCGAAGCACTTTGAAGTCGGTCCGGCGATTAATTTGGTTAGCTATTTCCTGCTTTTCGGGAGAGAGGGTCTTAATGTACCGCTCGGTGAGGGTTACGCCGGTCGGGAGTGACTCTTCGCCATAGCCGCTATAATTTTCTGGGATGGTGAAGGGGGAGCTTTCGCCCATACCCTTGGCTACCAAGCGTTTGGAATTAATCCCTTTACTTATCAAATACGAAACGGTGGTATCGGCCCGCTTTTGGGAGAGGCGTAAGTTGCTTCGTTCGTCATCCCGGTAGTCGGTGTGGGAACGCATTTCGATGACGATTTGCGGGTTGTTTCGCAAGATGGCCACCACCGAATCGAGCGCTTGCATGGCTTCTGGGCGAAGGTCCCACTTACCCAGGTCAAAGAACACATTGGGCAGTACGATGGGCTCCTCGATCGGGTCGAGGGCTTTATTGACTTTGATCCGGTTTATAAAGTATTTGGCGGAAGGCACGTAGTCAAAGCTACTTAACGGTACGCCTACGGTAGAAGCATCGGAAGTACCCGTCAGGTACTGATCGGCTTTAAAGCTCAATTTGTACGTATTGCCCTTGTCCAGTTTGGTGTCATCGAAGATGTAGTAACCGTCCTTATCGGCCGTAACGGTTAGGCTGGTACCATCGCTACCGTCCAGCACTACTTCGGCATTGGGGATGGTTTTCCCCGTCTTGGCATCGGTCACAACGCCTTCAATATTGAAGACCAGCGGGGTCCGGTATACCGAGTAAATATCGTCTCCTCCCTCGCCGCCGTCGCGATTACTGGACACGAAGCCCTGCTGGGTTTTTTTCCCGGGTTTCCAATTGAGCGCAAAGTCGTCTTTCGAGGAGTTAATGGGATACTTCATGTTTTCCACTTCTCCATCTGGTAGCCCCTTATCATTGAGCTTTACCCGGAACACATCCAGGCCGCCCATACCTCCATGGCCATTGGAGGCAAAGTAAAGATAGCCATCCCCGTGCACCACGGGAAAATATTCCTCATTGGGGGTATTTACGATGGTGCCCAGGTTGGTCGGCTTTTTCCAGCGCTTTTCCCGCCGGTCATAAGTGGTGAGGAAAATATCGTGTTTACCGCTGGTATTAAAGTCGTCACTTACGAAGTAAAGGTACTTATCGTCCGGCGATAAGCTGGGGTGGCCCACATTGGCCATGGTATCGGTCCCTATAATCTGCTTTTCCGGCTCTCGCCAGCTACGCCCCTGTTTTTCAGTACGGTAAATTTCGCAACCCAACTGCTTGTTCTTTTCCTGCTTACAGCGGGTAAAAAAGAGCTTGTCTTTTCGGCTGTCGTATGCGGCCACGCCTTCGTGCTCCTCGGTGTTGATAATTTCTTCTTCGTCTACCGGGACCGGGGTACTCCAGCGGAGGTCTGCGTAACTAATGGCTTTTTCTTCGTCATTTCCCCTTCTTCGGCGGCGGCCCTTGCGTTCCGCGCTGGAGGTATAAATATCAAAGAAAGACTGGCCCAGCCAGGCATCTTCATCATTTCCCTCGGATTCTTCCCGGCTGGAGGCAAAGAGAATGGTGCGGTTATCGCGCCGGTCGCCCCCGTATATCGGTGCAAAATCCATGGCATCGGAATTAATGTCCGGCATTATTTCCACCTGATAGCGGCTGGGTTCTTCCTTCCACTTGAGGGCCAGGCGGGCGTTCTCGATGGCCTGCTGGCCCGCATTGGTATCGGGCTCTGCTTTTACATAGCGCTGGTACACCTCTATGGCCTCCTCATACGCTCCCTGGGCCTTAAGCATATTGCCCCAGTAGAGCAGGGCCGTATTGTCGTTGTACCCTATTTTCACGGTTCTTTCAAAATACCGGGCCGCATCCTTATACTCATTCATCATCCGGTAGCTATTGGCCGTTTTGAAAAGGATTTCTCCCTTTCCCTGGCGGCCACGTACCTCTCCATAGGCATCCTTGAGAAGTTCTACCGCCCGGAAGTATTGCTGAGACTCATAGGCCTCATTGGCCTCTTTCACCTCACTGGGTTCTTCTTCTTTGTCTTCCTGCGCTAAACCGCTGAAAGAGATGGTCAAAAAGAAGCTAAGGAAGGTTAGGCTGATGCCACGTATGCTCATAAGTGCTGAGGGTTTTTCAGGAAAGCGCTAAAATAAATAAATAATTCAATCTCCTTCGGGGCTACGGCAGGGGCCGGAAAGAGCGGACTATCTATCCCATTTACGGCCTTCTCATAGTGATTGATTGGTTTTGGGCCTGGGGGCCAAATGTATTCAAGTTCCAGAAAACAAGATTTTCGTCCCGGTAGCAACAAGCTCCACGGCCCTACGCAGAAAGGCCCGCTTCTTCGGGAAGCGGGCCTTTCTGCTTTGGGAAAACCTTGCTTCAGGGACCAACTTGGTTCCCGCCCGGAAGTGGCGCTTACATAGATAGCATTTCCCGGTACTTGGGCAGCGGCCATAGCTCATCATCCACGAGCATTTCCAGCTTGTCGCAGGCATAGCGGATGCGCTCCATGCGGGGGCGAACCTTATCGCAGTAAGCAATAGCCTTTTCGCGCTCATCCTCAATTTTATTGCAGCGCTTGCGCTCTTCTATCATCTCTTCTTTTTCGGAAATGATGGTGCTGATGTAGTCGCTGATATGCTCCAGCATATTAAGTTGATCCTTGGCCGCCTTTTGGTAACTATCCTCATTGAGTACCTCCTTAAGGCCGCGGACATTCTGGATAAGCTTATTTTGATAGCTCACCGCGGTAGGCACTACATGGTTGCCAGCTACGTCGCCGAGTACCCGGCTTTCGATCTGGATTTTCATGGTGTATTCATCCAGCATGATCTCGTGGCGGGCTTTCACCTCCACATCATTCATCACCTGCACATCTTTGAAGAGTTCCAGGGCGGCATCGGATACGTAAAAGTCCAGGGCGCGAGGCGTGGTAGGTTCATTGCTCAAGCCGCGCTTTTCAGCTTCTTTCACCCATTCGTCTCCGTAACCATCCCCTTCAAAACGAATGGCTTTGCTTTCCTTAATGTAGTCGCGCAGTACATTTAGGATGGCTTCGTCCTTCTTCATGCCTTCTTTAATGAGGCCATCTACACTGGCCTTGAAAAGACGGAGCTGCTTGGCCATGATAGCGTTGAGCACGGTCATGGGCTGCGCACAGTTGGCATCAGACCCCACGGCCCGCAGTTCAAATTTATTGCCGGTAAAGGCAAAGGGCGAAGTCCGGTTACGATCGGTATTATCCCGGAGGATTTCCGGGATTTTTCCCACCACATTAAGTTTGATATCGGTCTTTTGCTCGGGGCTCAGCTTACCCGATTCCAGTTTTTCCAGCTTATCCAGGGTCTCGGTAAGCTGGCTCCCGATAAATACGGAAATGATAGCCGGTGGGGCTTCGTTGGCCCCCAGGCGGTGATCATTGCCGGCAGTGGCTATGGCGGCGCGCAGCAAATCAGCATGGTCATGTACGGCTTTGATGGTATTGACAAAGAAGGTCAAAAAGCGCAAATTTTCTTTGGGCGTCTTGGCCGGGCTCAGAAGGTTTACGCCGGTATCGGTAGCGAGCGACCAGTTATTGTGCTTACCGCTGCCATTAATGCGGGCAAAGGGCTTTTCGTGTAAAAGGGCCTTAAGGTGATGGCGACGTGCTACCCGGTCGATGAGGTCCATCATCAGGGAGTTGTGGTCTACCGATACGTTGGCTTCCTCAAAGAGCGGTGCCAGCTCAAATTGGCAAGGCGCTACCTCGTTATGCCGGGTTTTTACGGGAATGCCCAGTTTATAGGATTCTTCTTCCAGTTCGCGCATAAAATGGCGCACCCGTTCGGGGATGGAGCCAAAATAGTGATCGTCCAGTTGCTGGTCCTTAGCCGGGGCGTGGCCCAGTAAGGTTCTATTGGCCGTGGAGAGGTCCGGGCGCGCGGAGTAGTAGGCCTTGTCCACCAGAAAGTATTCTTGTTCCCAGCCCAGGGTGGCCGTTACTTTACGCACGTTTTTATCGAAGTACTGACAAACATCGGTAGCGGCCTGGTCTACCGACTGGAGCGCCCGGAGGAGCGGTGTCTTGTAGTCCAGGGCCTCCCCGGTATAGCTTACAAAGATGGTGGGAATGCAAAGGGTGCGGCCCATGATAAAGGCCGGGCTGGTGGGGTCCCAGGCGGTGTACCCCCGGGCTTCAAAAGTGTTACGGATCCCGCCGCTGGGAAAACTGGAAGCATCGGGTTCTTGCTGAACGAGGAGGTCGCCCGTGAATTTTTCGATGGCGCCCCCATCCGCCGTAGGTTCAAAAAAGGAGTCGTGCTTTTCGGCGGTGGCACCGGTTAGGGGCTGAAACCAGTGGGTATAGTGGGTAGCCCCGCGGGAAATGGCCCAGGACTTCATGCCGGCGGCCACCTGATCGGCCATACGGCGGTCAATTTTGGTGCCCTTGTCCATGGCGCTGATCACACTCTTGAAGGCCTCGGGCGTCATGTACTCTCGCATAGAGGCCCGGTTGAAGGTATTGATCCCGAAAATTTCGGATACCCGGCCGTGCTCGGAAGCAAAGTCTACCGGATGGCGTTGCGCCGCTGTTTCTAAAGCTTTAAATCTGATTTGAGGCATAATTATTTTATTTGGGGAACAAAGCTACTTTTTTACGGGGTAAAACCCGGTTTAAGTATTAATTTATTTTTCCACCCCTGTTAAAAAAAGGGGGCTTTGCTTTATTTTAGGGTAATTTCAGACTTACCCCCTCCTATATTTAACCCCCCCCCCTTATAGAAATCGTTTGTAGTGGCCTTCCTGCTCCCTAAAGCCGAAAAGAAGGTAGCGGGACGTCTCTCCTTTGGCCGGCAGGCCTCCCCTACTCCGCGCGGCGGAAGCGCGGCAGCGACCAGCCGAAACGGATGCTGAGGAGGCGAAAAACTACGATGAATACCACGCCGATGACGATATTAAGATCGGGGGGGATCTGGAAGTAAGCGAGCAAAATATAGAGGCCAGCTCCTACCAGACAAGGGCTGGCGTAGAGCTCTTTGCGGAAGATAACGGGAAGGTTGTTGGTCAGGGTATCGCGGATCACGCCCCCCATCACGGCCGAAAACATGCCCATCATGGCCGCTATCTCGGGTCTTACGCCGAGGCTAAGCGCCTTTTGTAAGCCCAGGATGGTGAAAAAGGCGATGCCGAGGGAATCAAAAAGTAAGAGGGTTTTGTGGAGGCGCTCGAGGGTGTTGTAAAAAGCAAAGGCCAGGGCCAGCCCGAGGAGGATAACCAGCAGGAGGTTGGGGTCCTGGATCCAGGCCAGGGGATAACTATTAAGCAGCACATCCCGCAAGGTGCCGCCTCCGATGGCGGTGACAAAGCCGGTAAATCCCGCGCCGAGCCAGTCTACCTCATCATCTTTAACGGCCAGGGCGCCGGATATGGCAAATACGAGCGTCCCCAGTAGATCAGCGCCGTAGAGGAAATCCATATCAGCGGGTTTTGACGCTTTGCCAGGCCTTAAACTGCCAGTGCACCTGGGCGGTAGCGAGGTGGTGGTCCATTTCATCGTAGAGCTCCACGGTACAGGGGATGGTTACTTTTTCCTGTTCATCCAGCGGGGCTACAATCTGCGCTTGCACCCATTCTGGCGCTGCTTCAAAGCGGGCATAAGCTGCCCGGCGGGCCTGATAGTGAAAGTCGGCTTGCAGCTTTTGAAGGATGATGCGGTAGCGCCGGGGGTCTACCTGCAGGAGCAGGCAGGCGCCTGAGGTGAGCTCGGCCAGGGTAAGTAAGGCACAGGCATGCAGCCCTTTGAGATGATTTCGATTGGCCCTGCGGTAAGGTAAC
This sequence comes from Schleiferiaceae bacterium, assembly GCA_031581125.1. GTDB lineage: Bacteria > Bacteroidota > Bacteroidia > Flavobacteriales > Schleiferiaceae > CAJXMS01. The sequence goes on along the minus strand of JAVLBR010000014.1, from coordinate 10,678 downwards.
TTAAGGGTGAGGGCATGCGCTTCTACCTGCACCACCCGGAAACGGTGAGGCCCGTTAAAAGGAATGAACCATCCCAGCGCCAGGCTCAGTAGCCAGCGGGCCCAGGATTGGGTACGGGCCCGTTGGGCCAAATGTGTGAGCCAAGAAAGCATACAGCGAAGGTAAGAACGCTATTTTTGTAGGCGAGATTGGCTTTCGAGCTTACCCGGTTTGGGGAGCCAACTAATTCTGCGGACCTTGCGGCCTTGCGAAAGGAAATACCCTAAAATACCAAGCAAATAGCATAAATGAAATTTACTGAATTTGGCCTGAACGAGCGCTTATTGGAAGCCATAGGCTACATGAACTACGAAGAGGCCACCCCCATCCAGGGTCAAGCCATCCCGCAAATCCTGGATCAAAAAGACCTGATAGGCTGTGCCCAAACCGGTACCGGCAAAACGGCCGCCTTTACCCTGCCCATTCTTCACAAAATAGCGGAAAAGCCTGATCAGGGCATCAATACCCTCATCCTCTGCCCCACCCGGGAGCTGGCTATCCAGATAGACCAGCTCATCCAGGGGCTGGCCTATTTTACAGATGCCACTTGCTACGCCGTGTATGGCGGCGGTACGGGCCCTGAGTGGGAAAGGGAGCGCCGCGCGCTGAGCCAGGGCAGCGATATCATCATCGCTACGCCGGGACGGCTCAAATCTCACATAGCCAACGGCTACGTGGACTTTTCCAAGCTGGAACACCTGATCCTGGATGAAGCCGACCGGATGCTGGACATCGGTTTTTACGACGATATAATCCAGATCATAGGCAAACTGCCCAAAAAGCGGCAGAGCCTGATGTTTAGTGCCACCATGGCGCCCAAGATCCGCAAACTGGCCAAGGAAATCCTCCAGGATCCAGCCGAGATAAATCTGGCCATGAGCAAACCTGCAGAGGGGGTTACCCAGGAAGTGTTCCTGGCCTTCGAAGAACAAAAAGACCCCCTGGTGAGGCATATCCTGGATAGGCATCCCAACTTTGACAGCATCCTGATCTTTTGCTCTACCAAACGCAAAGTAAACCAGCTGAGCCGCTTCCTGGAACGGAAGAAGTACAACGTGCAAGCCATGAGCAGCGACTACGAGCAGGAAGAGCGCCAAAAAGTGCTGCTGAGTTTTAAAGCACGCAAAACCCGCATCGTGGTAGCTACGGATGTGCTGAGCCGCGGCATAGACATCAAGGACATCAACCTGGTGATCAATTACGACGTGCCCGGTGATGCGGAAGACTACGTACACCGCATCGGGCGAACCGCCCGGGCGGCTACCAAAGGGCTGGCCATCACCTTCGTGAGCCCGGACGAGATGTACAAATTTGCCCGCATAGAGGAACTGATCGAGCGCCAACTGGAAAAACAAGCGCCCCCAGAGGAACTGGGCAAAGGCCCGCGGTGGGACACCGGCCGTTCCAAAGGCCGCAAGCGCAGCGGTGGCCGCGGCGGGGGCGGACATAGCGGCGGCAAAGGGAAACCTCCCCGGGGCAAATCCGGCAAAGGCCGCCCGCCCAGAGACAAAAAACACCGCAGGAGCGGCAAGCCCCCCCGAGGGAAAGGCGGCCCCCAAGAAGGGCCCCGGAAATCTTCCGGCCAGTAAAACGGCCCCCGATCCAGCTTCTTATTGTGGCGTAAAAAGTTTATTTTAGCCGTTAAACTGATAGCGTTATGCGTAAGCTTTTGATCACCCTTTCCGCCGTGTGCGCCCTGGGCCTACTGGCCGCCCAGGAAATTGAATTTAGAGACGTCAGCTTTGCCGAGGCCAAGAAAATGGCCGCCGAAGAGGACAAACCCATCTTTATGGATTGCTACACCACGTGGTGTGGCCCTTGCAAATGGATGGCGGCCAACATGTTTACCCTCCCAGAGGTGGCCGAGTTTTACAATGAAAACTTTGTGTGTGTAAGCTTTGACATGGAAAAAGGGGAAGGCAAGGAAATCGCCAAAAATTACAGCGTAAAGGCCTATCCCACCCTCCTGTATCTGGATGCAGAAGGCAGCTTACTGCAAATTCAGCGGGGTGCCCCGCAGGTAGGACAAGCTTATATTGATAAAGGCAATATGGCGCTCAACGAAGAGCAAACCATTCCCTACATGACCGCTCACCGGGAAGCGCACTTCGACGAGCCCGCTTTTATGGAAAATTACTTTCTGACCCTCAACGATGCGGGCCAGTTGGAGGAAGGGCTCTTTGGCCGCTACATGGAGCAATTTTCCGTGAAAGAATGGACCGAAGAAAAAAACACCAACATAATCCTCAACCTTCTGAGGGAGCATGAGCATCCCGTGTACCAGCAGTTGGCCCAAAATTATGAGGAGCTCACTCCCCGTTTGCAAAAGCACCTGGAAGACGTGGTGTACTATGCCTTGCTCCGCCAGCTTTACCGGGTACGGAAAGACAGCAGCGCCCTTCCCGCCTACCAGAAGGAAAAGGAACGTTTGCTTACCGAAGTAGTACCCGGCCCCACGGAGCGGCTGCGTTTTCGGCTGGAGGCGCGGGAAGCCAAAATGAACCGGGACTGGGAAGCCTTCGCGGAGGCTTGCCAGGGGGCGGTGAAAACCTATTACTGGGACAATGCCCGGGAGCTCAATAGCCACGCCTGGACTTTTTACGAGGAAATAGAAAACGAGCAACACCTCAAAAGGGCTCTTTCCTGGGCGCAGCGGGCCGTAGAGCTGAACCCAAAACATGCTTACCTGGACACCTACGCCCGTCTCCTGCACGCAACCGGCCAAGCGCAGGAGGCCCTCCAATGGGAGCGCAAAGCGCTGAAAAAAGCCCAGGCTGCCGGCCAGGATGGCGAGGATTATCAAGCCTTTATTAAAGAAGTAGAAGCCTCGCTCTAAGGATGCGTCCAAGGAATTACCAGGGGTTTTTAAGCCTGCCTAAGGTGTGCTGTTTAGGGCTGGGACTCCTGCTGGCGCATTCCCTTATAGGCCAGGGCCAAGCGGCCGTAAAAGAGGTACTGCAGGAAGCCTATCTGGACGGGGTGTACAACGAGCGCGTAGAACGCAATGTCCGCCTGGGCTTTTCGGAATCCTTTACCGCGTATTACTGGGATAAAACCAGTCAGAGCCTGCGCCAGGAAAATTTTGGGACCTGGATAGCGACCGTTCAGCGCCAGCCGGGGTTTTACGGCAAGGCGCCCGCGGATGGGAAAAGTTACCGCATGAAAATAATCCAGAACGAAGTAGGCACCGATATGGCGCAAGTGCACCTACTCCTTTACCAGGGCAAAGAGGTGCTGGGCACGCGCTACATCACGCTTTTCCGTTTTCCAGAGGGCTGGAAAATTACGGTGCTGGTGGCGCGGTGAGCCGCCGGCCAAACAGGCGCAGCACCCCTAGCGATTCCCCTCCCACTCCGCATAAAACTGCGCCAAAAAGGCCCGCATGTAGCGGTCTCGCTCCGCTGCCAGGCCCTGGCCCGTGGCGGTATGCATGCCCTCCTTAAGCAGCAGTAATTTATCGTAAAAATGCTGCAGGGTGGCGGAAGGGGCCGTTTCCGGGTCTTCCTCTGCTGGTACGTAAAGGGGGCGCCCTTTGTGCCCGCCGTAATTAAAAGCCCGGGCTATACCGATAGCACCCATGGCATCGAGGCGGTCGGCGTCCTGCACCACGGCAAACTCCCGGGAAAAGGGCGTCTGCCCTACCCCCGATTTACGAAAAGATATCTGCTCGATGATCTTTACCACGTGGGCTACCACCTCGGGGGCCACCGCCAGGCTTTGTAAAAACTGCCGTGCCTTACGCGGGCCCAGGGTTTCGTCGCCGCCGTGAAACTTGGCATCCGCCACGTCGTGCAGCAGGGCGCCCAGGTCCACCACCGTAGTTTCCACCTTTTCGGCCGTGGCGATGCGGCGGGCCAGCCGCCAAACCCGCTGCACGTGGTACCAGTCATGGCCTCCTTCTGCCTGGGCCAGCTCACGCTTCACGTAAGCGATGGTTTGCGCTAAGTGCGGAGACAACTCTTCTTTCATGGCGCCAAAAATACAGCCAGAAAAGCTGCCGCAGTATCCGGAAGCCTGTTCAGCTCAGCGCCCGCGGCTATGACCGGTGAAATATTACCTTTGCCGCCCAAGCTCCCGGCCATGATCAATTATTTCACCCGCAACCAAGGCATCATAAGCCTCCAAAGTGGCAAAAGCCCCGCGGTGGAAGACATCATCTGGGTAGACCTCCTCAAGGCCACCGAAGAAGAAAAAAACCACATCGAAAAAACCTTCGATGTAGAACTTTTTACCCGCCAGGAAAGCGAGGAGATCGAAAGCAGCTCCAAATACGTGGAGTCCGAAACCGAAATAGGCATCAACCTCAACTTCCTGCGCAAAGAAGACGGCAATTATATCAATGAGCCGGTCTCCTTTATCCTTAAAGACAAGGTGCTCATCACCCAGCGGGAACAGGAATACAAAACCTTTAGTGATACTTACCGTAAGCTGCGCACCACCAAGCCCGAAGATGGCGATGATGTATACCTGGTGCTGCTGGATACCCGGATAGACTTTGACGCCGACCTCATCGAGAACATTACCGATCAGATTACCAGCATAAGTGCAGAAATGGTGGAAGACAATGACCTGGACCGCGAAGTGCTCCTGCGCATTACCGCCCTCCAGGAATCTACCATTGCCATCCGGGAAAACATCGTAGAGAAGCAACGCATTCTCAGCGCCATTCTCAAAAGCCGTCTTTTCCCCAAGGAAGACTACGAGAACATGCGCATCATGATCAAAGACGTAAGCTCCCTGCTCGATCATTCCAGCTTCAATTTTGAGCGGCTGGAGTTTTTACAAAATACTTTCCTGGGCCTGGTAGACATGGAGCAAAACCGGGTGATCAAGATCTTCACCGTGGTCACGGTGATCTTCATGCCCCCTACCCTCATAGCCAGCATGTACGGTATGAACTTTCAGCACATGCCGGAACTGGAACAGTCCTGGGGCTATCCCGCCGCCCTTGGGCTTATGGTAATTTCCTCTGCCTTTACGCTTTGGTTTTTCAAATTCAAAAAATGGCTTTAAGCTAAGTTTTCAACTATGGAATGGATCCACGCCATCATCCTGGCCATTGTAGAAGGCCTTACCGAATTTTTACCCGTCTCCTCCACGGGGCACATGATCCTGGCCAGCAGCTTCATGGACATCACGGATGAGGAGTTTCTTAAAACCTTTGAAATAGGCATCCAACTGGGGGCTATTCTGGCCATCGTGCTGCTGTACGCGCGCCGTTTTCTCCAGGGGCTGGCCATCTACTACCGGCTCCTGGCGGCCTTTATCCCCACCGCCATCATCGGTTTGCTGGCCTATGATTTTATCAAGGCCTACCTTTTTAATCCGGTAATAGTGGCCACTTCTCTCATCATAGGGGGCATAATCCTTATCGCCATCGACAAACGGGTGGTGGCCCGGGAAAGCCGGGTAAGCTCGCTGGAAAAACTGCCCTTCCCGCAGGCCATTTACATAGGCCTTATTCAGTGCCTGGCTATGATTCCTGGCACCTCTCGTGCCGGGGCCACCATCGTAGGGGGCGTATTTAACCACCTGGATAAAAAGCAAGCCACCGAGTTTTCCTTTCTGCTAGCGGTGCCCACCATGATAGCCGCTACGGGCTACGACCTGCTGCAAACGCCGGTAGACTTCAGCACCCAGCAGCTTCAACTGATGGGGCTGGGGCTGGTTTTGGCCTTTTTCTCGGCCTGGGGCGCCGTAAAAGTTTTCCTCAAAATCGTTCAGCAATACGGTTTTAAGCACTTTGGTTACTACCGCATTGTCATTGGGCTGGCCTTTTTAGCTTTCTATTATTTTGGGAATATTGAAGCCGCTTTTAAGTAAAAAGCCGCTTGCCGCCCTCGTCACATTTGGCCGCCAGGCCTACCCAAAAAAATAACCCTGCGCCCGGATGGGCGCCCTGCGCCTGCGTATGACCCACTTAAGCCTCATCGACTGGATTATTCTCCTGGGCCTCATGGCGGGCTTTGTGATTATTGGGGTGCGCTTTCGCAACCGGGGGGCCAGCTCCCTTTCCGATTTTTTCCTGGGCGGGCGTAACCTGCCCTGGTACGTGGCGGGAGTGAGTATGGTGGCTACCACCTTTGCGGCCGATACGCCCCTGTGGGTCACCGAAAAAATAGCCCAACACGGCATTTCGGGCAATTGGCTCTGGTGGAACATGGTGATCGGGGGCATGCTTACCACTTTCTTTTTTGCGCGGCTGTGGCGGCGGGCCCGCATCATTACGGAACTGGAATTTTTGGAGCTGCGCTACAGCGGTCCGGTAGCACGGTGGTTGCGCGGCATCAAGGCCGTATACCTGGGGCTCTTTCTCAATGTGATCATCATCGGCTGGGTCAATGCCGCCCTGATCTCCATCCTGGAAGTATTTTTTAGCATTCCCTACACCACCGCTTTTTGGGCCACCATGGCTGCTATGGCTTTGGTAGCCCTTTACAGCTCCGTGGCGGGGCTACTGGGCATCGCCATTACCGATTTTGTGCAGTTTATCATCGCCATGACGGGCAGCATCATTCTGGCCATCCTGGTGGTACAGGCGCCGGAAGTAGGCGGCCTAAGTGGCTTGCAGGAAAAGCTACCGGCCTGGCGGCTGCAGTTTTTCCCGCGCCTGGGCGGCTGGGGCGATGTGGCCAGTGGCACCTTTGCCCTCTCGGCCGGGGCCTTTTTCTCTTATTTGGGCGTGCAGTGGTGGGCCAGCTGGTACCCGGGGGCCGAGCCGGGCGGCGGCGGTTACATATCCCAGCGCATGATGAGCACCCGCAGCGAAAAAGACGCCGTGCTCTCCAGCCTGTTTTTCCAAATAGCCCATTACTGCCTGCGCCCCTGGCCTTGGATTATCGTAGGGCTGGCGGCGCTCATTCTCTACCCGGACTTGCCCCTGGAAGACTCGCGCAAAGGCTTTATCATGGCCATGCGGGACCACCTTCCCGCCGGCTTGCGCGGACTCCTGCTGGCGGGATTTTTCTCCGCCTACATGAGTACCCTCTCCACCCAGCTCAACTGGGGCAGCAGCTACCTTACCAATGACCTCTACCAGCGCTTTATCCGCCCCCGCGATGGCTTCGCTACGCCCCAGAAAGCCCAGGATCACTACGTCCGCGCCGGCCGCCTTATCACCGTCATGATCATGATCGTGGCCCTGCTGGTTACCACCCAGATCACCACCATCGATGCCGCCGCTAAGTTTCTCCTCTCCAGTGGTGCAGGCCTGGGCATGGTCCTCATCCTGCGCTGGTACTGGTGGCGCATCAACGCCTGGACCGAGCTCACCGCCACACTGGCACCCTTCCTGGGCCTTAGCCTGGCGCGCACCTTGCTACCGCGCTATCTGCCCGACGCTTTTTTTGCCCAAAACGGCGAATTCCTCTTCACCGTAGCCTTCACCACGGTGGCCTGGCTCACGGTTACTTTCCTCACCCGCCCCACGGATGCGGCTGTGCTGGCACGCTTTTACCGGCGCATTCGCCCCGGTGGTTTTTGGGGGCCTGCGGCCAAAAGTGCTTCTTCCCTGCCGCAGCAGCCACTTCGCTATCAGCTATTGGCCTGGCTAGCCGGCGTAGTCCTGGTGTACGCCCTGCTTTTTAGCGTTGGTTACGGGCTTTTTGGCCAATACCGGGCGCTGCTGCTGTGCCTCCTGGCCCTAATTCCAGCCATAGCCCTACTGCGGTGGGCCATGTACCGGGCGGGCTACCTGGAGGAAACCAGCGATGACGCCAATAATTTCTAATTTCGGGCCATTCTGAGGATTTATTAACGGAAAATCAAAAAGACCACGCGATGAAAAAATACTACCTCCGCCTCACCCTTCCTTTGTTTATGCTGCTTTTCGCCTCTGGATGCGGCAGCTTGCTGATCCAGGCCCCTCAGCCCCTGCTGCTGGGAGAGGAAACCGAGAGCCTGGCCCTGGTTACCCATTTTATGGCCCCGCTGGAACAGCCCGCCACCCCCGTAGCCGCCGCTTCTACCTTCAACCACAAGGTAGACTCTATGGCAGCCACCATCAATAAGCTGATGAAGGGAGCCACCGAAAAGTATTACCAGACCCTGGCCGGCAAAATGGGGGGCTATACCGGCTTCCGCATTAAAACCGGAAAAGACTTTCAGGAAAGCGACCGCTACGAGCTAATGGCCCGCCGGGCAGAGAGCGAAGCGCTCAACCGCGGCGGGAAAGACCCCTTCCGGAAAATTTTTATCCCGGAAGAAACCTTCAACGCCTTTGACGTAGACCGCGAAAGCGACTTTCGCGAGTTCCTACTGGAAAGCAGCCGTGCCCGGTCTACCCTGCGGCGCTACCCCCGTTCCTTTGGCACCGAATCTTCTGCGCTGGGCTATACCAAGTTGGTCCTGGAAGGCGTGGAAGATTTTGGCCGCTACGCTTACCTCCACCTGGAAGTGGATGTGCTCTTTTATGATAACCGGGGCGACCTGGTGGGCCATGGCTACGGCCAAACCGAGCCGCTCAAAACAGACGGCCGCACGCCGGCCGATTTTCGGGAAGTGCTGGACCGCTATCCCCAGCTCCTCCAAGACATCCTCGAAAAAATGATCGAGAAGAAGGAACCAGAAGCAGCAGGGGAGTGAGTATAGTCAGCCGTTTCTTTTTTGGCACAGCGCTGCTCTTAAGCTTGGGCGCCGCTTCGCTCAGTGGCCAAGATTCCCTGGGCCATACGCCCACCTACCAGAAACTCATAGCCCAGTATCAAGACCTGGCGGCGGCCCATCCGGAAGCGCAACTGCGCCAGGTGGGCCCCACCGATGCCGGCCGGCCGCTGTCCCTTTTTGTGATGGGCGGTGCTCCTCTTTCCGGAGAGCCCCGGTTGGAAACCCTGGCCCGAGACAAAACCGTCTTACTGATCAATAACGGCATCCACCCCGGCGAGCCCTGTGGCATCAATGCCGCTCTGCAATATGCCCAGCAGTGGTTGAAACGGGGCCTTCCCCCAGACTTACTGGTGGCCATTATACCGGTATACAATGTAGGGGGCGCCCTTAATCGTGGGCCCTACTCCCGGGCCAATCAACGGGGACCGGCGGCCCATGGTTTCCGTGGCAATGCCCGCAACCTGGACCTCAACCGGGATTTTATCAAAGCCGATGCGCGCAACACCCTCTCCTTTTACCGCCTTTTTCACGCCCTGGAACCGCATCTTTTCGTAGATACCCATACCAGCAACGGGGCGGATTACCGCTACACCATGACCCTCATCAGTACGCAAGCGGATAAGCTGATGCCCGCCCAGCGCCAGCTGCTCTACCAGAAACTGCGTCCCGCCCTGTATCAGGACATGGAAAACCGGGGCTGGCCCATGATCCCCTACGTGAACGTCTTCGGCCGCACCCCTCAAAAAGGCTACGCTGCCTTTTTGGAAACCCCGCGCTACTCGACCGGCTATACCGCCTTGCATCATTGTCTGGGCTTTGTTACCGAAACGCACATGCTCAAACCCTTTGCCGATCGGGTGGCCAGTACCGAAGCTTTCCTGCACAGCCTCACCCAATGGGCCGCCCAGCACGGAACGGAGCTGGAGGAAAGCCGGCAAAAAGCCCGGGAACAAACCGCCCGGGCTCACCACCAAAACATTGCCTGGCAAGTGGACAGCAACCAAGCCGATACCCTTTCCTTTAAGGGCTATGCGGCAGCACGCATCCCTAGTAAGCTGGGGCCCTACCAGCGCTTACAATACCGGAAAGACCAGCCCCGCACCTGGCCCATTCCCTGGTACCATCGCTACCAAGCCACCGATAGTGCGCGCATTCCCCGTTACTACCTCCTGCCTCAGGCCTGGCGGGAGGTAGTGCTGCGCTTAAAGGCCAATGGCGTAGCTATGCAGCGCTTGAAAAGGGATACCACGATGCGGATTACCAGTCTTTACCTAAAGCCCGGCCCATGGGCCCAGGTACCCTACGAAGGGCATTTCCCGCTTCGATCGGTTGCCACCGAAGAACGGCAGCAAAAGCGCCATTTTTTGGCCGGAGATTACCTGATTGCCCCGCGGCAGCAAGCCCAGCGCTTCATCGTTCATGCCCTGGAGCCCCGGGCCACGGATAGCTACTTGCGCTGGAACTTTTTCGATGCGGTATTTCAGCAGAAGGAACATTTCTCCCCCTACGTTTTTGAAGAAACGGCAGCGCAACTGCTGCGGGAAAATCCCGCGCTGGCAGAAGGTTATGAGCAGTGGCAGGCCCAAAACCCCCAAAAAGCGGAGCAGGCCTACCCCAGCTTACAGTGGATCTATCGGCACAGCCCCTATTATGAGGAGGAGCACCGGCGCTATCCTGTGGGGAAGATTTACTAGATCCCGGCCCTTCTTGAAAAGTCCCGGCGGGTGAGTCTCTCATATAACAAAATTCATAATCCCCTATCATTGTACAAGTTGATTTCTTTTCGATAGAGAGTGTTTTGTGGTGCTAATGAGCCCATTCCAATCCCTGGATAGAAAGTTATGTACGGGGGCGTGCTCCTCCATCAATTCTCTCTTTTCCAGTTTTTTAGCCCCCTAAATCCCCCCAAGGGGGACTTTAGGCCGCGTCTAGACCGCCGGAGTTCTGCTTCATGGAAGCTTGCCGCTGGGGATTGAAATATTTTGATGGGGTAGCAGGTGTTAAGCCCCCTTGGGGGGTTTGGGGGCCTTTGCCA
>JAVLBR010000219.1:0-3242 GCA_031581125.1 Schleiferiaceae bacterium | reverse complement strand
AAAAAAGCAACAGCGCTCCCCTCGCCGGAAGTACATTTGGCCGGCAGGCCCCACCCAGCGCCCTCAATAGCCGCGCTGCTTACTGTCCAGCCAGATGGTGACGGGGCCGTCGTTGCAGAGCTCGACTTCCATCAGGGCGCCAAAAACGCCCGTTTGCAGGCGATCGGCCAGGCGCGCGCGGAGCCGGGCGGCAAACTGCTCGAATAGCGGCTGGGCGATGGCGGGCGGCGCGGCCCGGTTGTAGCTGGGGCGGTTGCCTTTTTTGGCATTGGCGTGAAGGGTAAACTGGCTTACCAGGAGCAAGCCGCCCTGTACGTCTTCCAGGCTGTGGTTCATCACGCCGTTTTCGTCGTTAAACAGGCGCAATTGCAAGACCTTGCGTTCCAACCATTCCATATCGGCCGGGCCGTCGGCTTCTTCTACCCCCAAAAACACCACCAGCCCCTGGGAGATGCGGCCGCTCACCCCTTGGGCGGTGCTTACCTGAGCCTGGCTGACGCGCTGTAGGAGGGCTCTCATGCGTGAATATCGGTTCGGTAGGTTTCGTCGGTATCGGTGCCGTCCAGGAAGGAGAGGTAACTCTCGTAGCGGGGATAGGCCAGCTCGGCGGCTTCTACGGCGGCTTTCACGGCGCAACCCGGTTCTTCCCGGTGGAGGCAGTCGTTGAATTTACAGTCTTTCTGGCGGGCCAGAATCTCGGGGAAGTAATCGCCCAGCTCCTGCTTGTCCATATCTACCAGGCCAAAGCCTTTGATGCCGGGGGTATCGATGATCTGCCCGCCAAAGGGCAGCTCGTGCAGCTCGGCAAAAGTGGTGGTGTGCTGACCCTGCTGGTGGGCATCGCTAAGCGGGGTGGTTTTGAGCTGCAATTGGGGCGCCAGGGCATTGATCAGGGAAGACTTGCCCACCCCGGAGTGGCCGCTTATGAGGGTGCGCTGGTCCTTGAGTTGGCGCTGTACCAAATCCAGCCCGGCCTCATCGGCCACGGAAGTGTGCAGGACGGGATAGCCGGCGTCCTCGTACATATAGGTGAGAAATTCCATCTCTTCGAGCTGGGCTTCGGTGTAGAGGTCCAGCTTATTGAACACCAGGCAGAAGGGCACTTCATAAGCTTCGGCCGTTACCGCGAAGCGGTCGATAAAGCGCTGAAAGGTAGGGGGCGCCGCCAGGGTGGCCATCAGCAGGGCCTGGTCTACATTGGCCGCCAGGATCTGGACTTGCTTGGAGAGATTGACCGACTTGCGCAGGATGTAATTGCGCCGCGGCAGTAGCCCGGTGATTACGCCTTCCTGCGCGCCTTCCCGCTCCAGCTCTACGGCATCGCCCACGGCCACGGGATTGGTGCTTTTGAGGCCCCGCAGGCGCAGCTTGCCCCGGATGCGGCAGGCAAAAACGCCCTGCTCGGTGCGCACGGTGTACCAACTTCCGGTTGATTTGCTAACGATGCCTTGCATGAATCAGTTTTGTCTATAAAGTCCCTTAACTTCGTTAGGCTTGCCCCAAAAATACTCATTCACCCTTAGTAAACTCCGTTTTTTGGGGCTGCGCAAGCCTCCCCGAAAAAGTACGGACAAGCGTTAGGGAACTTTCTAGAACAGACACTTGACTATATGGTCGGACTCAAGTTATGGTATTCGAAGGGGCCGCCCATCCTGCTGCAAAACAATTAAATTCGCCGCAGAAAGCAGCAGCATGTCCATAGAAGTACAGGAAGTAAGCAAGCACTACGGCGCCCAGCGCGCCCTGGACCAGGTCAGTTTTCAGATAGGCCGCGGCGAAATCGTGGGCTTCCTGGGCCCTAATGGCGCGGGAAAGTCTACCATGATGAAGATCCTGACCGGCTACATTCCGCCCACGGCGGGCCATGCCCAGGTAGACGGGCTAGACCTGGCCGAGGAGGCGCTGGAAGTGCGCCGCCGGGTGGGCTACCTGCCGGAAAACAACCCCCTGTACCTGGAGATGTACGTACAGGAATACCTGCGCTTTATGGCGGGCATCCACGGCACGGGCAAAGAGGCCATTCCCGCCATGATCCAAAAAGTGGGCCTCAGCCCGGAGCAGCACAAAAAGCTGGGCCAGCTCTCCAAGGGCTATCGCCAGCGGGTGGGCCTGGCGGCTGCCTTGCTGCACGACCCGGAAGTGCTGATCCTGGACGAGCCCACCACCGGCCTGGACCCCAACCAGATCGTAGAGATCCGGGAACTCATCCGCCGGGAAGGCCAGGCCAAGACGGTGATGCTGAGCACCCACATCATGCAGGAAGTGGAATTGGTGTGCGACCGGGTGATCATTATCAATAAAGGCCAGATCGTGGCCGACCGCCCCGTGAAGGAACTGCAAGCGCTGCAGGGCAAGCAATCCTTTACGGTGGAGTTTTCTGATGCCCTTAGCGCCAGCCAACTGCGCAAGATAGAAGCCATCCTGGAGGTAGCGCCCCAAAACGAAGACCAGACCCGCTGGCGGGTGTACACGGCGCCTGGCGAAGACATCCGCAAAGCCCTCTTTCGCCTGGCCGTGGAGCAAGATACCGAAGTGCTGGAGCTGCACCGCGAAGAACAAAAACTGGAAGACCTCTTCCAGCAGCTTACCGTAGCGCCGCCGCTTGGGCAATAAGCCGCGGCGGGGTACCTTTGCCCCCATGATCTACATCGAAAGGAAAGAACGCTTCAGCGCGGCCCATCAGCTTTACAATCCGCAGTGGAGCGAGGAACAAAACCGGACGGTATTTGGCAAGTGTGCCAACCAGAACTTTCACGGCCACAACTACACCCTGATCGTTACCGTGAAGGGCGAGATCAACCCCGATACCGGCTTTGTGATGAACCTTTCCGATCTGAAAAAGCTGATCCAGGAAAAGGTGATCGAAAAGGTAGACCATGCCAACCTCAACCACGACGTAGATTTCCTGCAGGGCAAGTTTACCAGCACCGAAGTGCTGGCCCAGGAAATTTTCCATCTGCTGGCCCCGGACATTGCCGCCCATGGCTGCGCCCTGCACCGCATCCGGCTGGTGGAGACGCATAACAACGCGGTGGAGTACTTTGGGGATTAGGCGGGGGCTATTTCCGAAGAAATACGATCTCTTAAAGCTATTTCCCGCCCCTTTCCCGGGCAGCGGAATGGCTCTCCGCTCAGGCTTCGACTCCCCTCAGCCTGGTCAAGCGTTGTTTTCATCACTAAGGTTTAGGAAAGCTCCTCCCGTTTGACGCCCTGAGCGGAGTCGAAGGGCCCTGAGCGGAGTC
>JAVLBR010000218.1:0-3255 GCA_031581125.1 Schleiferiaceae bacterium | reverse complement strand
TCTTTGCGTCCTTGGGGGGGGAGCGCTTTGCTATGTGGGGGCTGGGCCTGCAGGGCTGGGCGGTGGTCCTGGGGGTGGTATTTCTGGCGTGGACGGTGCTGGAGTATTTCCGTTTTCGGTATTACGTAGAAGAGGGGCACTTTATCATTCAGCGGGGGGTGTTTCAGTACAAACGGGTGTCGGTACCCTTTGCGCGAATCCAAAACGTGAATACCACCCAAAACGTAGTGCAGCGCCTGCTTCGTACGGTGGGCCTGAAAATTGATACGGCCGGTAGTGCGCTGAAAGAAGTAGAAATCCCTTCCCTGAGCCGGGAGCGGGCGGATGCCTTGCAGCAGTTTCTCCTGGCGCAGCGGGCGCTGGAGGATAGCCCGGAAGAAGCGGCCGATACCGAGGCGCAAACGCCCCCCCAGGAAAGTACCGGCGAAGAAAGCCAGGCGCCCGTCTTTTCCCTTCGCCTGGTGGATGTGCTCCGGATAAGCCTTACGGCCAATCACCTGCGCAATGGCTTTGTGCTGGTGGCCATCGTGTACGGCTACCTGAACCAATACCAGGACTTGCTCCTGGAACCCATAGAGCCCTGGCTGGAGCGCATCAATGGGAGCGTGCCGCATACGGCGGTAGTGCTGGTGCCCCTGGGGGTGCTGCTGTTTTTGGTATTGGCGCTGCTCACTTCGGTGGTCACTTACCTTTTGCGTTTTTACGGGCTGCGGCTGTATCTGGACCAGCGGGGTTTACGGCTCATTAGCGGCTTACTGCGGCGCACCGAATACCGGCTGCCCCGGCCCAAGATCCAGTACTTCCGCTGGAGCAGCAATCCGCTGCGGGCCTTGATCGGCTACCGGAGCTTGCACATCCGCCAGGCCTCCAGCGTACAGGGCCAGGGCCAGCGCAGTGTAGAGATACCCGGTTTGCGGCCCCCGCAGTTGCTCGCCTTGCTCAAGCGTTTTTACCCCCGACGGCATGCGGGGGTTTATTACTATTACCGGGCCCACAGCCTTCTTTTTCGGCAGCTTTTTAGCTGGGTGGGACTCTTCCCGGTGCTGGGGGTTACGGTGCTGCATCGCTTCGTGGCGCCCGTGCCCGTTTGGGGCCTTATTATTTTACTGCTGCACCTGGGCTGGACGGCGCTGTGGACTTACCAGTACTACCGCCGTACCCGCCTGCGGATCAATGGGGAAGTTATTCAGCTTTACAAGGGTTGGCTGTTTCCCAGCCGCCTACTCATTCAGCATTATAAGTTGCAAAACATGACCCTGAGCCGCAGTATTTTCCAGCGGCGCCTGGGCCTGGCCACCCTACATTTTTCCACCGCCGCGGGGACGGTGAGTATGCCGCATATGCCGGTAGAAGCCGCCCGCTGGTGGTATGATTATTTGCTCTTTCGGATCGAGACCTCCCGGCGTTCCTGGATGTAGAAAGGGTGCCAGATGCTATCTAGAGCTTCTCTTTGCGGCTAATCAACCTATTAGTAGCCTCTTCCCAATTTTAGCGTACCTGTTGATTTCTTTGTGAAAAAGCTCCCGTGCAGATGGTACCTTTGTTTCCCAGCTAAATGGTATTTTAGAAATGCCTAAACAGCCCTTTCTATGATGGAAGAAGACGACCATTTCGACTTATTCGCCCTGCTCGAACGCTTTGAAACATTGCTGGACTCGCATAGCGAGATGTACCATGACCTGGACGAATACGAGCTGGTCACCGACTATTACGCGGAGATGGGCAAACCCAAAAAAGCGCTCCGCATACTGGAAATGGCTCTAACTCAACATCCCTATGCCCCGGTGCTAAGGGTGCGTAAGGTGCAGGTACTTTCTGCCGTGCAGCGCTTCAGGGAGGCCCGGGAAGAGCTGGAAGCCCTCTCTCGCCAAGCGCCCGATAGCTACGAGCTCTACACGGCCCGGGCGGGTTTTTACAGCCGAAATGGCCAGCACCAAAAGGCGATTCAATGTTACCAAAAGGCGCTGCCCCTGGCAGAGTTTCCCGAAGATGTGCACAGTATGCTTGCTGTGGAACATCAGCTATTGGGCCAGTATGCCGAGGCCATTCAATTCTTACGCAAGGTGCTTATCGATAATCCGCAAGATGAAGTGGGCCTCTACAACATTGCCCTTTGTTACGATATGCTAAGCCGCTATGAAGAAGGCATTACTTTTTTTGAAGATTTTATCGAGCGTAGTCCTTATTCGGAAGTAGCCTGGTACCATTTGGGCATGTTTTTTCGTAGCGAGCGGGAATTCGATAAAGCGCTCTGGGCGATGGACTACGCCATATTAATAGACGAGTATTTCAGCGCAGTGTACTTTGAAAAAGCCGAGATTCTGGAATCTACTTACCGCTTCCAGGAAGCCATAGATACCTACCAGGAAACCATTCGCTTTGAGGGGCCCTCCGGCTATGCTTATTACCGCATAGCGGGCTGCTACCAGGCCTTGCACAACCGCCCAAAAGCCATTGCGTACTATACCAAAGCCGTTCAGGAAGATGAAGAACTGGACGGGGCTTATCATGAGCTGGCCCTGCTCAGCGACGAAGACGAGCAGTGGGAGCAAGCCATCTACTTTATCAACCGCGCTCTGGAATTGGACCCGGAAAATATCTCCTATCTTTTCATTAGCGCGGATATTCACCGCCGTGGGGGGCGGCTCGATGAGGCGGCTATTTTTTATGACACCCTGGAAGATGCTGGCGTAAATGAAGCCAAGCTTTACATCGATTACGCTGAATTGCTTTTTGATATGTGCGAGTTTGAACCAGGAATGGAAAAGCTTTACGAAGGGGTGCGCCAGCAGCCTGAATCCCCGGAAATGAACCTCCGCCTGGCCGGCTATCTGCTGCTCTTGGATGAGCAAGAGCGCGGGGCTAACTATCTTAAGAAAGGCCTAGAGCTAGACGGAGGGGCTAAATTTTGGTTTATCGAGCTTTTTCCCAGGCTCCGCAAACACCCCATAGTGGACCAAATTCTGCGTAGCCACTAGTTGTTTGCCAAGCTAGAGCACTAGGCCAGCCATACATCCAGGGCTGCCTGAGGTAGGGCAAATGGTCACTTCCTCACTTGGTGTGTTTTCTTCGAAAAAGGATAGGGATTCCGGTTACTATTAAAACTTTTTTGCTGCGCCTTTTCCGTTTTTTGAACTCTCCGTGGGCGTATATTTTTGTGCTCGACTCAGTACGGGCTCCCTCCATCTATCTAGGCGGTGCAGGCTCAGGTTAGAGAGATAGAGAAGCGGCCTTTGCCAAAAAAAAACCCGCCTC
>JAVLBR010000217.1:0-3315 GCA_031581125.1 Schleiferiaceae bacterium | reverse complement strand
GCTCGCTTTTTGGGCCAGATCTTCGATAAAGCTCTTGAGGGGGCGTTCGGCCATCATCTTCAGCATGGGGTTAAAGTCGCCCTCAAAATCAAAGTAGAGGGTGCTCGTCCCCTCGGAGCCCTCGCCGATGCGGCACCAGAGGGAAAAATCCAGCTTACTGCTGGCCGATTTAAAGGTGATTTTATGGGGCGCCTCGGAATCTTCCTGGTCCCAGAGCAGGCGGACGTCGGGTAGGCCCTTAATACCGAAGAGGAAAGATCCTTCATCGGCCTCAAAACGTTCTACGGATTCGGGCATAAGCTCTTTGAGGCGGGGGAGGTCGGTGATGCGCTCGTAAAGGGCCTTTGGCGGCAGGTTTACGGAAACTTGTTGGGAAGCCAATTTAAGCATAGGGCTGTTTTAAGGGGGGATTAAGCCGGGGACCAGCTATCGGGTTTTTTGCGCCACTCTTGCAGGGTTTGGAGGGCTTCTTCATTGATATGGCCGGTATCTACCGCGCGCTGTAAAAGGGCCGGGTAGTCGCATAGCGTGACCAGCGAGCAGTGCTGCTGGGTGAAATTGGTTTTGGCTACATCAAAGGCGTAGGTGAAAATGCCAGCCATGCCGCTTACTTCCGCTCCGGCCTGGCGCAGGGCCTCCACGGCCCGGAGGCTACTGCCGCCGGTGCTGATGAGGTCTTCCACCACCACCGTGCGCGTGCCGGGGGCCGGTAGTTCGCCCTCAATTTGGTTCTGGCGGCCGTGCTTTTTGGCTTCCGGGCGGACGTACACCATGGGGAGCTCCATTTCTTCGGCCACCAGGGCCGCGATGGCGATGGCCCCGGTGGCCACCCCCGCAATGAGCTGGGGCTGCGGGTAGTGGGCCCGAACGGCCGCGGCCAGTTGTTGCCGCAAAAAGTTTCTCACGGAGGGATGGCTCAAGGCCAGTCTATTGTCGCAGTAAATGGGGGAAAGCCAGCCGCTGGCCCAGGTAAAGGGTTTGTGCGGTTGTAATTTTATGGCTTTTATTTGCAGGAGATGGTCGGCGGTATGCCGGGCCGTTTCTGAATTCCAGATCATGCGCTCAAATGTATAAAGTTTTCTTCGAGGATAATGCCCTGGTGGTGCAAGAGGCACCGGCTGCAGAGGTCTTGCCCTACGGGGGGGTCGAGCAGGTTTATCAGTGGATAATAAGTCCGGATAAGCAGCGGGGAGACCTCCATTTGGCCGCCAGGCCGGAAGCAAAAGTACGGGAAGACCTGGCCAAAGAATGTGTGGCCGTGCCGGCGGCCGGTGGCCTGGTGTATAATCCGGCCGGGGAGCTGCTGATGATCCATCGATTGGGGCGGTGGGACCTGCCCAAGGGCAAGGTGGAAGCCGGGGAGGGTACCGAGGAAGCAGCCATCCGTGAGGTGAGCGAGGAGTGTGGCCTGCCGGAAGCAAGTTTGCGGCTAGAAGGGGGGGCGCGGTTTACTTATCACCTGTACTGGCGGGAAGGCCAGCTGCACTTTAAAACCACTTACTGGTATCCGATGCGCTGTGCCCACCAGCAGCCCTTAACGCCTCAGGTAGAAGAGGATATAGAGGAGGTGTGCTGGTGCAGCCCCACCGCGGTGCGGCAGCACCGGGAAGCGAGCTATGGCAATATCCGTCTCCTCCTGGCCGAAGTTTAGATCCGCACGGAGTCTGGGACGAAAGAGGTATAATCACCGCCGTTGCGCACCACATCTCGCACAATGCTGGAGCTGATGGAGGAGAGGCCCGAGGCGGTAAGGAGAAAAATGGTCTCTATGCCGGGCTGGAGCTTGCGATTGGTCTGGGCGATAGCCTTTTCGAATTCGAAATCGGCGGGATTGCGCAGGCCGCGAAGGATAAATTGCGCTTCCACTTGGTGGCAATAATTGACGGTGAGG
Source organism: Schleiferiaceae bacterium (assembly GCA_031581125.1). Taxonomy (GTDB): domain Bacteria; phylum Bacteroidota; class Bacteroidia; order Flavobacteriales; family Schleiferiaceae; genus CAJXMS01. The sequence goes on along the minus strand of JAVLBR010000217.1, from coordinate 1,424 downwards.
CCATCGTACTGGGTAACCTTTATTTTGGGTTCCTCTGCAAAGGCCTTTTCAATCCAATGGAGCCGCTGGTCCAGGGGGAACATATACTGTTTATTGGCATTATGGCCCACGGCGACGATGAGCTCGTCAAAGAGGGGCAGGGCGCGCGTGATGATGTCCTGGTGGCCGCGGGTGATGGGATCAAAAGACCCGGGGAATACGGCTTTTTTCATGTCTTAAGCGTTTGGGCCAGCGTGGCATTAAACAATTGGGAGAGGCTTAGACCGGCGTGGCCGGCTTGCTTGGGGAGAATACTTTCGGCGCTCAGGCCGGGCACCGTATTGATCTCAATGAGTACCGGGCCCCGCTGGGGGTGAAGGATAAAATCTATACGGACCAGGCCGTGGAGGCCCAGCAGCCGGTATACTTCCTCACTGATTTCCATGATGCGGCGGTAATGGTCTGCGCTGATGCGGGCGGGGGTTACTTCTTCGGAAAGACCGCTATACTTGGACTCGTAGTCGAAGAACTCGTTTTTGGGGACGATGTCGGTCACGGCCAGGGCTTGCGGAGCGCCGGTGTGGTCAGAAACGCCGCAGCCGGCTTCGGTGCCAGGCACCATGCCTTCTATGAGTACCCGGCTATCGATGGCACGGGCGGTTTCTATGGCAGGGATGAGTTCCGGGGCGGCTTTTACCTTACTGATGCCAATGCTGCTGCCACTCCGGCTGGGCTTTACGAAGCAGGGCAGTCCTACTTTTTCCAGTAGCGCTTCGGTGTTGATGCTTTGCGCATAGGGCAGAAATACCGCTTGCGGGGTGGCAATGCCATAGCGCGCCAGGAGCACATTGCATTCGCCTTTGGAAAAAGTAAGGGCGCTTTCGAGGGTGCCGCTACCCGTTTGGGGAATGCCCAGCATATCCAGGTAACCGGCCAGCATACCGTCTTCGCCGGGGCTGCCGTGGAGGGTGTTAAAGACAGCATCAAAGCGGATGTGCTCGCCCTGAAGGGTGAAGCTAAAATCGTCCCGGTTTACCGGTAGGCGCTGCTCGCCGGCCCAAACTTCCCAGCGATCGCGGTGGATAAGCACCCGGAATACCCGGTAGCGTTGCGGATCCAGGTGCTCGTGTACCACTTGGGCAGACTGGAGGGAAACCTCATACTCAGCGGAGAAGCCGCCCATCACGACGGCAATATTGGGGCGAGAAGCGCTCATGGTGGCAAAGGTAGCGTTTAGCTGGTGCTATAAAATGAGAAAACCCCGAATCCTGCTATGCAGAATTCGGGGCCTCTCATCAACCAACCAACATGAGAGCGGCAGAGTGCCGCTCTCTCCTTAGCCGCTCTTTAGTGTTTGCCTATAAAGTCCAATAACTTCGTTGCGATCGTTCTCAAAATGCTCATCTCGCTTGTAGCGAGACTGCGCTTTTATCGTCCTCTCGCGC
>JAVLBR010000216.1:0-3371 GCA_031581125.1 Schleiferiaceae bacterium | reverse complement strand
CCTTGCTCACCTTGGCGTAGCCGTAACCGGGCAGGTCCACCAGATACCAGCTTTCGTCTACTGCAAAGTGATTGATCAACTGCGTTTTGCCGGGCCGGCCACTGGTTTTGGCCAGGTTTTTTTGGTGGGCCAGCAGGTTGATCAGGCTGCTTTTGCCCACGTTGCTCCGGCCTATGAAGGCGTACTCCGGCTTTTCCGGGGCGGGACACTGGCTTAGCTTGGCACTGCTTTTAAGGAAGTCTACCGAGAGGTGTAGCAAGGGGAGGAGATTTTCCGGCAAAGGTAAGCCCCGCTACCGCGCGAGCCCCCTTGCGTGGTTAACAATGGGTATTTTAAGCCACACGACGGGAGTCGTGCGGCGGCTGGCGAGGAAGGCATCATCTTTTGGCCGGTAGCTTGTAGTTTACCATACACATTTTCTGTCGAAAGAGGCCGGGCGCATGAATCTGGGATTCCGGCCTTTTGCGCGGGAGCGATGAATCAAAGTACAAGCTTAGTGGAAGCGGGAAGCGACGGAGGAGCTCGCCCGCTGAACTTAGCTTGTACGAAGATGAAGAGTGGACGCGCAAACAGCCGGCGGGCTTTTTTGCAATACTTTTTTGGGCTGCAGCAAAAAAGTATGAAAATGGTTTGGCAGCCTTATCTGGATAGTGATTGCGAGGGGCTTTTTAGCATCGTAAAATGTCCCCCGCTACCGCGCGAGTCCCCTCGTGTGGTGACCAATGGGTACTTTAGGCTACACCGTAGGAGCCATGCGGCAGGCCCGGCGCAAAAAAAAAAAGCCCGCCGGGTAACTTACCGGCGGGCTCCATGGGCTTTGTCCTTACCGGTTAAAACCGACTCCGCAGGGCCAGGATCAGGTTGCGCCCCGGGCCGGAAAGGCCGGAACTGTAAGGGCGGTAGCGCTGATCGGTCATGTTTTCCAGCCCGGCGGTGATGCTGATGTCATCGCTGAGCTGGTAGCGAAGCTTGAAATTAAGGGTGTACCAGGCGGGGGCATAGGGCAGACCCTGCTCATTTAGGGCGTAGCTGGCTACTTTGTCCCGCTCGCTAAAGGCCAGGTCTGCGTGGTCAAAGCGCCCCTGGGCCCGGGCATACACCTGCCAGGTGAGCTTGGCGCTGGGCCGGTAGGTAAGGCGGAGGGCCCCAAAGAGGGGCGCCACGTGGCGTACGGGCGCTTCGCTACCCTCTTCCAGTTCATTTACGCCGTTTTGCCAGTTTACGGTGGCATCAAAGGTGAATTGGTAAGGCAGCTTGAGTTCAACTCCCCCCTGGAGCCCGTACACCCGGGCCTGGGCGGCATTTTGGAGGGCAGCTACCCGGCTGAGGGTGCCGTCGTACAGGAGGCTATCTTGTCCGGCAAGCGTGAAAGGGCGGCGCACCATCGCGTTGGCCAGCAGGGTGTAATAGCCGGTGAGGTCCACCTTGAGGAATTCTCCCACTACCTGGGCGGCACTGAGCTCAAAATTATAGGCATATTCTGAGCTCAGATTGGGGTTGGGCACGATCACGGTGCCCGGCTGGGAGTCGAAGACCTTGCCTACATCATCCACGTTGGGCGCGCGGAAACCGGTGGAAAAATGCCCTTTGAGGCGGGTGTTTTCGCCGGGGCTCCACACCCAGCCCAGGTGGCCGGTAAGGGCGCCCTTATTGATGGCGGCCCGGGTAAAAGGGAAATCGTAAAAACCGGTATCGAAGCGGGCCTGGACGTCAAACTGGTTGTAGCGCAGCCCGCCTTCTACGGAGAAATTTTCCGTGAGCTGGTAACGGCCCGTCAGGTAAGCGCCCAGCGATAGCCACTCGCTCTGCGGGTAGCGGGTGCCGATGGGGGTTTTCTCGCCCGTGTAGATGTGGCGATTAAAGGCGACGGAGTTTACCTCGTTGAGTACCGCCTCGGCGCCGTAATAGAGCTCCAGGCGCTGGCCTACCGATTTGGTAAAGTCCAGGTTGGCCGAGTAGGCCAAAACCTCTTCGATGCGGTTGCGCTGCTGCCGGGCATTGAAGTCGCGGTCTATCCGGCTTTCCTCGAAGCGCTGCTGGGCCAGGCGCAAGCTCATTTCTTCGTACCAGCTCTTCTCCCGGCGGTGTTTCACCGTAAGCTGGTTCATAAGCCATTTTTGGGGGCCATAGTCCCACTGTCCGTAGCGGGGGCGGCCGTTGCGCAGGCGGTTGTGCCGGTCGTAGCGGCCGTAATCGGAGGTTTCGGAGAGGTGAAAGGCATAGGTCAAATCCAGCCGCTCATGAGGCCGAAAGCGCACTTTCTGCATCAGGTTATGCTGGGTGTAGCCAGAGGGAATTTGCAGCAGGGGGTCATCTTGCTGGACGCTGCGGTCCAGGCTGTCGATACGCTGCACGTGGTAGTCTTTCAGATAGTCTTCCGGGCCATGGCTGCCCTGGCGGAGATGACCGAAGCGATGGGCGCTAATGCTGGTGAGGAAGGCCCATTTTTGAAAGCCCACGTTCACATCGGCATGGGCGGTGCGCTCGTTATTGGCGCTGGCCATCCGGGCGGTGGCCCCGCCGCTGATGTAGGGCTTTTCGCCGGTAGCGAGCTGGGGCTGGAGGGTTTGAAAGCTCATCACGCCGCCGATGGCGTCGCTGCCGTAAATGACGGAGCCGGGCCCGAAGAACACCTCGGTGCGCTCCATGGCAAAGGGATCAAGGGAGATCACGTTTTGCAGGTTGCCCCCGCGAAAGATGGCGTTGTTCATCCGCACACCGTCCACCGAGTAGAGCAGCCGGTTGGTCGCAAAGCCCCGGATCATGGGGCTGCCCCCGCCTTGTTGGCTTTTTTGGATAAAGACCTTATCGGTAAGGCCCAGGAGGTCGGCGGCGGTTTGGGGGTTTTGGAGGGTCACTGCGCGGGGCGCCAGGGCGGTAACCTGCGCGGCCATTTCGCGGGTACTCTCCCGCCAGCGGGTGGCCGATACCACCACCTCGTCCAGGTTGAGCACGCTGGGCTGCAAGTTGATCTGAAAATCCTGAGCAGCCAGCTGCGCGTAAGGGAGGGAGCGGCTGCGGTAGCCCAGTTTGCTAATGGCGATGCGCTGCTGGCCCTCGAAGCCTTCCAGAGTGGCACGTCCGCGGGCGTTGGTCACGGCACTGGCGCGGTTTTCCTTACTGATGAGGAGCACGCGGGGCAGCGCTTCTCCCGTTTGCGCATCCGTAACCAAGAGCTCTTGGGCGGAGAGCCAGGGGCCGCAAAGTAAAATTAGGATAAGTAGTTTCAGGACCGGAGGCCTTGTGGTGTGGAAGTACATTAGAGATAAAGTTTTGGAAGTGAATGATTTTTGAACTGCTTAGCGCGCAGGAGCCCTTTATACCCCATAGACCCCTTCCGCACCAGAAGGAGTCTATATTTTGAGCGGGAG
>JAVLBR010000013.1:0-26777 GCA_031581125.1 Schleiferiaceae bacterium | reverse complement strand
CCCGCTTACACTAAGCTTGTACTTTGATTCATCGCTCCCGCGCAAAAGGCCGGAACCCCAGATTCATGCGTCCGGCTTCTTTCAGCACATAATGGATTCGGAAAACTATCAACATACGGTGTATAAAATGTACCCTTTATAGTGTCTCGTATCCTTATTATACCAAAAGGATGTGGTGCGGCAGTGCCGCTCAAGGGGAGCTATCAACCGGCTGCCTGCTAGAAACGGTACCCAAAGCCCATCTGAAAGAAGAGCTGCTGGGCGGGATAGCCGAGGTAGAGCTGGTAATCTTGATTGAGTAAATTACGAAAGCGCAGGAAGGCGGATATGCGCTCATTGTACTGATAGTCTACTTCCAAATTGAGCTGCAGGTAGCCTTCCAGCATGGCATTGAGCTGCGGATTGAGGGGCGCCCGGAAGGCCTGCCGGGGGCCGATGTACTGCAGCTGGGTGGCGATGTTTATCTTCTGAGCCAGGGAGTAGCGCGCGGCCAGGCGGCTGGTAAACCAAGGCAGGTGCCAGGCGGGTTGGTTTCCCTCGGTTTCGAGGCTCTGGAGGCGGGCGTTGAGGTCTATCTGCAGCTTATCGCGCACATGGGTGCTTATTTCGCCGCTGGCATACCAGGAGCGTACGGTGGCGTAGCGGGCCTGCAGGCCGTACCATACGGAATCGCTAAAAAAGGTGGGGCTGCGGTAGGCGAGCGCTTGATCACGCGTTTGTTTAAAGCCGCCTTCCAGGGAAAAATTGCTTTGGGGGCCCAGCTTACCTTCCAGCCCCAGGTAGGCCCGAAGCGTTCGGCTGGGCAGGTGATCCATGCCGGGGGTGAAAAAAGGATTTTGCTGGATGAGCTGGTGGTAGGTATTGCGCTGTACCTGCCCGGTAATGCCGCCCTGGGCGGTGAGGACATTGGGCACCAGCGGATAACTGGCCTCGATCTCGGGGAAGAAGTAGGCCTGCAGGGCCTCCTCTCCGGGCCGGGAATCCTGCTGCTGGATCAGGTAAAGATCCAGGCCAAAGTCAAAGCGAAAACCAGAGGAATAGAGGGTGAAATGCGGATTGAGCTGCGCCTGGAAAGTTTGCTGGTCGTAGATCATGGTGGAATCAGCGCCGGTGTAGAGGCTATCGTGCTTATTGCCAAACCAGGCTACGTTGGCCTCCAGGAAAAGAGGGCGGTCGTCGGCGGGAATGCGCCAGGAGCTTTGCAGCTGGGCATTGTTTTCCTGGCTGCCATAGCGATCATCCATAAAGTGGTACCGGGCATCCAGGCGGCTTAGCCAGCCCAGGTAGCGCTGGCTAGACTCCGTGAGGCTTACCTGGGCGGCATAGCGCCGGTACCAGTTGTAGGGAGGTTCCAGGGTATCGGCCTGCTCGGGGAAGTTATCCGGGGCGGGAATACCGTAGTAATTGTAGCGATTCCAGCTGCCCTGCACATCGGTATGGAGGGTCAATTTGCGGTAAAAATGCTTGTAGAAGCCGCCCAGGCTATTGCGCGCCACGATGTTTTTATCGTAAATAAGGCCGGGCACCCCATCCTGGGTAGAAAAGTGGGAGCCGGTAAACCCGTAGCTGCGCTTACCCGAGCGTCCGCTGGCGTAATGCGCTTCCAGGACGGGGCTGTTGTACAAGCCGTAGCCCAGCTCTACCAGCCCCTGGTAGAGCGGCTCTACCTCCACCCGCGCTATGCGCGCCGGAGAAATGGGCTCGGGAGAAAAGCTAATGGGCAGTGGCTGGCTTTCAATGCGGTATTGAGGCGTGAGCTTGGTTTGAATGGTGTCTTCATAATTTGGCAGCGGGTTGAGCTTACCGCTTTTCATGACCTCCGCCTGAAAGGCTTCGGTGACGCTGAGCTCAAGCTGGCCCAGGTCTTTCTCCTGTTCTTGCCCCCCCCCCGGCTGTCCTGCCAGGAATAGGGAGAAAAAGAAGAGGGTAAGGGAGAGGCTATTTTTCATCGGGGCGCATTTTCGGTTTGGGACGGTAGGCTGTCGCCGGCGGTACTATCCGGCGGGGCATCGATCAGGCGCAACTCCTCCGAAGCCCGTACGGCACCGCTGTCAGACTGTTTTTGCATCAAGTCTTTCTTGGCTTTAAGGGCCTGCTTTTCCGCCGCTTCAATTTCTCCCTGGAGGTCTTTTACTTTTTGATTGAGGGCGGGGCTGTAATCTTCCTTAAGCAAGAAATCGATAATGTAATTGGCCTGAAAGATATCGCCTAGCCGGAAAAAGTTCCGGGCCATAAGCAGTAGACCCCGTAGCTTCCATTCTTTATAGCTAGGCAGGTTTTCTATCAGCAAGTTTATTTCCTCGTTGCTTGCTTTGTAGGCTTTTTTCTGGTACAGCACCCGGGCGGTTTGGTAATAGGCCTCTGCTTGAGCAGCCCCCTTAGCGGTATCGCTAAGCTGGCGATACACGATGAGGCTGGAGTCTAGTTGGCCCTGGGCCGCGAGGGCTTGGGCAGATTGTTTTAAAACCAGCCGGTATTCCGGGGAAGACAAATCCTCTTTTTGGCGCAGCAGCCTGGCATAGCGGAGCGTTTCGGGCTGATCGCCCAGGCGGGCCGAGGTCTTGAGGATGCCCAGCCGGGCCCGGCGCAAATCAGGCGGCAGGGGTTCCATCTCCTCTATTTGCCGGTAATACTGGCGCGCCTTGGCAAAAGCACTGTCCTTAAACCGAGCCTGGGCCAGCTTTTGATACGCCTTAAGGCTGTAATCGTGGCGGGGCATTTCGCTGAGCATTTTATAGTAGTTGAGCGCTTGGGGCTGCTTATCGAGGTTTTCCGCCGCTTGGGCCGCATAATAAGCGGCTTTGGTGCGGAAAAGCCCATTTTTAAAACGCTTGAGGTAGCCGGCAAACTGATCCAGGGCGGGTTTCCATTGATTCATGGAGTAGCGCTCCAGGGCCGCGTTGAAGGCGGTGCTGTCCAGTTTGCTGCGATCGTAATCAATAAAGTCTATCTGAGCCACCCAATCCAGGTAGGCATCTACTTTATTTCCCCGTTTGTAGGCGATCTCGGCCAGGCGGACCGCTTCCAGGGCGGCATCGGTGCCTGGGTGCTGCTGCACCACTTTTTTATAGCGCTGGATGGCCTGGTTGTTCTGATCCATGTTACTGTAGATCAAGCCTTCCTGCAGGGAGGCCTGCGCTATCCGGGAGGATTGCGGAAATTGCTGCTTAAACTGCTTCAGGGCCTGCAAGGCCTGGGGATACTGATCGCTGCGCAGGTAGGTAAGCGCCACCTCGTAGGCGGCATCCTGAAGCAGACTACTTTCAGGAAAATCCTGTTTCATACGGCGGAGCAGGGCCACTTTCTTTTCCGTTTCCCCGGCCAGGCCCAGGCATTTGGCCCGCTGATATAGCGCGTAATCGCCCTGGCGCACTTCCGCAGCGATGGCTTTTTTGTAAAAACGCGCCGCAATAAGGTAGCCTCCCGTCCGGAAATAGCAATCTCCCAGCCGCAGATAGGCATCGGCCCGCCGATCGCTTTCTTGGTCGGTATTATTCACAAAGCGGCGATAATCTTCTGCGGCCGGGGCATAATCCTGCTCTTGGTAGTAGGTGTAAGCGGTATTATAGAAGGAGCGATTAAACAAATTGCCCAGTAAAGCCGCGCCGGGGCTGGTTTGAAATTTTTGCCAGGCGGCCCGGGCTTTAGCCAGTTCTTCCAGTTGATAAAGCGCTTCCCCGATCCAGTACTGCGAAAGGAGCACGAACCGATTGCTGCGCGGATAGTCCTGGGACTGCCGGTAGTGCTGGAGAGCGGCGGCATATTGCCCATTCTTGTAAAGGGCATTGGCGCGGTAAAAGGCGATTTTCTGGTAAAGCGCTTGCATCTGTGCGTTTTGTAAGCCCGCCGCTTCGATGGCTTCCAGCGCTTTGGTGTAGTTGCGAGAGCTCACGTACATATCGGCCAGGAGGGCTTGTACTTCCCGGTGGTGTTCGCTTTGCGGGAAAGCATCTAAGAAGGCCCGGAGGGTGGCCAGGGCATCGCGAAAGGGATCATTCAGCTCGTAACTAAGCTTGGCATACTGGAAGAAGGCGTCTTCCCGTAAGCCGGGAATTTGGTCGTATTCCGTAGCGGCCTTGAACGCGTTGCGGGCCTCCTGCTTCTTACCTATTTTAAGGTAGCAATCGGCCAGGTGGTAATAGGTGTTTTGGCGCAGCTTTTTGGGCCCGCCGGTTATTTTGTTGAAATAACCCAGCGCCTGCCGGTATTCCCCCATTTGGTACAGGGCGTAGCCGGCCTGAAAGTTGATCTTGACCCGCATGGCGCCTCCCTTTTCATTGTAAAGCTTGAGGTAGCGCACTACTTCCGGATATTGGCCCTTCTCGTAGTGGGCATCTGCTATGAGCTTGGCTATTTCGGGAATGCGGCTCGGGGTGGCCTTTTTCAGGAGCGCCTGCCCCACTTCTATGAGTTGGTCATAATTGTTGAGCCGGTAGTAGATGTGGGCCAAGTAATACGGGACCAGGCCGCCAAAATTGGGGTCATCTTGCAGGGGGAGAAAATTTTGCAGGGCCTGGCGATAGTTGCTATCGGCATAAAGTAGGTGCGCATAGTAATAGCGTGCCGATCCGGCGTAAGCGCTTGGCCCGTCTTTAAGGGCAAAAAACTGCTGGCGGGCCGCCTCAATGGAATCTTGCTGCAAGAGGCTGTAGCCCAATTTAAAAGTATATTCTGCTTGCTGGCTGGCGGTAAGCACCTGGGGGTTCACCATTCGGTAATATTGGCTGGCCCGGCGGTAGCTTTTCAGCGCCATCCGGTTATTGGCATAATGGAGGAATAGCTGGTTGCCCCGGGCATTGCCGGGATACAATTCGGCAAAACGCTCCACCCGATCGCTGGCATCGCCATTATAAAGCTTCATGGCGCAGCGGGCGGCGTAATAGGTGGCATTGGCACGGGTTTGCCTATCATAAGAAGCCTCTGCTCCCCGAACCTGATCAAAGCGCCACTGGGCCTGCGCATATTGTCCCTGCTGGTAGAGGTTGAGGGCCTTCTGATAGACGGCTTGCTCCGATAAGGGCCCCACTTGAGCAGATAAGGCCCCGAGGTAGCCCAGCAAAAGAAGGGGAAAAGGAAGTAAATATTTCAAGATCAGTAGCTTTGATGGAAATTAACCAGCCGCTCTAAAGTAAGCTTTTATGGGCGCTAGCCTCCCTGGGGCGCGGCGCTTTTTATCAAACGACGCTTGTTAACTTTTATTGACGAAAAACGCCACCTCCCTACCGAGCAGCAGGTATCCAGCCAGATATTAGTCTACCTGGAGCGGCACCGCCGCCCCATATCCTGTAGGTATAACAAGGATACGAAGTACTCGATGAGGTTGAATTGTTGAACTGGGTAACGTTTGAACTGATTAGGGGCGTGAGGCAGGAGAAACAAGAGAGGAGTAGAATATAGACATTGGATCGCTGCGCTTATGGATCTTTGACGGGAAGTGTTGTTTTACATAAGTTTGGGCCTCTTTCCTTTTACTGATCTTTAACGGTAAAGGCCCCCAAACCCCCCAAGGGGGCTTTACACCTGCTACCCCATCAAAAGCAGCCACTCCCGAGCGGCAAGCTTCCAAGAAATAGAACTCCGGAGGTCCAGACGCGGCCTAAAGTCCCCCTTGGGGGGATTTAGAGGGCTAAAAAACTGGAAAAGAGAAATTGATCGAGGAGCACGCCCCCGTACCTGACTTTCTGCCCGGGGATTACGAAGAGCTCATTAGCACTGTAGAAAGCTCTCTGCTGTGAAATTACCAAATTACTGAACGATAATTATTTATGGATTTTGTTTTATGATAGCTAAGTTTGTGCACTTATGAGCAATGATCCCATCATTACCCTGCACGACGCGGCCATTTTTCAGGGCCCCCATTTGGTGCTGCAAGACGTAGACCTCATGATCAATCAGGGGGAGTTTTACTACCTAATCGGTTCTACCGGCAGCGGCAAATCCAGCCTTCTTAAAACCCTCTACGGCGACCTTCCGCTCACCCAGGGCACCGGGGAAGCCTGCGGCATCACCCTCCAGGACTTGCAGCAGCGCAAAATTCCCGAACTCCGTCGTCGGATGGGCATTGTCTTTCAGGATTTTCAGTTGCTCATAGACCGTTCGGTCACGGAAAATCTGCGCTTCGTGCTCCGCGCCACCGGCTGGAAGAGCAAAAAAGAAATGAAGAATAAAATAGAAGAAGTGCTCCAGCAAGTGAATATGGCCTCCAAAGGCCATAAAATGCCCCACCAACTCTCGGGCGGGGAGCAGCAAAGGGTGTCCATAGCGCGGGCCCTGCTCAATGATCCCCAGCTTGTCCTGGCCGATGAGCCCACGGGCAATTTGGACCCCAATACCAGCGAAGACATCATGCACCTGCTGAAAAGCATCTCGCAAAATGGGCGCACCATTCTCATGGCGACCCATGATTATTCGCTTATTCTCAAATTTCCCCACAAAACGCTAAAGTGCGAGAATGCCAGGGTTTTTCAAACTGTACAGCGCAGTCTCTAAGTAGTGTCCGTCCATACAGTCGAGTGTCTGTTCTAAAAAGTTCAAGAACGCCTGTCCCGATGTTTTCGGGGAGGCGCGAGAGGACAACATAAGAGAAGTCTTGCCAGTGGCAAGATGAGTCTCGCTAGAAGCGAGAAGGACGATCGTCTCGCCAGGGGCGAGAGACTTTATAGACAGACACTAAGCAGGCCTGCGGCGGGGCTGCATGCCCGCCAGGATGCCCTGCACAGCCCTTTGCCCGTCGCTGCGGTATAGGGCAACCGCACATTTGAGTTTGCCCAGGCGCCAGTACTTTTTATGGGCTTCCACCCGCACCGTTTCTCCGGGCGCCACGGGCAGCTCATATTTTACCTGAGCCTCAGTGAGCACCAGTGGTGGCTCGTCCTGCGGCGCCTCGGAGGGCGGCCTGCCGGCCAAATGTATCCCCAGGCACACGAGGCCTATTTGGGCCATGCACTCCACCAATAACACCCCGGGAGTAAGGGGTTTCTGCGGGAAATGATCCTGATAGAAAGCCGCGTTTTCAGGGAAATGATAGCGGCCTATGATGCTCGTATCCGATACCTCTTCCAGGCTATCTACAAAGCAAAAGCCGGGGCCATAGGGCAGCTGATCGAGGATGTGTTGGTAGCGGCTCATGCGATGGATTCGCCTCCGTCTACGGGAATGACCGCCCCATTGATCCAGCGGGCCTCTTGCTGGGCCAGGAGGCTTACTACCCGGCCCACATCCTGGGGCTGGGTAAGCCGGCCGGCCGGATGCCTTTTTTGGGTATCTTCCAGTAAGCGGTCGCTGCCGGGAATAAGGCGCAGCGCCGGGGTATCGGTTACGCCCGGTTGCAATAAGTTGGCCCGATGCCCCAGCGGGGCCAGCTCCAGCGCCAATTGCCGGTTGATGGCTTCCAGGGCTGCTTTGGCCGCTGCCACGGCGCCATAGTGCGGCCAGGCGCGGCGGGCCCCCTCACTGGTTAGGGCCAGCAGACAGGCTTCAGGGGCCAAGGCGTTTTTGGCCACCAGGGCCTGGGCCCAGCTGTGATAGCTTTGGGCCATGGCGGTAAAGGTGAGCTGCATATCGCTGCGGCTCAAGCCGGCCGCTTTTTCGTCTCCGGATGGCACTAAAAGTGGCCGGAGGTTGCCCAAGGCAATGCTGTGCAGTAAAACTTTAATTTGCAGACCGTTTTCCTGCGCTTGTTTAAGTATGGCTTCAATGTTGTCCGGATGAATGGCATCGCTATTGTGCAGCCAAATGCGCAGGCCGCCTCCCTCCTGGCGCCAGGTTTCGGCGGCTTCTTCCATGCGGCGGTGGCCGGCCCGGCGCTCCCGGTATACCAGAATAAGATCGTACCCTTCGGCGGCCAGCTGCTGGGCAGCGGCCCAGCCCATGCCACTGCTGGCGCCCAGGATTAATGCTACAGGTCTCATAATTTCAAAATTGCCATTTTAAGAACAGGCGCTGCGCGGAAAAGCCCGGACCGAAGCTCAGCATAAGGCCCTGATCGCCTTCCCGGGCGCGCTGCTGTTCCATGCATTCGGCCAGAACATAAAGGATGGTAGCGCTGCTCATGTTGCCAAATTGCCGCAGTACCTGCTTGGTAAGGTCTATATCTTTACCCAGGGGCTGCAGCCTCTCTTCTACGGTCTGCACAATTTTGCGGCCCCCGGGATGAAAAAGGAAATGGTCGATTTCTTCCAGCGAGCTGCCCTGCTGCTGCAGGAATGGGATCAGAATATCGTCTATCTGGCTATCAATTTTATCGGGAACAGCTACATCGAGGACCATTTGCAGGCCCGTGTTGCGCAATTGAAAGCCCATCATATCGGGTTCGTCAAAGAAGTGGTACATCCCTTCGCCCATAATGGCCGGCCGCAGACGGCCGGGGTCTGGCCCCAGGATGGCACAGGCGGCGCCGTCGCCAAAGATGGCGGTGCTTACCATATTGGTCATGCTGAAGTCTTGATGCTGCAGGGTGCTGGTGGGCGATTCGAGGGCCAGGACGGCCGCGCGGGCCCCGGGATGGGCGCGCAGTAGGCGCTGGGCATAGATCAGGCCTGCAGTACCCCCCGCGCAGCCCATTTCGGTAACGGGCAGCCGGATGATGTCTTCCCGCAACACGAGTCGGTTGATGAGGTAGGCGTCTACGCTGGGGATCATGATGCCCGTGCAGCTTACGGTAATAATGTAGTCGAGCTGCTCGGGCTGAAGGCGGGCGGCGGTGAGGGCCCGCTGTAAGGCCTGCTCCCCCAGGTCAGTCATGGCCTGGGCATAGCGCCGGTTTTTCTCTTCAAAGGAGGTTTCCCGAAAGACCTCTTCTGGTGGCATAATGCTGTAACGATCGTCTACCTGGGCATTCCGGTAGAGGCGCAGGACCTTTTTGCGAAAGCGCTCGGGTTGGTCGCTCAGCCATTGCTCCACGTAGGGTAAAATATCCTCCGTTTTGCGATGATAAGCCGGCAGCGCTCTTACGGCCGAGAGTATTTTGGGAGCGGGGATTTCGGTGGCGGGGTGTTCTTGAGGCATGATTCCTACGGCATATTCGGGCGGCAAGGTAATAGATGCGGGCCAAAATGAAGCGAGCGGCGGTTTTTTACATTTGGCCGCCAGGCCGTACTACCACGGCCCAGCGAAAGGCCCAGCGCCAGGAAACTTCCGGGGGCGGTAGGCCGGCGGCCCGGCAAAGCCGGTGCCAATCCCGACGGGTGAAGCTTTTGCGGACGCTTAAGAGGCCGTCGTGCCGGCTCACATAAGAAAAACCCAGTAAGCGCGCCAGACAGGCAAAGCCGGCGTAGGCCAACCGGCTGCGGTGCAGGTCGGTTATGAGCAGGGCCTGGCCCTGCCGGGAAGCACGCTGCAAAAGGGTGATAAGCTGGGCATCGGTAAAGTGATGCAGCACCAAATTGAAGCAAATGAGGTGATACTGCTCCGCCGGCCAAGGCTTCAACGCATCGAGCTGCTGGTAGCGAATGAGTGGGTGGCCGTGGTGCTGGCGGGCGTAATCGAGCACCAAAGGGCTGTGATCGAGCCCGGTGAGTTCCAGCTTACGGGCTGCCAGGCCGGGCTGCCGGGTGAGGTAATGCAAGGCATCGCCACCGCCACAGCCTACATCGGCTATGCGAAGCGGATCGGCATGGCGGGGAGCTTCCTGGCGGATGAGGCGGAAAAGGTTGCGATGGCCGCCCAGGAGGCGGTTTACGGCGGCCAGTTCCCGTAAGTTGCGCGCCAGGTCTTGCGGCGCTATGCGCAGGTCGTCCAGCAGCTCGGGCTGGTAGCTGCGCCGGGCAAATTCGAGAAAATTAGCCCCCATGGCGGTAGCTCGAAAAATTTTGTCCGTGCGCCTGGCGCAAGCCGTAGCGCAGCAAGGCAGGACTGGTTTTGATGAGCCGCAAGCCCCATTCGCTGAGACCGCTACGCCCCAAAAGGGGACTCACCCGCCGCCCAAAAAGCAGGCGCTTCTTAAAATGACGGCGCCAGTGGGCCTGATAAGCCGCGGGAAAGGAAGCAAGCTTATCCGCTCGCCAGTGGGCGTCCAGCAGCTCCGATGCCAAACCAGCAGCCCGAATGGCCATGGCCATCCCATTGCCACAAAAGGGATGAATGAGCCCGGCGGTGTCTCCCAGAAAAGGAATGCCCTGACTTACGGGGGCTCGCGGGGCAAAAGTGAAGTTACTGATGGTGAGGGGGCGCTCCATGAGGGGCTGCGCCTGCCTTAGAAACTGAGCCAAGTGGGGATTTTGGGGCAATAAACGCGCTTCTAAGCCCCCTACGCCCCCGTAGTGCTGCAGTTGTTTCTGATCGATCAGGTAACAGAAATTGACTTGCTCCCCTTCTACCGCCGAAATGCCGGCATACCCGCCCGGAAAATTGTGCAACTGAACGGTGTCCGAGGGGATAGAAGCGCGGTAATGTCTTTTAATGCCCAGATAGGGGGTCTTTTGCGGGGGTAAGCTTTCCGGGCTGCGCAGGGCGCGTTCCAGGGCACTGCGCTTTCCCATAGCCCCTAGCAAAATCTGGCAATGATAAGGCCCTTCGGTAGTGTGTACTTGAAATCCTTGTTTTTGCGGGGCTATTTTTTCCACGCTTACCCCCGTATGCAGGCGAGCGCCCGCTGCCTGGGCTTTTTGGGCCAGGAAGTGATCCAGGTAGTAGCGGCTGATGCCCCAGGAAGGCATATCGAGTTTCGCCTCGGTGATGGCCCCGGAAGGCGCACTTAGCCGCAAGTTCTCGATGGCTAGAGCGGCTGGGGGCTGGGCCCCTAATTGCTTGAGGTAGGGGGCTATTTCGGTGCTGAGAAACTCGCCGCAAACTTTATGATGTGGAAAGTTCTGCTTTTCCCAAAGCACGACTTCGTACCCCCTAAGGCTCAGATCCAGAGCGGCGGTGAGTCCCGCCAAGCCCCCGCCCATGATGCCCACCTGAAATTGCTTCATAGCACAAAGAAATGGGAAAAAGCAAAAATGGTTCTATATGCTTTTAAAAAACCGCCTTAAAAAAGGGAGTTGGACGCCTGAAAGGATTAATCCCGTTGA
The DNA here is from genome assembly GCA_031581125.1 of Schleiferiaceae bacterium. Lineage (GTDB taxonomy): Bacteria > Bacteroidota > Bacteroidia > Flavobacteriales > Schleiferiaceae > CAJXMS01. The sequence goes on along the minus strand of JAVLBR010000013.1, from coordinate 15,765 downwards.
TTTGCGAGCGCTAGATGGTATTCTTTAATCTAAGATTACCCCTGCTACCAGCGGAGTGGTCCAGCACCTGGCAAAAGTGGATCACCTGCGCCAGGAAGCATGCATCAGCCTAAAAGACATTGGCGTAGGCATGGACAAAGAGCAGTTGGAAGCCCAGCTCGGTCACCCCCTGGCCTCTACCCCGGGGACCAGTGGCGTAAAGGGCACTGGCATGAGCATCGAAATTTGCCAACAATTGCGGCCTCAAAACCAGTTTGGGCTTCAGGTGATCTCCGAAAAAGACGTAGGTAGCTAGTTTTATTTCCGGCTATCGCTGAGCGCTTAAATTTACCGGCGAGAGAAACGCCTTTTAAGGCGCGAAAACACATTGGGTCATACCGCGGAAAAGCGCGAAATTTGCCCTTCACAATAGACCGTTACACTAATATGAAGTTTTTTATCGACACCGCCAACCTGGACCAAATCAAAGAAGCGCAGGAATTGGGCGTATTGGACGGGGTAACCACCAACCCCTCTTTGATGGCCAAGGAAGGCATTACGGGGGCCCAAAATATCCAAGACCACTACTTGCGCATTTGCGATGCTGTAGAAGGAGACGTGAGCGCAGAAGTGATTGCCACTGACCTACAGGGCATGATCAAAGAAGGCGAAGCCCTGGCCGCATTGCACCCCCAGATCGTGGTAAAAATCCCCATGATCAAAGAAGGCGTGAAAGCCCTTAAATACTTCAGTGAACAAGGGGTTAAAACCAATTGCACCCTCGTTTTCTCAGCGGGACAAGCACTTTTGGCCGCAAAGGCCGGCGCTACCTACGTGTCGCCTTTCATAGGCCGCCTGGATGATATCAGTACAGATGGGCTGGCCCTCATTGAACAAATCCGGGGTATTTACGACAATTACGGCTTTGAAACCGAAATCCTCGCCGCCTCCGTGCGCCACACCATGCATGTAGTGGAATGTGCCGAGCTGGGCGCGGATGTTATCACCGGGCCTCTGGCCAGCATTACCGGCCTGCTGAAACACCCGCTCACGGATATAGGCCTGGAAAAATTCCTGGCCGATCACCGGAAAGGCAACTAAGCCGATGGCGGAGCTGCTTAAAATACATCCCGAAAATCCCCAGCCACGTTTGCTCAACCGCGTGGTGGAAGTGCTCCAGGCGGGTGGGGTGATCGTATACCCCACCGATACGGTCTACGCTTTTGGCTGCGACCTTCACCAGCCCAAGGCACTGGACCGGGTGGCCCGCCTTAAGGGCCTGAAAAAGGAAAAGGCCGATTTCTCTATTATTTTCTGTGATCTGAGTCATCTGGCCGATTATACCCGCCAGGTAGATACTCCCATCTATAAAATGCTCAAAAAGGCTTTGCCCGGGCCCTACACCTTTATCCTTACGGCCAATAACACCGTACCCAAGCTCTTCAAAAACAAGAAGCGGACCATCGGCATCCGTATTCCGGATAACCACATTCCCCGTACCCTGGCGGAGCAGCTGGGCCATCCCCTCATCGCTTCTTCGGTGCACGATGAAGATGAAATCCTGGAATACACCACCGACCCGGAGCTTATCCTGGAGAAATACGGCCACGCCGTAGATCTGGTCATAGATGGGGGCATGGGAGAACTACAAGCCTCTACGGTGGTAGATGCTACCGGTGAAGCGCCTCAATTGATTCGCCAGGGCAAAGGGGCAATCGACTGGCTCCCATGAACAAGAAATCGAGCTGGCTGGGCTGGCTGGGGCTGGGGGCCTTGCTGCTTTCTACGGCCTGGTTTTTATACCTGGGCCTCACCACCCGGGGCACCGTAGATGGGGGCGATTCCATCTATCATTATTTTCACGTAGAACGTACTACACAGGCTTTGTCTTCCGCCCTGCGCTTGTGGGCCAAGCCTTTCTACACCCTGGTAGCGGCCCCGGCCGTGGCCCTGGGGGGATTTACCGGGCTTAAGGTCTTTAATATCCTCAGCGCCATGGCGGCCCTGGCAGGCGTTAGCCTCATAGCCCGCAAACTGGGCTGGAAAAGCTACGGCCTCCTGCCCTTCTTGGGCCTGGCCGCGGCCGCCTTTCCTACCTATGCGTTTAGTGGCCTTACTGAGTCTTTTGCCAGCCTCATATTGGTAGCCACTATCCTGGCCCTATTGTACGAGCGGCCTGCCCTGGCTTATCTCCTCGCTTCGCTTTTGCCTTACTGCCGCAGCGAAGCCAAAATCCTCCTTCCGCTATTTCTGCTTTATGGTTTGTACCACCGACACTTTCGTGAGCTCCCCCTCCTGGCGGCGGGGAGCCTCATCTTTAGTCTGCTGGGCGCGTATTATCTAGACGATTGGGCCTGGATATTCGAGAGCCCTTACCAGCTGGACAGTGATTATTACGGGCACGGAAGCTGGCTCCACTACCTTGAGCAACTGCAGCATATGCTCTACGCGCCTCTCACCGCCCTCACCGCTATAGGCGCCTTGCTGGGCCTCTACCGTGCCTGGCAAAGCCCGGCTTACCGCCGCCGCACCTGGCTTCTGGTGCACCTCCCCGCCCTGGCCATTTTGGCGGGGCATACCACCGTTTGGGCCCTGGGGATTTACGCCAGCGCCGGCCTAGCAAGGGTCTTGGTACTTGTTTTGCCGCTCTTTTTTCTCATTACCCTTGAGGGCCTGGAAACCCTTTACCATTGGAGTGCTAAGCTCAATAAAACCCTGGGCATAGGGCTGGTGATTATCCTGCTAGCCCTTTGCGCCTGGATGCCCTATGAGCGCGGCATTCCCCACTATTACTGGAAAACCGCCCTGGAGCGCAGTCCCCGTCATAAGCTGGTTGCAGATAGCATCGCCCCTTATATCGAGGCGCATTATGCCCCATTTGATCGTCTGGTAAGTGATGAGCCCTACCTGGGTATGGCTTTGGGTATCAACATGGTAGATTCCAAACGCATCAAGTCCTGGCGACTTATGGCCCATGATGCCACACTGTTTAACCGGGCGCAAGACCTCCTCCTGTGGGACAATCGATGGCTGGCAAAGCTAAAACCCGGCCCGGCCGAGCTGGCCCAGGACCCCTGCTGGGAAGTGGTAAAAAAATGGGCTATCAAACCGCTGGGAAAGCGCCAGGAATTTATCCTTTACGAGCGCGCCCCGGCCTGCCAAGCTCTGCCAAAAGCGGACTAAGTCCCGCCAATAGCTCGCTGGTAAGATGTCCCGGCTGAGCGGTGGGTACCTGCTTCCGGGCTATGCCCCCGTGCAAAAGCAGGCCCAGGTGCGCCGCCGTTTCCAGTTCATATCCCTGGGCAAGGAGCCCGGTCAGGAGCCCGGTAAGCAAGTCGCCGCTGCCCGCCTGGGCCAGGGCCGCATTCCCCATTTGGCTAAAACAGAGCCTACCATCGGGCGTGGCCAGGGTATTAATGCTATTTTTAAGCAGCACGTACACCCTATGCTCTTGCGCATAAGCCCGTAAAAGCGACCAGGAAAAGGGATCTTTACCTTGTAGCAAGCGCTTCCACTCCCCGGGGTGCGGGGTCAGTAAGGCCTTATCGGCCAAATGTGGTAGCCACTCCGAATGGTTGGCCAGGAGGTTTAAAGCATCGGCATCCCATACCTGGGGAACATCCGCTTCGGTAGCCAGCCAAGCCAGGCGTTCCGCTGTCTCTTGGGTTTGCGCTAAGCCAGGTCCCAGGCCCCAGGCTTGGAATCGAAGCTGTTTCGCCGCGGGCAGCTCTTCCGGGGGAACTTGCATCAACTCCGGCAAACGCGCGTAAGCCGGGTCGCGTAAGCTGGACGGTAAAAAAGCCGTGGTATAGCCCGCTCCCGAGCGCAAACAGGCTTCCGCCGCCAAAAAGGCCGCGCCGCCTTTCCGCGGGGATCCGGCCAGAAGGGCCGCATGCCCGAGGGAACCTTTATGGCTGTGCGGGGGTCTGGCTTGATAAAGGGAGGCTACTTCTTCGGCGGTAAACCAGTAATCAGCGCTTTCCGCCTGGGCGTAGCTCTCGGGCAGCAGGCCTATATCCACCACCTCCAGCCGGCCCGCTTGGGGGGCCGTGCCGGGATGGAGCAGCCCCCTTTTGGGATGCCCGAAGGTAAGCGTCAGGGAAGCCGGAAGCAGCGGCCACTGCTCCATTCCTGAATGAACATCCCCGGGGAGTCCGGTGGGCATATCGATCGCCACCACCGGCAGGCCTAAGGTTTTAATTTCCTGAACCTTCTTCAGAAGCTTGCCTTCCAGCGGTCTATCTAAGCCCGAGCCCAGAAGGGCGTCTATGACCACCCCTTTATCGGGCCGGGGTCCTGGCCAGATGGCCTCCTCCCCCAGCTGGTAGCGGCTTAGGCGGCCGCGGGGCAGCCTTTTCCATTGCGCTTGAAAGTCGGGCGAACACTTCTGATGCGGCTGGAGGGTATAAACATTAACGACATAGCCTTGCATAGCTAGCTGGCGGGCCATTACCAGGCCATCGCCGCCATTGTTGCCCGGACCGCAGAAAACCAGAAAAGGCCCTTCCTGATAATGCCGAAGTAGATGGTCCGTAGCCCGGGTGGCGGCCCTTTCCATCAGGGCCACCGAAGAAATGGGCTCGTGGGCTATGGTGTACTGGTCAGCCGCGCGGGTTTGCGATACGTTTAAGATCTTCATGGATGCGTAAAATTTGCGGTATCACGGCTTGGCTATGGTCATTTTGGACTACGAAGTGGGCCCGTTTGACGACCTCTTGCTGGGGCCACTGGCGGTTCATGCGGTCCTGGATGGCTTTGCGGGAATCGCCCGTGCGGCGCATGGCGCGTAGAATGCGCAACTCATCCGGCGCCTTTACGGCAATGATCCGATCACAATCGCGGTGCGTTCCGCTTTCAAATAAAATCGCCGCCTCCCGAAGGATGTAGGGGGCATCTTGGCGCCGCCGCCATTCTGTAAAATCTCTTTTCACGGCAGGGTGAATGATGGCATTCACTTTTTTCAAGAGGTTTTTATCCTGGAAAATAAGACTGGCCATAGCGGTGCGATTCACCCCCTCGGCCCGCACCACCTGTTCGCCCAAAAGCTCCCGTAACTTCCCCTTTACCACGGGGTCACTGTCTTGCAGCCATTTGGCCCTTTGATCGGCCACGTAAACGGGGATGCCTAACTGCCGAAAAATAAGCGCAACAGTGGATTTGCCACTTCCTATGCCGCCCGTCAGTCCTACTACCATAATGCCTTGGCAATGTATTCGACCCGCTTACGGGCCAAACGATAATTTCGCACTGGTGGCGGAATGGTGCCTACCTGTACCGATAAAAAACGCTGTTCCGGCCCCAGCTGTTCTTCTTGCAAGTCAATAAAGAGCTCAAATCCTTTGGCATTTACGGCGCTGTAATCCCGCAAAGCCACCTGATAAATAACCTCAATTTGGCTGGGGAAGAGTTCCAACTCCAAATCAGCGGGCTGGTGGCGCAGCACTACCGGAACGGAGACGGTTTTTTCGGTAAGGCGGGCCAGCTTTACGGTGACACGCACCTTGTTTTGCTGGTACTTGAGAGCCTGGTTTGCGGGTAAGTCCAGTTTAAGTGCCCGCTGTAAACTGTCTTTGTCGGGCGCTCCCAGACGCCATTTTTCGGTATACAGGGTGTCGATTGCTTCCACTTGCTCCCTCGGGCCGGTGACTTTTACTTCGGCGGGCTCGGAGCGGGGGGCTTCATAAAGTACCCGAGGCCCGGTAGGATCCCACTCAATCTGAGACTTCACGGGAACAGCGCGGGTGATCATTCGATTGAGTGCTACCGAAATCGTATCGGGCTGTACGGATAAAACCTTTACCTGTTTGCTGAGTTGATCGGTAAGTTCGCGGATCATTTCTTGACTATCCCAGTGGTAAGTAAGGGAAGAATCGGGCGGTAGATCGTTTAAGTCGAGCTCCACTTCGTTATATCGCCAAAAACTATATTTCAACAGGTTAAAGCCGTTGGAACGCAGCCGTAGGGAGAGTTTGTCGTGGGAAGTGGAAACCAGCACTTGCTCCTCCGGTATATTTTGGATCACCAGGGGCAGCTTAACTTCGTTTTCGTAACCGGGTTTGGAGAGTTTGATCAATAGCCACAAAACCGCCGAAAGGACCAGAAAAAGGATCTTGACCCGGGTGTTGCCCTGAAAAATCCAGTTGACAAACCGCCTGGCCAGTACCCGGGTTACTTCCATGGCGTTTTTGGGGTTGCTCATACGGGGGCTTAAATTCTTCGTAAATAGCTTAAATCAAAAAAGCCGATAGCCGCAAATTTACGGCTACCGGCTCAAATTTTCTGCGAAAAAAGCTACCTAGTGTCTGTCTAAAGAGTCTGGTGTCTCGTCTAGAAAGTTCAAGAACGAGGCGCGAGAGGACGATAAAACCGCAGTTTACTAGAGTAAATGAGGATTTTGAGGCCGATCGTCTCGCCACAGGCGAGAGACTTTATAGACAGGCACTACTTAGCTTTTGGCTTCTTTTTTATCCTTCTTACCTTCTTCTTCCTTGGCTTTTGTCTTGTCCTTGGCGGAGGCCTTTTTTTCCTCTTCCGGCAGGTATTCCTTGCTTTGCTCCTTGCTCAGCGCGCTTTTATTGACTTTCAGACGGGCATTTTCCACTTCGAGTATTACGGCGCTGTCTTGCAGCTCGAGGATTTTGCCGTGGATACCACTGTTGGTCACCACGCGCATCCCCTTAGCAAGAGAGGATTGAAAGTTGCGTTCTTCCTTTTGCTTTTTCATCTGAGGACGGAAAAAGAAGAAGTACATCACAACCAGCACCAGTAAAAGAGGTAGAAACTGCTGGATACCGCCGCCGGCTTGTAGGAGTAAATGGAGCATAGAGATGTGTTAGGGACAGAGCGCCCGCTTAGGCGTCTTTGTCTTGTTTTTCTTTGTTATTGGGCTGTACCTGCGCTGATATACGCAGTACTTTTTTGTTGGGGACCGTATTGGCGGTAAGGGTTACCTGTTTTTGCTGAGAGCCCGTCCGGTTGGTGCTGTTAAACTCTACGTGGATGGTCCCCTCCTCTCCCGGGGCGATGGGCTCACGAGGCCACTCTGGTACGGTACAGCCGCAGCTTCCGCGGGCGTTGTTGATTACCAGGGGCGCGTCGCCGGTGTTGGTAAAGGTGAAATCGTGCTTGGCTAGCGTTCCTTCCTGGATACTGCCAAAATCGTGCATTTCCTTTTCAAAGGAGAATACCGGCTTCTCAGAGGAAGACACATTGGAAGGGCTTACGGCTTGTTGTTCATTGGCCTGCTCAGCGGTTTGTTCCGTTTGCGGGCTCTTTTCCTCTTCGCTTTTGATTTTATTGGCGGCGTTATTGCAGGCGCTCAAAGCCACTAAGGCCCCAATGGTAAGAGTCAAAAAAATCTTCTTCATCGTTTTTAAGTTTTAGGTGGGGATATTTTTTTTCGAGGGCCAAATATAAGACTAAAGCAAACCCCGGCCAACCTTGCGGATTTGGCCTTTTTCCTGGAGGCTATCTTTTATTTTATCCAGGATACCATTGATAAAGTGCCCACTCTTGGGCGTGCTGTACTGCTTGCTTAGTTCGATAAACTCATTGAGGGTCACCTTGACGGGGATCTGCTCAAAAGTGGTAAGCTCCGCCAGGGCCAGTTTCATCAGCAGGATATCGATCACTGCGATGCGCTCCGCGTCCCAGTTTTGGGTCTTTTCCTGGATTTCTTGCTCGAAGAGCTCATTCTCGTTGACAGCGGTTCGAAAGAGCTTAAGCGCAAAGGTGAGGTCTTCCTGGTCTTTAAAAAGGGGCTGCAGGGCCTTCCCCTCTTCATTGCCACTTATCTTCTTGAGTGTTTTGCTCACCATCATTTGGGCGGCATCGAGGTCATCGGCCCAGTGCATATTGCGGGCTTCATAGAGTTGGTGGAGCGAGTCGTTTTCGGTCAGGTATTGGCCGTACAGGTAGCGCACCAGCTTCTTATCTGCTGCTACGGTATTGTGTTCCAGCTGCAGGTACTCCTGGTAGCTCTTATCCGCTTGAAAGTCCCGAAACACCTTGTGCAGGATTTCGCGGTCGTCGCCAAAGCGTATATGCCGGTCCTCCCAGTGTTCCTGAAGTTTTACCTGGGCTTGCATCCAGCGGTACACCTGGTTTTCCACAAAGCGGCGGCTGGGATGCAGGTCTTCGTAGCTGGGGAGTCGCTTTTTGCGTTTGACCTCTAGCAAATGCTCGGCATACTGGAAAATCTCCCATAGCGCGCGCAATTCGTAGAGGTACAGGTCATAAATACCTTCAATGGACCGGCGCAGGTTTTTCTCTCCGGTTACCAGACCTTGCTGCGGATCGGTACGGTAGGCATAAAAAGCATGCAAAACTTTAATTCTGAGATGCCGGCGATTAAGCATAGAGCGGTGGGTATGGCTGGGTGGAACAGATAGGGGGACTTAGCGGCCCACAGGCCTTCTTTACCTGGAGGAGGCCTCGAAAAATGTAAACCTTGCGGCTGCTCAAGGGTATAATCATTCGGAACGTGGCTAAAAGTACCGGGGTGATAATTGTTATTACCTTTGCACATTTGGCCGCCAGGCCGCACCAGTAGCGCAAAAGCGCGGCGAAATTACTTTAAAATATCGGAGCTCCCAAAGCCCATGAAATCCCTCCAGGTTCTCAATAAATACTTTTATAAATACCGGAAACGTCTTCTTATTGGGGTCTTATTTGTCTCTATCTCGGTGTTTTTTGGGGTGCTGCCGGCCCAGTTGGTGCGGGAGTCTTTTGATGTGGTGGAAAAAGCCATCGAAGGCTATAAGAATCAGCCTAATTTTGACTACAGCGATCTGCGTAATAAACTGATCCTCTACGGCCTTATCATCATTGGCTCCAGTCTTCTGAAGGGTTTGTTTATGTTTTTTATGCGGCAAACCATCATCGTGGTAAGTCGGCATATCGAGTATGATATGAAAAACGAGATCTTTGCCCAGTATCAGGCCCTTTCGCTGGCCTTTTACAAACGCAATCGTACGGGGGATCTCATGAACCGCATCAGCGAAGATGTGAGTCGGGTGCGCATGTACGTGGGGCCCGCCTTGATGTATAGCATCAATGTGGCCATGACCTTGCTGATCATCATTCCCATTATGATTTACTGGAGTCCCCGGCTTACCCTCTACGTACTGCTGCCCCTGCCCGTGCTGGCGGCCTCCATTTACTACGTAAGCAAGAAGATTAATATCCAGAGTGAAAAGGTCCAAAGGCAACTAAGCCAAATTAGCTCGCATGTACAGGAGGCTTTCTCCGGTATTCGGGTCCTAAAAGCTTACACCCGGGAGGAACGCTCCAAGCAGGACTTTGCCGATGAGGCTCAGCATTACTTTGAGCGCAATAAAGGCCTTTTCCGCATCAATGCTCTCTTTTTCCCGCTCATGCTGCTTCTTATTGGCCTTTCTACCATCCTGACCGTCTACATCGGGGGGCTGGAAACCATCAACGGCAATATCTCCACGGGCGTGATCGCAGAGTTTATCATCTATGTAAACATGCTTACCTGGCCGGTGGCCTCTATCGGTTGGGTTACTTCCCTGGTACAGCGGGCGGCGGCCAGTCAGGAGCGAATTAATGAGTTTCTCAGCATTACCCCCGACATAGAAAACCCCACCGAAGTGCCCTTTTCCTTCCAGGGTCAGGTGGAATTTAAAAACGTCACCTTTACGTATCCCGATACCGGCATCACCGCCCTTAAGGACGTTAGCTTTCGGCTGGAAAGCGGCCAGTCCCTGGCCATTTTAGGCCGCACCGGCGCTGGTAAGTCTACCATTGCCCAGCTGGTAGGGCGCCTTTATGATGTAGATGAGGGAGAGATCCTGGTGGACGGCAAGCCCATTCATACCATCAATCTCAATGATCTGCGCAGCGCCATAGGTTATGTCCCCCAGGAAGCCTTCCTTTTTTCCAGCAGCTTGGCCGATAATATAGCCTTTGGTAGCGATGAAGTGAGCGATGAGCTTATCCGGGAAGCCGCCCGCAGCGCCCAGGTACACGATAATATTGTGGATTTCCCGCAGCAATACCAAACCCGCGTGGGAGAACGCGGCATTACCCTCAGTGGCGGGCAAAAGCAGCGCGTAAGCATTGCCCGGGCCATCATGAAAAAGCCACGGTTGCTCATTTTTGACGACTGCCTTTCGGCGGTAGATACCGAGACGGAGGAAAAAATCCTGCAGCAACTGCGCCAACTCATTAAGCAACGGACCAGCATTATCATCAGCCACCGGGTATCCTCCGTCAAGAATGCCAACCATATCCTGGTACTCGATAAAGGCTGCATAGTAGAACAGGGGCAGCACGCGGAACTCATGGCCCACCAGGGCGAATACCACGAACTATACCAGCAGCAGCTTACCGAGCAAAAGCCCAAAGCGGTTTGATGCCAGAAAGTTTAAACAAGCTTGATTATTTTTTTAGCTTTGCGGTCGAACGATGTAATGACAAGGATTATGAGCGACCACGATCACCAGGCCAATAAAGAAGAGATTTTCTCCAAAGTGCTTCGCGCCGGCCGGCGTACTTACTTCTTTGATGTGCGCAGCACCCGCGCCGATGATTTTTACCTCACCATCACCGAAAGTAAAAAGCACACCAATCAAGACGGAGAGGTACATTACAAGAAGCACAAAATCTACCTCTACAAAGAAGACTTCGACAGTTTCAAGGACTTGTTGGAGCAAACCACCGATTACATTATCCAACAGCGCGGCCCCGAGGTGATCTCTGAAAAGCATCAGCCCGATTTCCACAAAAAACATAGCGAGCCGGTCAACCTCGAGGAAGAAAATCAAAAGCCTAGGGAATCGAAAGACCCCGAGGTGCCTTCCGCTTACACCGATGTGCGCTTTGACGATATCTAAGCGCCCCCTACCTTTCATCCATGGAAAACGTCACCACCGGCCATTGGATTTTTGCCGGTATCTTCCTGTCCGGTTTCATCCTCTACCTCGTCTGGAGTTATCGCAAAGACCTCCGGCTGCACCGCCTCCATTACGGCGGTTCTTTTTGGGTGCTCATCGGCATTATTCTGGTCCTCTTTCTCTTCTATATCTTCAAGCGGCTATTCCTCTAGCCCTTCTTCCAGGGGCCTGGCGGCCAAATGTAACCCGCCCGGCTACCAGCTTCCCCATTTTTTTAGGGCCCCTATCCCGCTATTGGGTTTGGTAAGTGGGGCGCGCTCCTGGGGTTGCCCACCCCAGGCTAAGGAATGAATAGTTTTCAACCATTCTCACACATCAACCCACCAGCCGCTCACCTAGAGATGTGACCGGTATACCGTCTTCACATTACAAAAAGCCCTAATTCCTTCCCGGGAGAGCTCCCGTCCGTAGCCCGATTGCTTAGTGCCCCCGAAAGGCAGGCGTGGATCTGACTTCACCGCTTCATTGATAAACACCGCCCCATCTTCTATCAAGGGCACGTACTTTTCTGCTGCCTGGGGCGCCTGCGTGATGAGGCTTACCCCCAGTCCGTAGACCGACTTATTGCTTAAGGCGATGGCCTGGTCCACATCCGGGGCCTCCATGATGGCCACCACCGGCCCAAACAGCTCTTCCTCAAAAGCGGGCATTCCCGGCCGTACTCCCGTAAGTACCGCGGGGTGATAAAAAGCCCCTTCCCGGCCCCCGCCCCAGTACAAATGAGCGCCAGCCTGCTGGGAGCGGATCACCTGGTCTTCCAGGTTTTTAGCCAGGTCTACCCGGGCCAAAGGCCCCAAATCAGTGCTTTCTTCCAGCGGGTTGCCTTTTTTGAGCTCTTTAAGTCGTTCTACCATGGCCTCCGCAAAATCGGAAGCCCTGCCCTCCGGCACGATAAAGCGCTTGGCCGCGATGCAGCTTTGGGCATTGTTTTTCATGCGCGCATCTACGGCCAGGTCGGCGGCTTGCGCCAGGTCGGCATCGGGGAAAAGGATAAAAGCATTGGAACCACCCAGTTCTAGTACAGTGGGCTTTAAGTGCTTACCTGCCTCAGCCGCCACGGCTCTTCCGGCACCTACACTTCCGGTGAGGCTCACCGCCTTCACCGCGGGCTCGGCCAGTACCTGCGCCACTTGATCTTGCCGAAGCGCCAGGTTTTGGAAAGCTCCTTCCGGAAAACCGGCCTTCCGGAAGAGGGCCTCTAGCAGGTGGGCACAGCCCTGCACGTTGGGGGCGTGTTTGAGCAAGGCCACATTGCCCGCCATCAGGGCCGGCGCGGCAAAACGGAATACCTGCCAAAAGGGGTAATTCCAGGGCATAATGGCCAGGATAAGGCCCAGGGGATCATAGCGCACGTAGCTGCTTTCCGCTTCGGTACGTTCGGTCCGGCCGGCTAAGTGGCGGGGCCCCTCTTCTGCATAATAGCGGCACACCCAGGCGCACTTTTCCAATTCCGCCCGGGCTTCCCGCACCGGCTTGCCCATTTCCCGGCTCAGCAGGGGCGCGTGCTCCGCCCCTTCGCTTTCCAGAAGCTGGGCCAATCGCTTCAAATAAAGGCTCCGATCCGACCAGCTCGAATGCTGATAATCCGCAAAGCAGGTTTCGCTCGCGGCCACTCTCTGGCGCCAGGCGGCCTCGCTGAGCGGTTCGTAGTGGGCTATCTCTTCCTGGGTATAGGGGTTAATGCTTTTTAGGGATTCCATAAACCGTTTTTAAAGATAATTTCTTCCTTCGCTCCCATGATACAAAAATGAGCCGGCTTGTCCAAGACCAATTCGGCTGGGGTGGGTATGCGGCCCCCTGGTACTTCCAGGTAGCCCTGGAGATCGTCCAGATCGCCCAGGTCGGTAAGGTACCAGCGGCGGTGGAGCTGCCCACTGGGTAAATGGGCCATTTCCCGCTGTTCAAAGCCCAGCTGAAGTTGCGTGTGCGTACCATCCGGATTTTCCACGTAACAATCGCGTATCAATAGGTCGCGCCGGCCCTCCTCGTTCTGGGCCAGGGCCTGGTAGGTTTCTTCATGGGCATAGGTAAGTTCGCCACTGCTCAAACAGCGAAGCGCCTCCAGGAGCGCCGAAAAGCACCACTGGCGGGCCGTCCGCCGCTGGGAATCCCCCGGGGCGCCCCCACATTCCAACAAGAGCGTAGGCAGGCCGCGCTGGTGAAGGGTGTCGCCCAGCGCCGTGGGGTAAAAGGCATCGCTAAAGCGGCCCATTTGACCCTGCCAGGCCGCCGGTAAGCCCTGCACGGTGGCACCGATAAGGCGCCTGGCCTGCCCTTGGACTGCCCCAGGCGAATCCGCAGGGCCGCTGCGGGCGGCCAGGAAACTAAGGGTGGCAGGCCGCTGGTCTGCCCCCAGGGAAAAGCGGGTCCGCTGATCGTGCAGGTTGAAGCACCAGGCGGGCTGCACCTTATCGATATACCGCTGCAGCACGCGCATTTCGGGCGTTTGCTGCGCGCGCGCATCCCGGTTGATGTCTATTTGCTGCGCATTGCGGCGCTGGTGGCGTTCGGCCCCGTCTGGGTTTACCTGAGGAATAAGGTGAATGGTTAAACGCTCCCCTAGCTCCTGCCGCAGGGCATCTTCTTCATCCTTACTTAGCAACCAGTGCATAAGGTCGCCCAGGGCCTGAGCGCTGGTGGGCTCATTGCCATGCACCTGAGCCCATAGCAATATCCGGCAAGGCCCCGTCCCCCACTGCAAACCGTAAATGGGCCGGTCTTCATAGCTCCGACCGATCACGGCAGACGAAAGCTTGCTTTCCCAGCGTTGGCACTGGGCTTCCACCGGCGCCGGCCGCAGCCAGCGCTCTAGCCAGGCCTGCAGGCGGTAGCGTTCGTACCGCGCTTTGTCGTCATGGTTAATTTCCATTATACACTTAAAGTTTTAATTTAGATAATAGGCTAAAGTACATTGTATATCAAATAATAGCATGTTTTTACTTTACCGCCAGGCTGCTGATCAGCGGTCAAAGATAGCATAAGGCAGGGCTTTAAATTTGCGTTAAGAGCGCCCCATTCTCCCCGGCCGCGGGTACCTTTGAAAAAAATTTATTAGCAATGCGCATCGTCCTCCCTCTGGCCCTTTGGCTGCTTACTTTCGGAACCTCATTTGGCCAAACGGCCCCGAACAACGAACTCCTGCGCAGCGGGCCTATGCTGGGCTACGCTGAAATGCGGGAAGCAGTGGTGTGGGTGCAATTGCACGGCAAAGCCCGGCTCTGGGCCCGCTACAAGGCCACTGATGCGAGCGCCTACCGCTATACCGACACACTCCAAACCCAGGAAGAAAGTGCTTATACCGCCAAGCTTTACTTTAAAGAACTAGACGCCGGAACCACCTACCAGTACGACCTCATCGCGGGCGGAAAGGTACTGGAACGCCCCTATCCTACCACCTTTACTACCGCGCCCAACTGGGCCTATCGACGCGATCCACCAGCTTTTAGTATGGCTTTAGGTAGCTGCACCTACATCAATGAAAAAGAATACGATAGGCCCGGCAAACCCTACGGCGGGGGCTACGCCATTTTCGAAAGCATCGCCGCCGCTCAGCCCGATGCGATGCTGTGGCTGGGCGACAATATCTACCTCCGCCCGGGCGACTGGTGGACGCGCAGCGGCTACCTGGCCCGCTACAGCCACACCCGGGCCCTGCCGGAAATGCAAAAATTGCTGGCCACGTGCAACCATTACGCCATTTGGGACGACCACGATTTTGGCCCCAACAACAGCAGTGGCAGCTGGATACACCGCGATTGGGCGCTGGAGAGTTTTAAGCTTTTTTGGCCCAATCCCAGCTACGGCTATGCCGACCTCCCCGGCATCACTACCGCTTTTCGCTACCGGGGTATCGATTTCTTCCTGATGGACAACCGCTACCACCGCACCGAGGAACACGCCCAGGCCCCCGAGCATATCTGGGGCCGCAAGCAAACCGACCGGCTGGTAGACCTGCTCTTGCAAAGCAATGCCCCCTATAAATTCGTGGCCACCGGCGGCCAGTTTCTCAATTCTGCCCAGAAATACGAAAACCATATCAACTTTGAACGGGAGCGGCAGTACCTGATCCGCCGTATTGAAGAGGAAGACATTGAAGGCGTGGTGTTTCTCTCCGGCGATCGCCACCACAGCGAGGTCATGCATTACCCCATGCCCGGGGGCAACGACCTCTATGAATTTACCGTATCGCCCCTGACCTCCGGTCCCGCCCAACCGGAGGAACTCAACCAGTGGCAAGTAGAGGGCTCCCTCATAGAGCAGCGCAACTACGCCTTGCTACAAGTAAGCGGCCCCTACGAGGCGCGCAAGGTGCGCATCGTTTTCTACAGCACAGAGGGGAAAGAACTCTACCGCTACGAACTGCCCGGCAAGGAGTGAAGCGTTAAGGCCGTAAAAGAGGAGCTCAAAAGCCCCACACAGGATGGAAAGAAGCTGGGCACCGTGCCAAACCGTAGGTTTTGCGCCGAGGAGAGCGCTAAGCGTCTTAATCGTCCAGGATCTTAACCAAGCCAACCATTAGAAACCTACCGGTCTCACCGGCGGCCCGCAGCAAACTCCCGCCGGCACGAATGGGAAGAATGCCCTGAGCTACCGATTAACAAATGTAATTACAATTGTTAATTTCCTGAATAGGTGATATTTAAACAAGCATTCCCCTGGAGCGGCACCGCCGCCCCCAAGTCTATTGGTATCACAAGGACACGCTGCACTAGATGAGGTTGATTTGTTGAACTGGGTAACTGTTTAACTGGTGAGGGGCGTAAAGCAGGTGAGGCAAGTGCGGAATAGACGCTAGACATTCGATCGCTGCGCTTTTGGATTTTGGACGATAAGGCTTGGTTTACAGAAGTCTGGGGCGCTTTACGGTCAC
>JAVLBR010000215.1:0-3379 GCA_031581125.1 Schleiferiaceae bacterium | reverse complement strand
TGATCAGCCTTAGCCTATTCGCCTTTTCCTCCCTAAGGGCCCAGCCGGGACACCTTTCCTCCTCCGCCCAAAGTCTTCACCATTTATTCAAGCTGGTCGATACAGTTACCAATCCCTCCGCCGACCTTCATTACGACCGCAGCGGTCACTTGGTGGATGAGCGTTATTTTGATATTTCTTATCTAAGTCTGTCCGTCCCGGGTTTTTATTATCTCCGTGCTTCCAGCATAGATAGCCAGTTTCAAGTTTCCTTCATTAAAAAATAATAATTATGAAAAATTTTAGCTCCCTTTCGATCCTCGTTATTGTTTTCTTTCTTTTAGCTTGTGAAAAGAACCAAGAAAATGCTCGGTATACGCTTCGGGGACGTTTATTGAGGTCTTGTGATAATCCCGAACCAGCTGAAGGTGTTCAACTGGGTTTATGGCTGGAAAAATCGGTGACATTGGGTAATCCTGATGGACCTGAATTCTTGGATCACGTTGTAACTGGTCCAAATGGGGAATTTGCTCTTTCTTACGATCAGGATATTTATAATAATATTTATATCAAAAAGATTAGAGAGCCTTATTCTACTAGACTTTTGATGATGGGTATACCTCGCAACAAAAGCTTAGATGTCGGGACTGTTTTTAATTTGACACCCAAGACAGATATGGTGTTTAGCATCAAGACACCTTATTCTTTTAGCTCTAAGGACACACTTAAAATTGGTGGTATAGCGCGGATTAAAGATGGTTACGGTTCTGCTTTTCGGCCTATACCAGGCCCTTTTTCTGATGGTCAAATTGTGTATCAAGAGAAAGATGCGGAAGGTACGGTCCAAACTTTTTTTCCGGATAGTTTAATTTTTAATGAGAATCGTGATTTAATTGATCCAGATTACATTTTTGGTCTTCCATTTCATTTTAGTGGACATCGTAATCGTGGAAGTGGTATTCGTTATTTTATTAATTCTTGCGAAACACGACATTTCGAAATCAAATTGGATTCTTCCATGCTTGGAGAATAATTCACGCTGGTTACTACAATATTTTAAATAAATACAATTGCAAAGATTAATTTCCATTTTCGCCTTAGTTCTTATCCTGTTGGGCAGCGCCTGTGAGCAGGATAAAAAGGAAGACAAGTACAAAATACGCGGACGTATTTTAGAGTCCTGTGATAATCCCGAACCGGTGGAAGGCGTACATGTAGGCCTTCAATTGGATAAGTCGGTTACCATGTTTAATCCGGATGGAAGCGAATACCTGGATCGTGTCCTGACCGGGCCCAATGGTGAGTTTGTGCTTTCCTATGATGAGAAGATTTACAGCAACATTTACATCCAAAGATTACGCGATGGGATTGGAGGTCCTAATCTTTTGATGATGGGTTTACCGCATAATAATAGTTTAAACGTGGGAAGCCTTTTTTACAACAGGCCCACTGTAGATGTCATGGCTACTGTCCAGACACCTTACACGTTTAGCAATAAGGATACGCTTGTTTTGGGGGGTATTGCCAGGGAAGCCAATAATGGTACATTTAAGTATAAAACTATACCGGGTCCTTTTACCAATGGGCAGGTGGTTTTTAGTGAAAAGGATAAAGTGGGCACCGTACAGACCTATTTGCCAGATAGCTTGATCCTAGAAAATAAGGAATTGGTTGACCCGGATTATAATATGCAAGGCATTCCTTATCACTTTAAAGGTCATCAAAATAAGGGTAGTGGGGTTGGGTATTACACCAACTCATGTGAAACAATTAATCTGGAAATTAGATTGGATTCCACCATGTTGGGAAAATGATGATTCGCAAATTTTGCTATGTGCTCTGCTCGTGGGCCAGATAGTAATGGTGTTTAAAGCTTAGGTTTTATGTTTAAGTATCGGATATTTTTTCAGGCGGCGCTCCTTTCCCTGGGTTTGCTGTTTATAGGGGCACATTCTGATCATGCGCCCCCCTGTAGTACCAGCCCTTTTCTTGCTTCCACTAAATTGGTGGAATACGATAGCAATTCCGTGACCATAAGCTGGTCTTCTTCCTCTTCCGTTGCCGGCTATCAAGTAGAATATGGGCCGCATGGCTTTGCCCACGGACAGGGTACTTTACTGCAAACCACTCAATCCACTACCACCATAAGTGGGCTTGACCCGGATACCGCCTACAATTTCTATCTACGCGATAGCTGCGGCCCCGGCCAGGTGGGCGTCTGGTCCCGGACTTACTTTTACGTGGATTTGCCTTCAGATAGTATTCAGCCATCCTTAACGGCTCAGCCCTTTGTTCAGGATACTTTACCCATGGGCTGGGGCAACAATGGCAGCCTGAGCCGTTGGGATTGGCGCTTTATCTATCCCAATCATCGAGCCCCTTTTTTGGAGCCAGAGGGTTTTGCAGAGGGGGTTCCAGACCATACGGATAGCCTTACTTCCGGCTACGCCTTCTGCAAGCCCAAATTTACCAACGGCAAGGCCTGGCTGAGTACCCCCTACTTCCGCATCGACAGTTTCCAGCACCCCTATCTGCGGTTCTGGCTTTTTCGCCGGGATACGCTTAACAACCCGGCCTATAACTTTAAGTCTTTGCAGAGGTGGCTGGGCAGCGCATCCGCCTATTGGACTACACCCAAAACCATCCCCAGTGGAAGAAATTTGGCCTCTCCCTCGATACCTTGGCCTCTGACACCCTGCGGATCATTTTTGAATACCCGCAGGCCAATATTCCTTTTGGCTCTAAGCGCCGCATGGCTGATCTCTTGCTGGATGATGTAGAAGTAGTGGAAAAGCCCGCCTGTGCCTTATCCAACATGGAGGCCATTAGCCAGATAGGTCCCTATTCCGCTACCATCCTCAGCGAGCCTACCGGCAGTCTCAAGCAAGAAATACGCTTCACCACCGCTGGCCTGGGTCAATACATTATCAACTCCACCGTAAATGACACCTTTCAGCTTACGGGTCTGCCGCCCGCTACCCGTTTTAAATTTTACTTGCGAGACAGTTGTGCCAATGGCCAGTTAAGCGGCTGGAGCGGTCCCTGGTATTTCACTACGGGCTGCGCTACCTTAACAGCCCCCTGGCATGAACCATTTTACAACAAAGAACTAACCTGCTATCAAAATTATGGTACTACTTTTTTAAACAAGTGGTATGTTGACTATCAGGTCCTGTCTCCTTATTATAGCGCAGATTTTGTAAAAGACCACTCTAACGTTGGTCCGGCCACTTATTTTGCTTCTCCCCGCGTTTTTAATTCCCTTGAAGACGCTTTTTTGGAGCTTCCGGAAATCGACATCTCCAGCCTAACAAACCCACGGCTTTCCTTTTTCCTCTTCAGTCTTAATGATGATTGGTATCCTGATACCTTCAAAAATACCCTTATTAGAGCGCAAATA
>JAVLBR010000214.1:0-3411 GCA_031581125.1 Schleiferiaceae bacterium | reverse complement strand
TGGGTAGCGGTTGAACTGGGTAACTGTTTAATTGGTGAGGGGTCGGAGAATAGACTTTAGACCGCCTCGCTGATAGATTTTGGACGGGAGGGGTTGTTTAACAGAAGTTTGGGGCGCTTTACGCTCACTCATCTTTAATGGCAAAGGCCCCCAAACCCCCCAAGGGGGCTTAACACCTGCTACCCCATCAAAAGCAGCCAATCCCGAGCGGCAAGCTTCCAAGAAATATAACTCCAGCGGTATAGCCGCGGCCTAAAGTCCCCCTTGGGGGGATTTAGGGGGCTTTTGACTTCAGCTATTAGTCCCTTTGGAGCGGCACCGCCGCCCCATGTCCTGTTGGTTCAAAATCATTGTGGAGCCGTGGGGAGGCATTTTCTTCGGGCCAACAGTTCGTGTTTTAACGGAAACGTTCTGTGTCGAAAGAGGCCGGGCGCACGAATCTGCTGGGGAATAAAGGGTAAGTACAAGGGAAGCCCTGGGGCGCCCCAGCATTTAAGTCCTTACTTCCCGCCCAAATAACTGCTAAACAAATCGCTAAAGCTGATGCTTTGGCGCAGCTCCTGGCGCTCCAGTTTGTTGTGCTCGGCCAGGCTCCAGAGCAGCATTTCCAGCCAGAAGGGCTGATCCGCCCGGGGTACTTCTTTGAGGTACTGCTGGCGCAGTTTTTCGAGCGGGGCTACGCTTTCCAGCGTTTGTCGGTATTCTTTATCGCTGGCGTCCAGGAGCAGCTCGAGGCTGTGCCCACCGCCAAAGTAGTCGATCAGGGCCTTGTAGGGGCTTTCCTCGTCGCTGGCTTTAAGCTTGCCCAGCGGCGGGAAGTGCTGTTCGGTTAGGTGCTTAACGGCCGAGGCTACCAGGTGCTCTGCCACCGTCTGCGCTCCGGCTTGATCCCCTTCATACACCAGCTCTACCTTGCCGGTAATGGCGGGTACGATGGCCAGAAAATCGCTTAGGCGTGCGGTGGTTTCCTTACTGCCGTTGATCAGGTTGCGCCGCTCGGCGGCGCTTACCAGGTTTTCCAGGGCACTGATGGTAAGCCGGGCGGAAACGCCGCTTTCGGCATCTACGTATTCATTATCGCGGGCCTCAAAGCTGATCTGCTCCAGCAGGTCGTAGGCTACGTCGGGGAGTTTTACTGCCTTTTGCTGGTCGGCATTTAAGCGGGCCTCCTGGGCGGTGATCTTGCGGGCGGTGGCCAGGTCTTCCGGGTAGTGGGTGAGGATTTGGCTACCGATGCGGTCTTTCAAGGGGGTCACGATGGAACCGCGGTTGGTATAGTCTTCCGGATTGGCGGTGAAGACAAACTGCACGTCCAGGGGCAGGCGCAGTTGAAAGCCGCGGATCTGGATATCGCCTTCCTGGAGGATGTTAAAGAGGGCTACTTGCAGCCGGGCTTGCAGGTCGGGCAGCTCGTTGATCACAAAAATGCTGCGGTGGGCGCGCGGGATCATGCCGAAGTGGAGGGTGCGCTCATCGGAGTAGGGGAGTTTGAGATTGGCCGCTTTGATGGGGTCCACATCGCCGATGAGGTCGGCCACGGTGACGTCGGGGGTGGCCAGTTTCTCGTAATAACGTTCCGAGCGGTGAATCCAGCGTAGGGGGGTATCCTCTCCTTTTTCGGCGATGATTTCCTTTGCCTGCCGGGAAATAGGCGCCAGGGGATCGTCACTGAGTTCGCTGCCCGCTACGGCGGGGATGTATTCGTCCAGCAGTTCGGTCATCTGGCGGGCCATGCGGGTTTTGGCCTGGCCCCGCAGGCCCAGAAAGTTGAGGTTGTGCCCGGCCAGCAGGGCGCGTTCTACGGCGGGGATCACGGTATTTTCGTAGCCGTGAATGCCCTGGAAGACGGTGCTGCCTTTTTTGAGATGGGCCAGGAGGTTTTCGCGGAGTTCCGCTTTGATGGAACGGGGCTGGTAGTCGGTGGCTTTGAGCTGGCCGAGGGTTTTGATCTTTTGGATATCCATTGCGGGGTTTTGGGTCATGGTTTGGGGGGATTATAGTTTTGGGGCGGACTGTTTAGTGTCTGTCTATAAAGTCCAATAACTTCGTTGCGATCGTCCTCAAAATGCTCATTTACTTTAGTAAACTGCGCTTTTATCGTCCTCTCGCGCCTCGTTCTTGAACTTTCTAGAACAGACACTCGACTCTGTAGACAGGCACTATTTAGGGCAGGCTCCACAGGCCGGGCAGGGCACATTTGGCCGAGAGGCCTAATAAACTAGCGCATGCGCCGGCGGCGGTTGCGTTCGTAATCTTGAAAGATGAAGTCGCCGAGGCCCTTGAGGCCGGTGAAAAAGGCTTTGCCCTGATTGGCTTCGGTAAAGTGCTGGACAAACTGCTGCAGGTAGGGATCGCGGGCGATCATGAAGGTGGTGATGGGCACACCGGCCTTGCGGCAGGCGGCGGCCCGGTTGTAGCATTTGCGGAGGATGTACTCGTCGAGGCCCATGGGGTTTTTGTAAAAACTGCCGTCGGGCTCGGTGATGCAGCTGGGCTTGCCATCGGTGATCATGAAGATTTGCTTGTTGGCGTTTTTCTTTTTGCGGAGCAAGTCCATGGCCAGGTCGAGGCCGGCCACCGTGTTGGTGTGGTAGGGGCCCACCTGGAGGTAGGGGAGGTCCTGGAGGGAAATGGGCCAGGCCTCGTTGCCATAGACGAGGATGTCGAGGGTATCTTTGGGATAGCGGCTTTTGATAAACTCCGCCAGGGCCAGGGCCACGCGTTTGGCGGGGGTAATGCGGTCTTCGCCGTAGAGGATCATGGAGTGGCTGATGTCGATCATCAGCACGGTGCTCATCTGGGTTTTGTGCTGGTTTTCCTGCACCACGAGGTCGTCTTGGGTCATGGAGAAATCGCCCCCGATGCCGTGATTGGCGTAGGCATTTTTGATGCTCTCGTTCATGGCAATTTGCTCCAGGCTGTCGCCAAACTGGTACTGGCGGTAGTCGCTGGCGGGATCGTCGCCGGCGCCGCTGTGGGGGGTGGGGTGGTCGCCGGTGCTGCCGCGCTTGAGCTTGCCAAAGATCTGTTCCAGGGCGCGTTCGCGGATGGCGCGTTCCATTTTGGAAGACATCTGGCCGCTGCCCGGGCCGCCGCTTCCTTCTCCATCGGGGTCGCCTTCGTCGGCTTCCGGGGGTGGTCCTTGGACATAACCTTCCTGCATGAGGTCGTTCCAAAAATCTTCCAGGGTGTAATCGGGATTGGTCAGGTCATAGGCCTTGTCCAGCTCCTCCAGCCATTTCCAGGCTTCGTCCACATCGCCGGAAGTGTGCAGCAGCAGCTCCTTAAAAATTTCGAGCAGGCGCTCAAAGAGGGTTTGCGCGGGCCCGGTGTATTCGGTAAATTTTATTCCGATCATAGGCTTCCATTAACACCCCTAAGGTGGGGAAAGTTTGGGAAATTGGGAAGGGG
>JAVLBR010000213.1:0-3424 GCA_031581125.1 Schleiferiaceae bacterium | reverse complement strand
AGGATTTTGAGGACGATCGTCTCGCCACGGGCGAGAGACTTTATAGACAGACACTTTTTAAGCGGCTTGCTTCCGTAAGAAACGACTAATGCGCAGACTGGCATCTAGCATTACGATTTTGGCGTTGCCATTGCGGCTGAGGTCGGAAAGGGCCTGTTCCAGCACATCGTATATGGCCCCGGTATTATCGGGCCGCACAAAGGGAGCAAAACGGGAGAGATCAAACGAAACCTGCTGAAATAAAGGGTGTTGGGGAATGTCTTGCTGGACGCCGCCGGTGAGCAGCTGCTGGAAGGTTTGCATGAAAAAACGCAGCGCTTCCTTTTGCCGGTCTCGCTCCCATTGGTTAAAGGCCTCTACCGTTGGCAAAATTTTACCCACCTGAAGGGAGTAGCAAGCGCGCATCCAGTCTTTGAAAAGCCCCGCATATTCCAGGTAGCGGTCTGATTGATCGGTCAGGCGTTCCGCCTCCAGAAGGCTACCATTGGCGAGGAGCGCCGCCTGGGCAGCCGCAGGCTCCTCGTACCCTTGCGCCATAAGGTGCCTTTTAAGTGCCTCTTTGCTTTGGCGGGGCACGTGTACCTTTTGACAGCGACTGGTTATGGTTTGCAAAACGTTCTCTACCCGATCGCTTATCAAGATAAAAACCGTTTTATCCCCCGGCTCCTCCAGGCTTTTAAGTAATTTATTGGCCGCATGGCCATGCAGCAGTTCGGGTAGCCACAAAATAACAAAGTGATAGCCCGTACCAAAGGATTTTAAGTGGAGTTGCTCCACTAGTCGCAGGCTGTCTTCCGTTCGGATCATGGCCTGTTTGTTTTCGGCTCCCAGATGGGCCAGCCAGTCGTTTAGGCTAAAATGGTGCCTTTGGCTAAGGAGCTCTCGCCATTCTTCCTGAAAAGCCGCACAGGTGGGTTTGCTACTTACTCGTTTGGTGGTAGCCACCGGGAAGAGGTAGTGGATATCCGGATAATTAAAATGACTAAACTGTTTACAGGTTTTGCACTGCCCACAAGCATCCGTTTCCCCGGGATTGTCACACGATAAGTACTGGGCAAAGGCTAATGCCAGGGGTAATTGGCTACTGCCGGGGCTGCCATGGAAGAGCTGGGCATGAGCTATATTGCCGCGCCGGGCAGTTTGCATGAGCTTTTTCTTGGTTTCTTCGAGCCCGGGGATATCCTTTAGGAGCATAGAGCAATCTATTTTGAGCGGCTATCGCTATTTTCGCATCAAATTTACAACGAATGCCAGGCATTAACGGATTAGACTTTCAAGGAAAGCGGGTGCTTACCCGGGTAGACTTCAACGTCCCTTTCCAGGAAAATGGACAAATAGCAGACGATTCCCGTATGCGTGCCCATTTAAAAACCCTTAAGGCCATATTAGCCCAAAACGGCAGGCCCGTGGTGATGGCCCACCTGGGGAGGCCCAAAGGGGAAAAGAATCCGAAATTTACGCTGGCTCCGGTGGCGAAGCACCTCGCTGAACTGCTGGAAACAAAGGTGCACTTTGCTCAAGACTGTGTGGGCGAAGAAGTTGTGGCCCAGAGTAAAGCCTTAGCGCCCGGGGAAGTCCTTTTGCTGGAAAATGTCCGGTTCTATGCCGAAGAGACGGCTGGGGAGGCGGCGTTTGCTGAAAAACTGGCGTCAGCGGGGGATGTGTACGTCAACGATGCCTTTGGAGCTGCCCACCGGTCCCACGCTTCTACGGCGGTAATAGCCCGGTATTTTGAAGGTGCACGCTACCTGGGGCTGGTTATGGAAGCGGAGATCGAAAATGTGAATAAACTACTCCACGGAGGTTTTACCCCCGTTTGTGCGGTGGTAGGGGGGGCTAAGGTGTCCAGTAAAATTGGCGTGTTGAAAAACCTACTGCCCAACGTGGATGATTTGATCATAGGGGGCGGCATGGCTTTTACCTTTCTCAAGGCGCAAGGGGCGTCGGTGGGAGACTCCCTGGTAGAAGAGGATTACCTGGAAACGGCCCGCCAGCTACAGGAGGAGGCGAAGCAGGCTGGGGTTAGGCTTCATTTGCCAGAGGATGTGGTGGCCGCGGACCGATTTGCCAATGACGCGCAAACGAAAATTGTGGCCGCCCATGAGGTGCCCGCCGGATGGATGGGCCTGGATGCCGGCCCGGAAGCCAGAAAGGCGGCAGCCGCTGTTATTCGGGCTTCTAAAGCCGTTCTTTGGAATGGCCCCCTAGGGGTTTTTGAAATGCCTTCTTTTGCTAAGGGCACCGAGATGTTGGCCACAGAAATAGCCAAAGCTACCCGGGAGGGGACTTTTTCCCTGGTAGGAGGGGGCGACTCCGTGGCGGCGGTTAAATCCCTGGGCAAAGCCTCAGAAATGAGTTATGTGTCCACTGGGGGCGGCGCTATGTTGGAATTCCTGGAGGGGAAATCACTGCCGGGGATAATCGCTATTGAGGGGAAGATATAGAATCTTTTTTCGGCACATAACCCATGGCCTGATCTATGTACTCAGACATCCCCTGTGACATCACCGCCATTTGCTGGTACACCTGGCTCTCCTCCAGGGTACTTTGTTGAAAAAGGGGACTCTCTCGCTGAATGCTATTTACGAAGTAAACGATCACCAGCACTACCACCAGCCACTTCCCTAGTCCCAGGAGGCCTCCGAGGAGGTGGTTGATCATGCCCAGGGCAATGGCATCTATCAGCTTGGTCAGTAACTTGCTTAACTGATTGACTACCAATGCCACAAAAACAAAAACAAGCAAGAAAGAAGCCACGCGCATTTCAATACCTTCGCGACCTGTAAGCAATATAAGCTGTTGATACACGTCTTCGGTTAGGAAAAAGGCCAACAACAAACCGCCTACTAAGCCCGCTAAGGAAGCTATTTCCGCTATAAGGCCCCGAAACAACCCTCTTATGAGTCCAATAAGCAGGGGGATAACCAGGATTATATCGAGGACGGTAAAATTCATAGCTTTTCAATGGCCGTAAAATTAAGGCGCTTTATCTTTACTTTTAGCAGGTATGCTGGACCATAAAAATAGAAAGCAATGGCATAAGGTAGAACAATTAGTGGCCGAAAAGTTCCTGGATGGGGAAATACCCGATGTAGATGCGGTGCTGTTCTTAATTGGCGTGCGCGAACTGGGCGTACCCTACCGTAATTTTAAGAAAGATGAAAAAATTGACATCCTGCATATAGCTATTTGTCGGGTCCTTATGCCTTATGGCTATTATGAGCTAACTGGTTTGGACGAAGAGGGTTGGCCGCACTACCGCCTTAAAGAAAAACTCCCCGCTTTAAAAGCCGGGGAGCAGAGTGTACTTATTAAGGAAGCTATTATCCGTTATTTCGAGGAGGAAGGCTTGCTTAGCTAGTGTCTGTCTATAAAGTCTCTCGCCTGTGGCGAGACGATCGTCCTTCTCGCTGCTAGCGAGACT
>JAVLBR010000212.1:0-3432 GCA_031581125.1 Schleiferiaceae bacterium | reverse complement strand
CAAAAACCGTTCAACTTTCCGCGCAAAAATTTGCCAACCTGAACCTGAAAGTAGATAGCCTGCCCCGCAAGCAAATGGACGAACTGGTGCAAGTCAATGGCCATCTCAAGGTGCCGCCCCAGCATGAGGCCGCCGTGACCGCGGTCCTGGGGGGAAATGTCACCGCCATCGAAGTAATCGAAGGCGACCCCATCCGGAAGGGAGCTCCGCTCGCTTATTTGGCCCATCCGGACCTGAGCAACCTCCAGGCGGGCTACGTGAAGGCCTTTCAGCAGGAATCCTACCTCCGCCAAAAGTACCAGCGCCAACAAAAGCTTTACGAAAAAGAGGTTACCTCCGGCGAAAAAGTCCAACAAGCCCGAGCCGAATATCTAGCCACCAAAGCCCAAAAACAAGCCCTGGCCGCCCAGCTCAAGCAGCTCAACTTAAACCTCAGCCGAATCCAGGAAGGCCAGCTATACGATCAAATCCCCGTAATGAGCCCCATTAATGGACACGTGGAAAAGGTGCTCGTCAAGCTGGGCCAATATGTAGATGCCACCACCGAAATGTTTCTGGTGGTGAATACCGAGCACGTCCACGCCGATTTTATGATCTTTGAGGAAGACGTCCACAAGGTGAAGGTAGATCAGCAGGTAAGCTTTAACCTCCAGAACGGCTCCGCCCAAACCCATCAGGCCCGGATCTATTCGGTAGGGCGGAAATTTGAACAGAAACCCAAAGCCCTCCACGTACACGCCGAATTACTTGCCAAAGACCCGACCCTCATCCCCGGTATGTACATCCAGGGGCACATCCAGACGGGCCAAACGCAAGTGCCCGCCCTCCCCGACCAGGCCCTGGCCACCGATGACGGCAAGACCTATATCTTCACCGCCCAGCAAAGGGCTGACGCCTCGGAATGGCTTTTTGAGGCTGTAGAGGTAAAAACGGGCGCTCGTTTTGATGGCTGGACGGAAGTGCGTCCGCTCAAAACCCTTCCCCGCGAAACCCAGTACCTTTGGAATGGCGCTTATGCCCTCGTATCGGAACTTAAAAAAAACCAGGCTTCCGGTGGGCATTAGGGTTGTGGGCAGTTGGTGAGGAAGAAAAGAACACCCTCTCACCAGTAATCTTTTCCCCAATGGCGTTGCATCTGAGGACCGGCTATGCGGTCAAACTGGTGTCTTTGCGCCGCCGTCCACTCGGGCCAGGCGGGGAAGTCGTATTGGGGGGTGGCATTGGCCGGAGCGGAACGAGCGGCCTCCAGGTGGGCCGGATTCACATTTGGCGGAAGCCCTAAAAAATCCCATAAACGGCGCAAGCCGGCTTCTTGCGAATGGTCAAAAAGCGTTTCAAAGCGGATGGTAAGCGCCTGCGGATCGTCCGCCAGGGCCTGGGTTATGAGGCTGTCCTTTTTTTGCCACCGCCAGCAGATTTTTTCGAAGCGGCTCAGGCCGTTCCACTGCTGGTGCCAGGGGTCGTGAGGAAAATCCAGGGCACGAAGACGGCGGCCCCGGCGCAATTCTTTGTCCTTGTCCGTGTACCAGGGACGGCTCATACCGGACCGTACGTATTCCCGGCCATCCCGCACCACGTGAACCAGGAGGGCTTCGGGAAAGACCCGGCGCAAGGGGGCCAGTAGGGCAAAAAAACGGTTGTTTGATTCCAGGTAATGAGTGCAATGCTGCCGGCGCGCCTCGCGCAGCAGGGCGCCGCGTTTCCGACGAATGGTCTGCTCCGCCTGGCTGGTACTGCATTGGCCCCGGGCATAGCGCATGGCGAGGTCTAGAAAATCGGGCCGGGGTTCGTGCGCCGCTAAAATACCGGGATAGGCATTGAAAGCCCGCCCGAAAAACTGAGTCCCCGTGCGCCCGGTGGAAACAATAAAAATGGGCTGCGGACGGGGGCGGACGGGAACCGGAAGACCGAACAGCTGCTGGGTAAGGCGCTCGCAATGATAAAGGGAGCTAAAGGCGGGCGTATAGGCCATGCAGCGAAAATACGGCGGAGCTTAAAAGTATAAATCCCCGAACAGGTAAAAGGCGCAACTACCCGTTTTGCGCGGTGCTATCCCGGGGGTATTTCTTCGTTATTTTGCCCGCTTAAGCCTTGTCCCTGCATGGATACCCCCTGGAAAAAAGCGCTGCGTCCGGCCCTGATCGCCCTGGGACGGCAGGTAGTGAAACGACGCTATCCGGAGCCGCCCATTTTTATCGGCGGTTGTGGCCGCTCTGGCACCACCTTATTGCTAAGCATCCTCTCGGCCCATCCCCAGGTGAAGGCGCTGCCGCGGGAGTTGGGCCTGTTTAACGAACTGGACTACGATGCGGAAGGACGGCCCTATTCCCGGCGAATGGACCGGCTTTACTGGGCCCTTTTGCAAACGCCCCGACGCAAGGGCCAGCGGCGCTTTTGCGAAAAATCGCCCAACAACATTCGCCACATCGACGCCCTGGAAAACCATTACGGCGATCGTTTCCGGCTGGTCCATATCATTCGCGACGGGCGAGACGTGGTGTTGTCGCGGCATCCGCGGCGGCCCGATGCGTTTTGGGTAAGCCCGGAGCGCTGGGTGGCGGATGTAGAGGCGGGCTGGGCCCTACGCGAGCATCCGGCTGTGCATACCCTCTTTTACGAAGATCTGGTGCAGCATTACGCGCCCACGGTAGCTGCCCTTTGCCATTTTCTGGGCTTGCCCTATACCCGGGAAATGGAAAATTGGCTGGACCATGCCACCGTACGCCAAAACCGGGCTTACCAGGGCCGGAGTGTACAAGCCTTGCAAGGGCAATCTGTAGGGAAGTGGCGGCAACCGGAAAACCAGGAGCGCTACGAGGTATTTAAACAAACACCAGGCGCCCTGGCCTTGCTGGAGGAACTGGGCTATAATTAGTGTCTGTCTATAAAGTCCGATAGCTGCGTTATGCTTGCTTTGAAAACAGTCATTTACTAAGGTAAACTCCTTGATTTTCAAAGCTACGTCTCGCCAGTGGCGAGACTCTCGAACTTTCTAGAACAGACACTCGACAGTATGGACAAACACTAATTAAGCAAGAAATCTTGCGCTCCTATTTCTCAATAATGCCCCCAATACTTCCGCAGTCCCCATTCGGCGGCCAAAAGGCCCAGAATAAGGAAAAACAGCCACCACCAGCTCAGCAAGCTTTCCAATTTACGATCGGTATACAGTTTGCTGCGGGAACGCGGCTGTTCCAGCAGCGCGTTCACCAGCGAATCCACGGCACTACGGGGGTAAAACTGCCCTCCGGTGGAACGGCTCATGCTGCGCAACAGGGCATGCCGGGCCTGGGTTTGTTGCTGTTCGATCTGGAGGGTTTTAACCACCAGCTCCCCCTGATCGCTCAGGGTATCGCCGTCCAAAACGGCTTGGGCCTGCCAGCGGTAGTGCCCCGCCGGTAAGCTTTTTACTTCCAGGGCATAGCGGCCATT
>JAVLBR010000211.1:0-3441 GCA_031581125.1 Schleiferiaceae bacterium | reverse complement strand
GGTCGCCATAAGTACTGGCTATATCAATCGCCTCTTCGGGATTGATCCGGCTTTGAAATCCGTTTTTGGCTACCGTCCATTGCATGCCGCAAAGGTAGGGGCTTATAGAAAAGCGCCGCCCGAGGGCGGCGCTCGTAAGCTTATGCATCAACGGGGTTTTACGTAAAAGGCGAAGCCGGCTCCATCATAAAAGCGCTGTTGTGGCTTTTGCAAAACCCAATCGTGGTAATGGGGATCGGGGCTATCTTCCAGCAGGTGGATGTTGGCCGAATCGGCGTTTTCCAACGCCATATTGGCCGATGCCCGTTCTCTCCCACATCTTCCGGGGAAATCCTGGGCACCCTTGGCCCCTATTAAAGAGGCACCGTGACTGAGCATAAACAAACCGGTATCTTGCAACACAATTTTGTATCGAAGGTAATAAGTATCTTCCTCATATACGTAACTGGTGTAAACATGATTGCTATGGAATGGGCTTAACTCGTTGGTGGTCGAGTAAAACTCTACCTTTTGTTGGGGAACATCCTTGAAATTGGTATCGCTGATAAGGGTAAAGCCTATGCCGGGATAAAAATTATAATCTACCAATTTATATTCCCCACCACCGTGCTGATCGTACACCCAGTGGTCAAAGACAGAACTTACGTGGAGGGTGTCGCCCACCCGGAAAGTGTCCTGCATGGGACGGATTTTCACAGGGAGTTGCCAACTATAGCCCCCAGGTATATTGCATCTTTCGGATACGCAGGAAGTGATAAGGGCGCTGAGAGTCATTAGAAAAAAACCAAACTTAAACATGGCGAAAATATTTAGTAGCTATTGAACAATGCGTTAACATCCCCGGCCGTATTTCCGCGCCATTGGGGAAATCTGATGCCCAGATCGGTTTGGTACTGGCCTACGCTGTACGGGAGGTCTCCCAGGGCTTTAGATAAGCCTGGAACGAAGACTGATTTTGCAGATGGCGCTTGGGATTTAAGTATCATTTCATCTAATCTTCTTTTACTGCCAGACGGGGAGCGATAGAAAAGCGCCGCCCGGAGGCGGCGCTTCTGAGCTTATGCATCAACGGGGTTTTACGTAAAAGGCGAAGCCGGCAAACTCATGAAAGCGCTGTTGCGGCTTTTGCAAAACCCAATCATGGTAATGAGGATCGGGACTGTCCTCCAACATTTGGATGTTGGCCGAGTCTGGATGCGCTAACGCGCCATGGGCCGTAGCCCCAACCCTACGGCATTTACCATCAAATTCTTGCCTTCCCCTGTGATTAGAAAGAAGCTGAGATCCATTGGAAAGCAAAAACCGTCCGGTATCTTTCATCACCACCAAGTAAGCGAGTCGGTACAAGTCATCATCGTAAGAATACCTCAAAACATATAATCCATTTTCTACCAACCATCCCCCGGCATGCGCAGTCGGGATAAGGTCGAATTGATCAGCAGGATTTTGCTCCAGGGTATCCCCTATGTCGGTAATTTCCATTATTGGAAAGAAATCGTAATCTTCTAGCTCATAATGCCGTTGATTGCCCCGGTCCCATACTTTACCAAACTCGGAAACTACATGGATGGTATCCCCTACCAGTAGGGTATCTTTCATGGGGGAAACCGAAAAGGGCAAACGCCAGTCGTAGGTGTTATCATTGCAATTTACCTCACAGCTTGTTAGGCTCAGCAAAAAGCAAGAGATAATGAAGGAAAGCGCTTTCGATTTCATGATTAATAACTATTAAAAAGATCATTAACTTCAGCAGCCGTATTCCCCTTCCAGTTAGGGTGGCGGTTGCCCAGATCAGTTTGGTACTGGCCTACGCTGTACGGGAGGTCTCCCAGGGTTTGATATAATTCAAAATGCGTAAAACCAGAAACGTTATCCACTACCGTAGTTGTTTGAGGTGGATTTTCTCCGCTAAAGGAAAGGCCTTGTTCTCCCGTGTCTTTCAAATCGTGAAATAGGCCTCCAGGAATGTGGTTTGTGGATTCATTCCAGTAGGTTTCTACTTCAGCTTCCCAATTTCCTCCAATGGAGTTATCTGGGCCATATTTTCGATGTGTGTAGGAAAATCCGACATGAGTTCCCCAGGCTTCCACTACACTTATGAGGCCAGCGTCGGTGCTATTCTGGTTTCCATGGCCATTTGCATTGATTTCAGCCGCTGCTAAATCAGCCCAATAGGCTACGCCCACCAATTTTTCATGCGAGGCATGAGCATACTCATGATAGGCCAGTTCCTTTAATCGATCCGAATGATCGTAATTTACCCCTATGGAGACGTCCGGTATAAAGGGAGCGATTAAATTTGAGACGGGTGGAAGAGCTACCGCATATAGGAGGCGGCCCTGCATGAGATTAAACAGCGGGTTAGTGAGGTGATATTTGGCATCCCCAATGGCAAATCCGTCACTTCTATTTAAAGCCACGAATAAATCCAGGTGCTTTGGCGCTTGCAAGCCATCTTGATTCGCATAATCATAAAATTCATGCAGGGCGTTATTGGTCATCGCGGCGCCCCAGTAGCGGTGAAAAAAGCTACCCTGGGTTTGGTACATGTGGTAGTTTATGGCGATGTTGTTGTACCGCGGCCCACTTACCTTGGCTACGTAATCCTGAATGGCCGTAAACCAGCGCCATAGAGCCCAGCCCGAAGGGGGTGTTCCTCGCAATCGGGCCCGGTTGTTTTTAAAGGTTACGTATAAACGAACTTTCCCACTAAACTTATGTCCCGTAATGGACCAACAGCCCTGGTCATCACTTTGGGTAGATTTAAAGGTAAACCATCCATCCCAGGCGGTGATTTTCACCCGGCGGATGCCTTCGAAGGTATTGGGATCACCCGCGTCGGAAAGTTCGGTATCTTCCACTTTTATGCAGCCCCCGGGATAGCGCCGATTATCCGGCACCTCACAACCGCAGTCACTGATGGTGGGGGGATCTGGATCGGTGGTGCAGTCACAACGCCAGTAATAGGTCACCGGGCTGGTACTGTTATCTACCTCCAGCTTCGGCACGCAGGTAGGCGGGCAGTCGGTAGGCATCTCGGGGATATTGGTCTGTATGAAGTCTTCGTAGTCGCCGGGGGCAAATCCACCTTCCGGCACTACATCATTGTAAATGTGCCCGGCATTATCGGTTTGCTTAAAAGCCTGGGCCAGTACCAAAGGATCGTTTTCAATGTTTAGGTGCAAGTTGCTGAGCACCGTGTACGATATATCGGGAAAAATGAAATCCTCCGGAACCACAGCATAAAGGGTGGGAAATTCATCCTCGGGTGGGTTTTGATAATAGTCGCCCATCTCAATGACTTCCCGGGTAAGGGGAAAGTCAAAGTATTCGATATCGGCATTTTCAATGGCGAGGATATCTTCAAAATACTGGGGTTCTAACTTTACGTAGAGGTGGGTGGTAGGGTATTGGCAGTCTGCGCCCGGATAAAGCGCCTCA
>JAVLBR010000210.1:0-3448 GCA_031581125.1 Schleiferiaceae bacterium | reverse complement strand
TTTGAGGACGATCGTCTCGCCACGGGCGAGAGACTTTATAGACAGACACTAGTTAACGATAAAGCCAAACCAGAGACCGGCATAGCAGCTTTAAGGAAGACTGCCCCCGGCCGCCGGAATTACATTTGGCCGGGAGGCCTAAAAAGGCGCCGCCCCTGGGGCCCGGAGCTTAACGATGGGGTAATGCTCCGCTGTGCGAATGCCGTACCTTCGCGGGAAATATGAGCAAACCAAAAAAGCAAGCCAAACGCGGAAAGCGCCTGGCTAAGATGGAAAAGGCGGTGCTGCGCATCCTGCAGCAAGACCGCCTGAAACTGTACAATTATAAGCAAATGGCGGCGGCGCTGAATCTGCAAGCCGATCACGAACGGGAGCTGGTGCGCGAGTCGCTCGAAAACCTGGCCAAAGGCGACCACGTGGAAGAAGTAAGCCGCGGGAAATACCGCTACCAGCATACGGACCACTTCATCACCGGACGGGTAGATATGACCAGCAAAGGATCGGCGTACGTGATAAGCGACGACACGGAACAGGATGTGTACGTGACGCCGCGCAACGTAGGCCACGCGCTGCAAAAGGATGAGGTGCGGGTGCTGATGTTTGCCCAGCGCAAGAACAAAAAACCGGAAGGCCAGGTCGTGGAAATTCTGGAACGGGCCCGTACCGAATTTGTGGGCACGGTGGAGCTTTCGAAAAATTACGGCTTTCTGGTGCCCGATAGCCGCAAAATGCTGGTAGACCTCTACATCCCCAAGGAAAAGCTGAAGGGCGTGAAGCACGGCCAAAAGGCGGTGGCCCGCCTTACGGAATGGCCGGAAAAGGCGAGCAGCCCCTTTGGGGAGATCATAGAGGTGCTGGGCGCCCCGGGCGAGCACGGCACCGAGATGCATTCCATCCTGGCCGAGTACGGCCTGCCCCGGGACTTTCCGGAAGAAGTCAAAAAAGCTGCTGCCCAGGTGCCGGACACCATTCCGCCAGAAGAACTTAAACGGCGCCGGGATTTTCGCTCGGTAACCACCTTTACCATAGACCCGGCCGATGCCAAAGACTTTGACGATGCCCTTTCGCTGCGCGAATTGCCCAACGGGCGCGTGGAAGTGGGCGTGCACATAGCGGACGTGACGCATTACGTGCAGCCCGACTCCCTCCTGGAAGAAGAGGGCCGCGAACGCGCTACCAGTGTGTACCTGGTAGATCGGGTGGTGCCCATGCTGCCGGAAAAAATATCCAATGAGCTGTGCTCATTGCGCCCCCAGGAGGAAAAGCTGTGCTTTTCGGCCGTGTTTGAGCTGGACGAGCAGGCGCGGGTGCAAAAGCGCTGGATAGGGCGCACGGTAATTTACAGCGATCATCGCTTTACCTACGAAGCGGCCCAGGAGGCCATCGAAACCGGGGAAGGTAAGCTGGCCCGGGAGGTAAACCAGCTCAATGCCCTGGCCAAGATATTGCGCCAGCGCCGCATGGACGCCGGAGCGCTGAGCTTTGAGCGACCGGAAACCAAATTTGAGCTGGACGAAAACAAGCATCCCGTGGGGGTTTACTTTAAAGAAAGTAAGGAGGCCAATCACCTGGTGGAGGAGTTTATGCTGCTGGCCAATCGCAACGTGGCGGAATTTATAGGCAAGGCCAAAGAAGGGAAACCGACGCGCAACACTTTTGTGTACCGCATCCACGACCAGCCCGACGCGGAAAAGCTGCAAGAGCTGAGCAAAATGGCGGCGCAGTTTGGCTACAAAGTAGAAACCCGCCAGCCCCGCTCGGTAGCGCAAAATCTGAACAAAATGCTGCGGGCCAGCAAGGGCAAAGCGGAGGCCAATATGCTGGCCACCCTCACCATCCGCACCATGGCCAAGGCGGTGTACAGCACCCAAAACATAGGCCACTATGGGCTGGGCTTTGAATACTACACCCACTTTACCTCCCCCATACGGCGCTACCCGGATATGATGGTGCACCGGCTGTTGCAGCATTACCTGGACGGCGGTAAATCGCCCGGCAAGGACAGTTTCGAGGAGCTGTGCGAACACAGCAGCGACCGGGAACGGGTGGCCGTAGAAGCAGAGCGCGATTCCATCAAGTACATGCAGGTAAAATTCATGGAAGATAAGGTGGGACAGAGCTTCATGGGCAGCATCACCGGGGTAACCGAGTGGGGGGTTTTTGTAGAACTGCGGGACAATCTCTGTGAAGGGATGATCCGCATCCGCGACTTTAAGGATGACTACTACCTCTTTGACGAGGGGAATTTCTGCATCGTAGGGGAGCGGAACGGAAAAGTGTTTCAGCTGGGCGATAAAATATCCGTGAAGGTGAAGAACGCGGACCTGGAGAAAAAACAACTGGACTTTGTGCCGGGCTAAGCCATCTAATCCCCTACCTTCGCAGGCAGCAAAGCCCTAAAAATCATTCGGCTATGAAAGCAAAACAACGCGAATGGCTCATCCTCATCGTAGGCGCTGCGGCCCTGATCACCTCCTTGCTGCTGTATTTCCTGCAAGACCCGCTATCGGGATTTGCCTGGCTCAAAAACGCCTTTCTGGCCCTGGCTTTTGCCCTTTTCGTGGGGTACAACTGGCTTAGCTTGCAAGAGCTTAAAGCGGCGATAGCCGGCCTGGAATCGGATAAGCAAGACCTGAGCCAAAAGCTGGAAAAATCCCAGGAAGAAAAGGCAAGGGCCGAACGCGAGCGCCAGGAAGCCCAAAAAGAGCAGGCAGCCACCCAGGAAAAGCTGGAGGAGGTGGAGAAGAAATGCAGGGCCCTGGAAGAGAAGGTCGGTAAAGGCGACGACTCGGAAGGGTAAAGAGTTGAGGCGCAGATTCTATGGAGCTACTCTACGCTATTCCGCTGGGGCTTACGCTGAGTTTTGCGGCGGGGCCCATCTTTTTTGTGCTCATCGAAACCAGCATTAACAAAGGCCGGACCAAGGCGCTGCTGCTGGACCTGGGCGCCGTGACGGCCGATGCCATTTTTATAGCGCTGGCCTATTACGGCAGCCAGGCTTTTCTGAGCTATTTGCAAAACAACTTCTGGCTGGTGCTGCTCAGTGGGCTGGCCATCGTGGCTTTTGGGATGTACTACGTCCTTCGCTCGCGCCGGAGTGGCCAGCTCCAGCAAAAACTGGAAATCCGCCGGCGCCGCTTTTTTTTCGTTAAAGGCTTTTTGCTCAATTTTTTGAACGTGGGAGTGCTGTTTTTCTGGATCACGTCTACGGTAGCGGTGGGCTCGCTGGTCGAT
Organism: Schleiferiaceae bacterium; assembly: GCA_031581125.1. Classification (GTDB taxonomy): domain Bacteria; phylum Bacteroidota; class Bacteroidia; order Flavobacteriales; family Schleiferiaceae; genus CAJXMS01. Next base: position 214 of record JAVLBR010000210.1, on the reverse strand, counting down.
AATGACCCGCGGCGGCTCCTGATCTTTTACGGCGCCACCCTGGCCACCTACTTGCTGGTAAACTTACTGAAGATCTACTTTGCGCACCGCTTCAAGGCCTACCTGGCCGGGCGGCGGATGCAGGTGATCGAAAAACTGATGGGCATCGGCTTGATCGGCTTTGGGGTGTTTATCGTGGTAAGGCACTTTTTGTGAGGGGCCGATATAGGTGCTG
>JAVLBR010000209.1:0-3460 GCA_031581125.1 Schleiferiaceae bacterium | reverse complement strand
CGCATAGCTCTTGCGCACCGCCAGCATCCGGCAAAAACCTTCCTGCCGGCGCGGATGCCAGGCGGTATGGCCCCTTTCCACCAGCCAGCGGCGCAGTCGCGGCAGCAAGTTTTCCCATTGAGCGTCAAACAGGCCCGAATCGCCCGCCAGCTGCTCCACCGCCAGCCATTGGCCCCGCTTTTTGAAGCCCAGCGCAAAGTCGTCCACAAAAGCATCCTGTTCCGGGTCAAAGCGCACCGCACTAAAGCTGTACTCCATTTTATTGCGGTAGTGAAAAGCGCGGGGCGATACCACCAGCCCATCGTAGCGGTCTTCCGGCGCCACCTCCTGCCCTATGCGCTGGTACAGGGCCAGCACACTATCTTCTTTATGCGCTTGCTGCCGCGCCAGCGGCCAGCGCAGAAAAGGCGCCCCGGGCGTATCCACATAAGGCGTATCTTCCTCTTGCGCAGACCGTTCTGTGATTTGCAGCAGTCGCGCTTCCGCGTAGCGCCGTTTGGCCTTCACCAGGCGCACGCGCACCCGCTGTCCCGGCAGGGTATGCGGCACAAAAACCGGATACCGCCCCTCCGCCGTCTCGTAGCGCAGGAGGCCCTTGCCCCCAAAGGCCATATCCGCCACCTCTCCTTCTATGGTAGCCCCCTTGCGCAGGGGCCCGCGGTTTTGATTGCTCATGAAGCCGGCAAATCTACCGCAAATTTCGGGGCTTACCTTACATTTGGCCTCCCGGCCAAATGTGCGTCCGGCAGCGGCAAAAGCCGCGTTTCTTTAAGCTATAACCTCCCCAAAAGACTATCCCATGGCAGATGTAAAAACCACCCCAAAAAGCTCTCAGGAGCTCATGGAACTGGAAAACCGCTACGGCGCGCACAATTACCACCCCCTGCCGGTGGTGCTAGACCGCGGCGAAGGCGTGTACGTGTGGGACGTAGAAGGCAAGCGCTACTACGATTTCCTTTCTTCCTATTCCGCGGTAAACCAAGGCCATTGCCACCCCCGCATCATCAAAGCCCTGCAAGAACAAGCGGAGCAGATCACCCTTACTAGCCGCGCTTTTTATAATTCCAAGTTGGGGCCCTTTGACGAGTACGTGACCCAGTATTTTGGTTTTGACAAGGTACTGCCCATGAACTCCGGCGCCGAGGCGGTGGAAACGGCCATCAAACTGTGCCGCAAATACGCCCAGGAAAAGCTGCACATCCCCGAACATAAGACCAAAATCGTGGTGGCCGATGGCAATTTCCACGGCCGCACCACCACCATCATATCTTTTAGCAACGATGAAGAAGCCCGCGAAGGCTACGGGCCTTACACGCCCGGCTTTATCCACGTGCCCTATAACGACAAAGAAGCCCTGGCCCAGGCCATGCAGCAGGAAGGGGTAGCTGGCTTTCTGGTAGAGCCCATTCAGGGCGAGGCAGGCGTGGTAACGCCCGACGAGCAATACCTGCGCGAGGCCAAGCGCTTGTGCCAGAAAAACAATGCCCTGCTCCTCACCGACGAAATTCAGACTGGCATCGGACGCACGGGCAGCCTGCTGGCTTCCTGTGGCCCCTGCACCTGCCAGGGCGAGTGCGAACGGCAGCCGGAAACCTACGTACGCCCCGACATCCTCATCCTGGGCAAAGCCCTCAGTGGGGGCGTCTATCCCGTTTCCGCTATCCTGGCCGATGATGCCATCATGAACGTGATCCAACCCGGACAGCACGGCTCCACCTTCGGCGGCAATCCCCTGGGGGTACAGGTGGCCATGGCCGCCCTGGACGTAATCCGGGAAGAAAACCTCACCCAAAATGCCCGCCGCCTGGGGGAAATATTCCGCGCCGAGCTGATGGCCTACAAGGAAAACAGCCAAATCCTGGCCCGCGTGCGCGGTCGTGGGCTGCTCAATGCCATCGTGATCAACGATAGCCCCGATAGCGACACCGCCTGGCGGGTATGCCTGCGCCTACGCGACAACGGCCTGCTGGCCAAGCCCACCCACGGCAATATCATCCGCTTTGCACCTCCCCTGGTAATGACCGAAGTGCAGCTTTACGACTGCGTAAACATCATCAAACAAACCCTGCAGGAATTTGAGTAAGGACCAGCCGCTGCGCCACACCGAAAAGGACAGTCCCTACCGGGATATCCTGGCTATGCCCACGACCGATATACTCCGGCAGATCAACGCAGAAGATCAGCAGGTACCGGCCATCGTAGCCGCCGCCATACCCCAGCTGGAAAAACTGGTAGAAAAGGGCCACCAAAGCCTTAGCGCCGGGCAGAAGATCTTCTACCTGGGCGCCGGCACCAGCGGCCGCCTGGGGGTGGTAGATGCCTCCGAGCTGCCCCCCACTTTTGGGGCGCCTCACGAGTGGGTAGAAGCCCTAATCGCTGGCGGCGACGGCGCCATTCGGGTGGCCGTAGAAAAAGCCGAAGACGATCCCCTGGGCGGCTGGCACGACCTGGTGGACCGCTCTGTAGATTCGGGTGATCTGGTGATTGGCATCGCCGCCTCGGGCACCACCCCTTACGTGGTGGGCGCCCTGGCCAAAGCCCGCGAAGCCGGTATCACCACGGGCTGTCTGGTGTGTAATGAAGATTCGCCCCTGGAAAAGCAAGCCGATATTCCGGTGGTGCTGCGCACCGGGGCGGAGTTTATTACCGGCTCCACCCGCATGAAGGCCGGCACCGCGCAGAAACTGGCCCTCAATATGTTTTCCACCGCCCTGATGGTGCGCATGGGGCGCGTGGAGGGCAATCGAATGGTAGACATGCACCTGAGCAATGCCAAGCTGGTAGAGCGCGGCACCCGCATGGTGCAGAAGGAAACCGGCCTGGCTTGGGACGCGGCTCAGGAGCTCCTCCTTTCGCTGGGCAGCGTGCGGCAGGCGGTGCGGCATTTTAAGGAGGGGGCAAGCTGAAGAGGAACGCCTTCCCTTGCCGGGGGCCGCATTCTCTGGGGGTAACTCGAGAACTTGAACTTTTGAGAAAAGCCGGTTTACCAAGAGAAAATCCTGTTCTTCCTCTATAGGACCACCCTTCGAAACAATCTCGCTTGCCAGCGAGCTCACTCAGGGGGACAGTTTCCTTAGTTCCTCGTTTGCGCAATTGTCATGCTGAGTGGCTTGACCCGCGGGAAGCGGGGCAAGGTGTATCGAAGCAGGCCTTAAGGGGAAAATCTTGTCTTTCCTTCTTTGAACCACCCTTCGATACGATCTCGCTTGCCAGCGAGATCACTCAGGGGGACAGTTTCCTTAGTTCCTCGTTTGCGCAATTGTCATGCTGAGTGGCTTGACCCGCGGGAAGCGGGGCAAGGTGTATCGAAGCAGGCCTTAAGGGGAAAATCTTGTCTTTCCTTCTTTGAACCACCCTTCGATACAATCTCGCTTGCCAGCGAGATCACTCAGGGTGACACCACGGTAAACTATTGCATTTTGGTTTATAGAGAAATATTTTCAAGTCTCCCCCGCCTCGT
>JAVLBR010000208.1:0-3496 GCA_031581125.1 Schleiferiaceae bacterium | reverse complement strand
TTACCCCGGTGTCAGCCTGAGTGATCTCGCTGGTAAGCGAGATTGTATCGAAGGGGGGTCCAAAGAAGGATAGACATGATTTTCCCCTTAAGGCCTGCTTCGATACAACCCGCTCCCGCTTGCAGCGGGACGGGCCACTCAGCATGACATTTGCGCAAGCGAGGAAATGAAGGTCTTCTAAAATTTTAACGCTCCCGGTCACCCCCGGTCTCGCCCTTGGCGAGACTGGGGAAAGGGCGTCCTAATGCCGGTAGCTCACGGTAAGCTCCACTACGGGTCGTACGCCTTCGTAGAGCCAAAAATCGGTTTGGTAGTCGTAGCTGCCGCGTTGCACCGGTAGTTCGCCCGTGGTTTTGATCTGCGCCTGATAACTAAGCCCTCCCATAATCTCCAGGTTGACTTTATCGAGGTGCCAATTGCCTCCGGCCAAAAGGTCATAAGCCAAAAGGCTTCGCGGCGCATCGCGATTCTCGGTGCCAAAACGATAAAAGGTAAGGCCGTCCTCCACGGTGGTTATCCAGCCGGTAAGCCGGTAGCCCAGCTGGCCGGTAGCCCAGGAAGGACCGTGTTTAAGGCTAAACTGGGCTTGGCCAGTCACGGGTTTTCCCAAGTAGAACTGGTGGCGCAGGCTGGCCAAAAAGCTCTGGTGAGCATATTGATAGGCCTGGGCACTACCGGTGGTAGCGGCGTGCGTTCCCAACTGTAACTCTAGCCCGTGCTGTTTATTGAGCGGCCACTCGAAAAGCAAATGGGGTTGTTGTTGCAGAATAATTTTGGAGAGGTTAAGCCCTACTTGCCAGGAGGGAGTAGACGTAGAATCTTGGGCCCAAACAGACCCTGCCAGAGCAGTTAAAAGCAAAATGAGGCCCCGTTGAAGCCATTTTGGGCCAGCGTTTATCTTCATAGAGCGCTCAGGAAATTCATGTTACCATTGCGGAAACGGTATTGCTCCAGCCCCGAGGGGGTGAGGACCAGCACCAGGTCGTTGGGCAGCACGATCAAGTCGCGCCCTTCGATCTCGGGATAGGTTTGCACCACATTGAGATTAGAGGGATCGCTCACGTCTACGGATTCCAGGCCGTTGTCCGCACAGACGAGTACCAGGTCCTCATCTTGTTTTAAGCCCAAACCGAGGGGAAAGTCCATGGCCAGGGCATCAATTTGCCGGATTTGGCTGAGGTTGCGGATGTCCAGGGCTTGCAATTCGTTCACAAAGCCGGCACAAACGCCTTGGTTGGTACTGCGCAGGGTCACAAAGGCGTGGGTTCCGTTGGCCACCACGGGGTCGCAAGAGGTGACGTGGACGTAAGTGCCTTCCAGCCTTATCCGACCATCGTTGCCCAGGGAATACGCGGCCATACCCTGGGTACCTCCCACCAGCAGTAGGCTATCCCCCATGGGAAAAAGCGTTTCCGGGGTGATGGTGATGGGCAATTGATTGTGGGAAGTAGGGTTGGCGGGGTTGGAGAGGTTAAACTGCCGCAATTCACTTCCATCTATCGCGTAGAGGTAATCGTCGGCTACCGCAAAGCGGGCCAGGCTGCCGCCCTGACCGCTGGCGCCGCTGCTCCCAGTTCCACCGCCGGTACCGGTGTTAATAGGGCTTACTTCGCTTGAATCGGTACCGCAACCACTGAGGCCCAGCAGGCCTGCTGTGGCCAGTACCCATAAACTTCTTTTTAAAATCTTCATGACTTGCTCCATTTGATTACGACCGTGCTATCGGGCCAGTTATTGCTATCGAGGTGATCGGCCAGAACAAGATTGTCTGGCGGCGCTACGGAAGGTAATGCATCTCTATCGCGGTCTACCACCTCTGGGGGCCAGCTCTGGATGTCAATGGTGAGCAGATCTACCGCGTTATCGGCATAGAGGTATTGCCCCTTTACGGCCACGTCCTGGTTTCCCGGAATGCGGATAAAACCCAATTTTTGGGGAGTTTCCGGGTTGGCATTATCGATAACGTGGATGCCTTCAAAGCGCTCCACGATAAAGATAAAATTATCCTTGAGGTAGATTTTGTGCGCTTTTTTGATGTCGCGGGGGTCGCGCCATTCTACGGAGTTTTCCAGCTCGCTTCGTTTCATCAGGACCGGACTGTATTCACTGGGGGGATCATCCGGCTCTTGCGTGCAGGCAGGTAGTAGAAAAAGAATGGCCAGGGCTCCGGCCAGCCTGATTTTGATTAAGCTTGTATTCATGGGGTTAGTGTTTTCATGTGCAGGTAAAGGTATCTATTTTTCGGTTTGGCAATCCGCCGCCTGACCCCTTATTTAGTCAGCGCCGCTCCAAGCGCCTTAAAGGGCCTTTATTTTGAGTTTCCGCATCGCGGCAATTTCTTCTTACTAATTAGCTGGCATGCTTAGAAGGTTGAAAAGTGGCCGTCTGCTTTCTGTCTGAGTTTATCGGGTTTCATTTCGGAAAAATGAGTATTAAATAGTATTTTAAATTATTAATAAAGAAAGGATAAGTATTTTTTTATAAATAATATACTACAAATTAACAGGAGGGGGGGCTTTGTGCTGAAAGGTGCCCGGCATGTGGGCATCTGTAGCTTCCTAAGATTTACTGAGCTATTTGCGTTCCTTTGATTGTGCCTGAATTAGGCGAATCCACTCATCGTTCAGGATGATGTAGCCCTGGTCGTAGATATAATGGCAACGCAGGCCTTTTTTGTTTTCGCTCATAGAAGTGAAGTGGCTAAAGTCGAAGCCCTGCAAAACCAACTCCTGCCGCCGGCATTTGCATCGCCCCCGGGGGTTGAACTCTTCGAGAATGCGGCGATTCTTGCTGAGAATTTGGTTAATACGGCGAACGGTATTGCTCTGATAGCGTCGCCGCTCGTTGTTGTACACATTGCGACAAGCATCGTCGCAAAATTTCTTATCGACCCGGCCTTTGATAGCAGCCTGGCATTGAATACATTTCCGTGCCATAGGTTTACGGTTTAAAAGCAAATTATAACCGCAAGTTAACATTAAATTGAAATGTGAAGCAATTGTAAACAGATATTAAACGTTTAAATCGGCGCATTTAAGTTAGAGTTGCGCAATTTCGGCCCTTTAATAACAAACCTAAAAAACAACATCTATGAGTAATTTGCGCAACCGGGTTTTTCTCATTGGCAACGTGGGCAAGGACCCCGAAATTAAAAACCTCGAAAAGAGCAAGCTGGCCCTCTTTAGCTTGGCCACCAACGATCAATATCGGGACAGCAAGGGCGAGAAGCAAACCGATACCCAGTGGCACCGCCTGGTGGTGTGGGGAAAACTCGCCGAGATCGTGGAGAACTACGTCAAAAAAGGCAAAGAAATCGCCATAGAAGGCAGCCTGCAAACGCGTAGCTACGAGACCGATAAGGGCGAAAAGCGCTACAGCACGGAAATTAAAGTCAGCGAGCTCCTGCTACTCGGTTCCCGTCCGGAATAAGAGGGAAGGCCCCATCAGGGAAAACGGCGGCCCTTTTGCTTCCCTTGCGAAAGGGCCGTTTTTATTT
>JAVLBR010000207.1:0-3504 GCA_031581125.1 Schleiferiaceae bacterium | reverse complement strand
CGGGAATGCACTTTATGTAGATGTTAGGCACAAGGCTAAATAAAATATCTGCTAAAATGGAACATCTCACTAAAATTAGTAAATTAGTGATATGAAAAAACAGCGAATATATTTAGACACTTCAGTTTTCGGAGGATTACATGACGAAGAATTCGAGGAGTTTACAAAACCGCTATTCGAGCGTATTAAAAACTCCGAATTTGAAATTATATACTCAAATGTGACTGAACAGGAGTTGGAGAATGCACCTGAAAGAATTAAGGCAACGACTAAATTGCTTCCAGAAGACTCGACTGAATTTGTGAAATCTGATATTGAAACTGCAAATTTAGCGAAAAAGTATATTGAAGAGGGTGTTGTTGGAGCGACATCTTACGCTGATTGTTTGCACATCGCATTAGCTACAAAACACAATGCAAATATATTAGTGAGTTGGAATTTTAAACATATCGTAAATGTTTTAAGAATAATGGGATATAATTCTGTAAACACCGCAGAAGGCTACAAACCAATTGATATTCGTTCACCAAGAGAATTACTGAACTATGAAAACTAAAGACGAGACTACCAAAAAAAGCTTTGATGCTGTAAAATTTATGCGGGAACAAAGAGACTGTATTTCAAAAGATATTATGAATTTGAGTCCCGAAGAAATTGTAAAATACTTTGAAAGAAAAGAATGAAAAGCAAGCACAAAGCCCAGTGCCTAACAACGGCTAGGTGTAATGCGGGCTGAGTGGCTAAAAATGAGCCTTTTTACTCCTAATAAACTTCGCGGTGTGCAGACAGTGAATTGCTCCGAAATCCCGCACTACACTTATACTTGACCGTTGGGGTAAATGCGATTGAAAATTTTATCCATATAGAACAATAGAATTATTTCAACTAAACCAATAATACAATGAAAGCCCTTACCAAAGCTGTATCATCCATAATCCTTTTGACCTTCTTTATATCATGCGAGGAAGAAAAAACTTCAGAGGTTGGTGGACATTTTAAATTTATATTAAGAACTGATAAGGATGTGAACAGAATGTCACTATTCTATAGCAAAATTGAAGCACTTGATGCAAATGGTGTTGACTTGGATCACAAATGGAAATCGGTGGACACGGAAAGCGGATTAAAAAAATGGAAATCTCAAAAACTCTTATATGGAACGTACAGATTCGATTATTACATTGAACATGAAGATGAAAATGGGAGAACAAACACTTATGGCCCCTTCGAATATACTTTTCAGATTTTTCCAGGAAAGACAACTAGACATACAAAAGAAATATAAGAAATAAAATAGCACTAATCTTAATAAATAAGTCTTCAAGCGGCCCGCAGGTTCAAGCTTGAAGAACATGTGGCAGCCCGTAATAGCCTACGGGCCAGGCATTCCCTTGAGGACAATCGAGTCCTATGGAGACCCCATGTAAATCTTAGGGCCTGCTAGAGCGTGACTAGCGAACGGGAAGGCCTAGGTAAAAACAGAAACCCAACCAGGGGCCTCCCTTCACATTTGGCCGGTGGCCGCCCAAACCAGCGCCGCGCCGGGCGCTAAAGGATGTAATCCGTGGTCATAAAGGTGCTCTCGCCCTGGGAGACCACCTGACGGACCAGGTCCTTCTCGTCTTCCTGAGCGGCCACCAGGGTGCGGATGGAAAAGCTGCGCAGGGCATCGTGTACGCTCAGGGTACCGGTGGCACTGTCTTTCCGGCCGGTAAAAGGCAGATAATCCGGGCCGCGCTGGCAGGGGCTGTTGATATTCACCCGGCACACCTGGTTAACCAAGTTATCTACCGCGTAGGCTACCGTAGGGGCCTGGGTGGTAAAGAGGGAGGCCTGCTGGCCGTAATCGCTCTGGGCAATGCTGTCCATCACCTCTTCCAAATCGTCATAAGCAATCACCGGAATAAGGGGGCCAAACTGCTCTTCCCGGTACACGCGCATGTCTGGGTGGACCGGGTACAGCACCGCGGGGAAATAGCAGGTATCGTTGAGCTTCCCGGCGCGTTTGTTCATCACCCGTGCGCCCTGGGCCTCCGCATCTTCCACCAGCTCCTGCATGGCTTCTACTTTGCCCCTTTCGGGCAACGGCGTAAGCGGGGTATTGTCCATGGGATGGCCCAGCTCCAGCGCGTCTACGGCCTGGGTAAATTTTTCCAGAAAAGCATCGGCCACAGAGCGGTGCACAAAGATCACCTTCAAGGCGGTACAGCGCTGGCCATTATAGCTTAAGGCGCCGTTTACACATTGTTTTACGCTCAGGTCCAGATCGGCATCTTCAAATACGATGGCCGGGTTATTGGCCTCCAGCGAGAGGATTTGGCGCAGCCGGTTGGGCTTGGGGTGCTGTTCTATCAGTTTATTGGAGCTTTTGGAATTACCAATGAGCGCCAGTACATCCACATCTACCGAGGTCATGATATGGGAAGCCAGGGTGCGGCCCCGGCCAAAGATGATATTAACCACCCCCGGCGGGAAGCATTCCTGAAAAGCCTTTACCAAGGGGGTAAGGAGCAGCACGCCGTATTTGGCCGGTTTAAAGATCACCGCATTGCCCATGAGCAGGGCCGGTACCAGGAGGCAGAAGGTTTCGTTAAGCGGATAGTTATAGGGCCCCAGGCAAAGCACCACGCCCAGCGGCCCCCGCCGGGTTTGGGAGATGATGCCGTCTTTAGCGCTCACGTGTGAGCCTTCCTGGTGCATCCGTTTGTATTCGGTCAGGGTATCTTCCATGTACTGGGCCGTCCGGTCAAACTCCTTGTAGGCCGTTTGGCGATTTTTGGCGATTTCCCACATCAGCATGGTGCTCACTTCCTCGCGCAATTCTTTAAAGCGCGCCAGAAACTTTTCCATGGCCTCCAGGCGGGTTTCGGCGCTGGCGGTAGGCCATTCCCCCCGTCCTGCGGCGTAGGCCTGGCGGGCGGCATCCAGGGCCGCCTGCCCTTTATCTGCCGAAAGCAGCGGTGACCGGCCCAGATAGACTTTCTCTACCGTGCCATCGTCCCGGACCGCTCCCATGGGGGAGTAAACCTCTTCAAACGCACCGGCCCATTTTTCCAGCCGGCCGTTTATAAGGTAATGTTCCCAGTTTACGGGCTGGGGCGCATCGTATTGCGTCAATTTTTGTACGGGCATAGTTCCTTGTTTTGATCGGTTTGCAGGCAAATCATTCTTGTTGTCTAATGTACACTAAGTAAGGCAAGGACAAAAAAGTTTAAGGAGCGCCCCCTTTCCCCGCTCCTTTTTAGGCCTGGCGGCCAAATGTGAATCAGGGTAAACGTGAGACAATAGTAGCCCATTAAGGACCGGGAGATGGCTACGGGAAGCGTTCCCCCTGGAGCTGCATCGCTGCACCATATCCTGTTGGGGTAAAAGGGTACGCAGCATTGGGGAGCGGCTTTGACTGCGCTCAGGCTTCGACTCCGCTCAGCCCAGTCAAGCGTCGATTTCATCACAAAGGTTTAGGAAAGCCCCACCCGTCTGGTGCCCTGAGCGGAGTCGAAGGGC
>JAVLBR010000206.1:0-3509 GCA_031581125.1 Schleiferiaceae bacterium | reverse complement strand
CCGTTTTTAAACGTTTAAGGTCTTTTAGCGGGCTACGCATTGCCCCGTCCATAAAACAGTTCGTGGAGGCGTGCCCAGCTCCCTTTGCTCTTTTTTCTTGCCGGAAATAAACGGCAGACCTGGGTTTGGATTGTTGGGGAGAAAGCCCGGGCAGCGGCTCGCAGCAAGCAAACCCATAAATGCCTACTTTTAGGCAAGTTGCGTCTTTTCCAATGGAACCCTTTCTGTGGCGCTAAGGTGCCCATCGCAATCCCTGCGCAGATAGTCTACCTAAGCATTTTCAGACTTTTATACTGCAACCCTAAAAAGTATTTCCACCAATTCCGTAGGTACGGGAGATCGTTTCCCTTCTTTTTGTCGTTCACCACTTAAATCTTGGGCAACCTTTCGGACGTATCTAAATTTTGGTCATGTTTGAAATATTAAAGTATTGACCATGAAGCCCTTCAACTCCGCTCAGGGCGTCGTGCGGGAGAGCTTTCCTAAACCTTTGTGCTGGAAAAAAAGGTTGTTTAGGCTGAGCGCAGTCGAAGCCCCTCCCCAGTGCTGCGCACCCTTGTTATTCTAACAAGATTTGGTGCGGTCTCCGGGTTTTCTGTACCTAGTCCTACCTGCCCCGTGGGCTGGAAGCTCATCAATTTAGTGGCATCGGAATAGCTAGCCCCGTAGCCTAGATGAAAGGGTTTGCTTTCATCATGATGCCACTTTAACAGGGACTCATAGTCTCCCTGCCCATTAATGGGGAAACCCAGGCGGAGGAATTGGGAATTACTGCGGTAGAGGCCCAGGTTATCCTGAACCGAAAACTTCGTAAGACCAGTGCTGGAGAAATCATATATAGTTCCCAGACTGGAGCCTCCGTTGCCTTTAAGGTTGGCCATAATAGTGGAGCCATCGTTTGAATAAGTGTTGACCCGGAAAGCATAGGGAGTCGTGCAAATGCTTTTATTTCCCGTGCTCTCGCCCAGATTGGGATCTTCTCCACCAGGAGGAGCCAGGGTCCCGGAATAGGCATGAATCAAGAGGGAAGGAGCACAATTGGTCGATTGGTAGCTTAGATGCAAGCAGGCCGCGAGATTGCTCCGATTGATGCCCACATGGGCATTCGGTGAACTGCTTTAGGAAGGCAGGGCAATCTGGCTTAGGAGCAATAAACTAAGGAGAGAAGATAACAGCAGTAGTTGCGCGCATGATCTTTAAGTTTTTGACTTAAATACTCTACAAACAAATTAATTAATAAGGAAATGCCTTACCCTAATCCTTAAAAAATGTCTTTTCCTTGCTTTTCCGGCAAAAAAGCCGGAAATCCTGCTCTCAGTCAAACGCTGCAGTCACCAACCTTGGCTATGGGCCGGGCCCCGGTAGGCGAGCGACTGGGACGCGTGCCTGCTCTGCACCTGTTTTTAACTACTTCCCATGTGCCGAAAGTGTAGATTCAAAATTCTGAAGGAGCCGACTTTATAAGTTTTACTGTTGTAAACGGGATGGATTTTTCTAATGGTAAAGCACGACCCCAGTGGAGGATCCAAATTTCCATTATACAAGGTTTGAGAGGCTCATGGTTTCAAATTTTAAGGCCATTAATGAAAACCGGCAACCTAAAATAGTTCGCGATTGTCTCCGAACCGAAAGGCAATGCCCAGATCAATCTCCGGGATTAGGCGGTCTGCATTTTCTCCATCTCTAGCTAAAGGCGCGAAGTCAAAAACATACCACCCCCGTATAGAGGCCACTAAAAATAAAGATCCCTCCCGCCGCCGAAATAGCCGGTAATAATTACTCAGGTTCAAAGAAAAACCAAAATGGCGATGAAATTCCGACCATGATTTATACCTTACAGTCTCGTCAGCAGACTGCCCTTTGGTCCACAACTTCGTCCTAAAACGGTATAAGAGTCCACCTGTTACATCAGCACTTAACTCAAATTTTTGGGCCAAATCGAATTTATAGCCACCTCCTAATTGAGCGGTTAAGTAATTATTTTTAAATACTTCATCTGGACCATCCATACCCGCAAAAACGTTATCATCCAAGAATCGTAGGTTCAAATATCCTACTGATACTTCCGAATAAAAGTCAGAATGGGTGTAAAAGGCATAGCTAAGCCTACAAGTAGCATCAAACCTATTATCCCACGGACTACCTCCCCCAAAAACCGGACGATCGTCAAAACTGAATACTTTATTCAGCCCTCCATCCACTGTAATTTGATGCCTCTGGGCCCCCAGCGTAAAGCAAGCCAGACAGGCTATACAAAAAACAATTCTACTCATTCTATAGTTATTTTTTCGTGTTTATGGAAATCGCACTGACAAGCGCGAGATTGTTCGCGTGCCTTCTCTACACAATTTCAGTCTTTAATACCTTTCTGTACAAGCATCCGAAAAGCCCTGCAGCTCCCATCCAAAAGCTGATGATCAGCGTAACCACCTCCTTTAAAACAAGCCGCGGTTCCTCCTTTGCTTAATGCGCCAGATGAGGGAAACGGCGGGGCCAGTGGCAATGCTGGATAATTTATCACCTGATAAATTCACTCTAAAGGATTTTCTTGGGAATACCACTTCCCAAGAAAATCTGAGTGCCATTGGATTTCTTTTATTATTAAGGAATAGTTGATAGGAAACCGCTGAGGTGAAATCATACTGAATCTCTTGCCACGAATTGTTTGTTGTAACTGCGACCCCCCCATCCTCTATGCGCCTTTTAAAGAAATAACTTTTTGATAATCGAGTTCCTATCGTAGCCAGAAGTAAGCCATTATAAAACTCCAGAATATTCAACCCCAATTCAATATCTAAATTTACGGATTTACGCTTATCCTCCCGGAAATAGTTCTCTTTATTTTTAAGCCCTTTTTCGTAAACCCACCCTATTTGAGTTCCTGCTATCAATTTTTCGTTTAAAAAATGAATCTGATAGCTCAATTGAGGATTCAAGTAATAATCTAAATCTTCTGTAAGATAATCAGGGGGAGTCATTTCCAATATTCCCATCCCCGAAAATCTTAGACCAACTTCGTGGTAAACCTGAGCCTTAAGGTTGTACATTGAAGTGATAATAAAAACAGCAATGCTCAATTGTTTGTACATGATTCACCTATTCCTTAAAAATCTTGAAAATTTCCACATTGCCTTCAAAACGAAGAGTTAAAAAGTAAACGCCTTTTTGCAGCTCATCTACCTTAAGGCTAAGTTCTTCCCATTCGTTAGAAATCTGCTTATCATACCAGTAGACTCTTGAATCAACCCCCTTAATTTGGATTTCCACTTGCGTCTTTTCGGGAAGACCACTTAGTTGTAGCTGCCCATCGAATGGATTGGGGTATATTGTTATTGGATGCTCATCCGTACTTTCGTTAAGCCCCATATCCGAGGTGTTGCGCGCACCACTGGTCCAGGCCTTTTTGCCACTCTCCTGGCCGGGAAAACTTACACTAGATCCTGCCATTCTTCCCGGGTCGTGCCAGGGTGAGCTACAAGAACATTCCTCAATAAATAGATTAAGGTCAG
>JAVLBR010000205.1:2296-3528 GCA_031581125.1 Schleiferiaceae bacterium | reverse complement strand
ATTTTGAGGACGATCGTCTCGCCACGGGCGAGAGACTTTATAGACAGACACTTTTAGCGATTGGTCATTTCCACGTAACCCTGACCCTTAACGGGTTCGCCCCGGAGGCGGCCTTTGGCCTGCACCATGCCTTCCCAGTAGTGCACACTCATGGCCAGCATATAGCTCATCTCCAGTTCTTGGGGCTTTAGTTCAGATTGTACTTCCAGGGCCAGGTCCAGGGTGTCTATCTGGATATTCCAGCACTGGGGGTACACGCTGCCCGTCTCGGGGCTTTCCCAGGGCTGCCCGGCGCTTATTTCGATGTGTTGGGGGCGCAACTCTACTTGCTGACTATCGGCGGTAAAGTAGGTGCCGCCCAGGGTAATGATGCTATCGCCCGGGAGGGAATGCAGCTGGTAGAGCATGAGTTCTTCCCGGGGGTGTTCCAGCTGCACGGAAAACCAATCCCAGCCTACCTTGGTGCTCCATACGCCCAGGCAGTCCCACTGGCGGTCGTACCACAGGGTGCCGTGTACGGGCAGGGTGTCGCCCTTTAGGTAGATATCGCCCTGGGCTTGGAGCCGGGGAAAGCTGTAATAGCCTGCCCGGGCCAGGCCGGCGTAATCTTCATAGCCGGTACCATCGTGGAGCATCACCGGTTTTTGGGGCTGGGTGGAGAGTTGCATGCCCACGGGGTGGGCTTCCATTTGACCGCTGAGGTCATAATTTCCCATTTGCCCCTTTAAGGAAGCGCTGAGCTCGCCATCCTGAGTGGCCAATTGGAGGGGCAGGCTGTCGCCCAGGAATTGGTCTAGTTTGTTGAAATCCACATCGTAGTAAAAAGCGCCTTGTTGGGGGTCGGTGAGGGCGTAGTTGAGGATGAGGAAATCCTGGCCGGCACTGGGCGTGGTGTGAAAAAAGACGTATTCGGTGCCAAAGCGGCGGCTGCTATCGGCGGTGTACAGATGGCCGGTAAAGTACCACCATTCGAGGGAGTTTTTGAAGTGGGGCGCCTCATCGCGCGGGAGGCTGGCCCGTTGGGCCTGGACATCGTTTTCGGTGTAAGGTTCCCCGTCACAGGCGGCGATAAGGCTGAGGAGCAGCAGGAAAGGAATGCTTCGCTTCATGGTCATTTGTCATAGTTCGGCATAATGACAGCGGGAGAGGGGATTTGTTTGAAAAGCAGCGGTATGAAATTTGGCCGCGGGAGGGCCGAAACCAGGCTAAGGAAGGAAAGCCTTCCAGGCTTT
>JAVLBR010000205.1:0-2196 GCA_031581125.1 Schleiferiaceae bacterium | reverse complement strand
GGCGCAAAACCTTCCGGTTTTGCTCATTGGGTATGGGTTCTGGGGGCCGGCTTTACCTGGCCTCGCCTTCGGCGAAACCAGGCTAAGGAATGAAAGCCCTTCAGGCTTTTCCAGTGGAGCGCAGGCTTTGAGGGCGCAAAACCTTCCGGTTTTGCTCAGTGGGTATGGGTTCTGGGGGGCGGCTTTACCTGGCCTCGCCTTCGGCGAAACCAGGCTAAGAAATGAAAGCCCTTCAGGCTTTTCCGTTGGGGCGTAGTAAAACTTCTCCCATGGATCCATTAAGGTGCAGGAAAGCCTACCGTATCCTGCATACCAGGTCTTTAGGGACAGCACCCCCGTTCTCCCCTCCTGGTTCAGGAGGGGTAGGGGTGGTCGTTACCGATGGGGCGTGTAAATCGTCTAGCAGGCCGGAAGGCCCGAAGGGCATGTAGCGTCATTTTGGTTAAGCCCCAGCGGGGCTTAAGCTGGGTAAGCCGATGGGCGTTACAATCGCCCCCGACCTCCAGCAGAGGCCAAATCCACTCCGGAATGCGGCTCGGTGTTATGGATTCGCGCTCCGCTGGAGCGCCCCATCACTCGTGTAAACCGCTGTGCTACCGAGCGGTCGCTCCTCCGGAGCTCTCCAGTAGGGCGCAGTCAGCGGTGGAATTCCCAAAAATAACGAAACCTTACACCGCTACATCAAATTCCCGCAGGGCTTGGTTGAGGGAGGTTTTTTTGTCGGTGCTTTCCTTGCGGGTGCCGATGATGAGGGCACAGGGCACCTGATAGGTACCGGCGGGAAATTCTTTGGGCATAGTGCCGGGGATCACCACCGAGCGGGCGGGAATATGGCCTTTTACTTCGCGGGGTTTGCTGCCGGTAACATCCAGGATTTTGGTGCTGGCGGTGAGGACCACGTTGGCCCCCAGCACGGCTTCTTTTTCTACCCGAATGCCTTCCACTACGATGCAGCGAGAGCCGATAAAGCAATTGTCTTCAATGATCACCGGGCTGGCCTGCACGGGCTCCAGCACCCCGCCGATGCCTACGCCGCCGCTGAGGTGTACGTTCTGGCCGATTTGGGCGCAACTGCCCACGGTGGCCCAGGTATCTACCATGGAGCCGCTGGCTACGTAGGCGCCGATGTTGACATAACTGGGCATCATCACCACGCCGCTGGCCACGTAGGCCCCGTGGCGGGCGATGGCGTGCGGTACCACCCGGATGCCCAGCTTTTGGTATTCACTTTTGAGGGGGATCTTGTCGTGAAATTCCAGGGGCCCGGCCTGTAATTTTTCCATTTTACGGGTGGGGAAGTAGAGGATCACCGCTTTTTTAACCCACTCATTTACCTGCCAGCCTTGCTCGGTCGGGGTGGCGCAGCGCAACCGGCCCTTGTCCAGGTCCTCGATAATTTCTTCCAGCAGGGTGATGGTTGCAGGCTCTTTGAGCAATTCCCGGTCGGCCCAGGCTTTTTCTACCTGCGCGGCGCGTGTATCTTCCATGGAGCAATTCCGTCTTAAATTTGGCCAAAAGTAAGCAGCGGTGGGCAAACTGGTAGCATTGGATATAGGTGGTAAGCGGACCGGCATAGCGGAGACCGATCCGCTGCAAATGATCGCCTCCCCCCGCGAGGTGGTGGCCACCGAAGCGCTGCTGGATTATCTGAAAAAGTGGTTTCAAGCAGAGCTCCCCGAGGCGCTTATCCTGGGGGAGCCACGTGCGCTGGACGGCGGCGATTCTGATAACTCCGCGCGCACCCGCCAGTGGCATAAGGCACTGGAAAAGGCTTTTCCGGACTTGCCCTTATATTGGCAGGACGAACGCTTTAGCAGCAAACGAGCCGCCCAGGCCTTGGTTAACTCTGGGGTGAAAAAACAAAAGCGCCGCGCCAAAGGCAGTAAAGATGCCATTAGCGCCGCGCTTATTTTAGAAGATTTTATGAACGGCCGGAATAACTAGTGTCTGTCTATAAAGTCCCCTCTCGCCCGTGGCGAGACGCTTGCCTCTCGCTAAAAGCGAGACTCATCTCGCCACTGGCGAGACTGCGCTATTATCGTTCTGTTCTCTCGCGCCTCCCCGAAAAAGTCGGGGCAGGCGTTCTTGAACTTTCTAGACGAGACACACGACTGTATGGACGGACACTACCTAAGAGAATAAGCCCGGAGCGCTTAGGGCCCTGCCCCTAAGCCTCGGTAGCGGCAATGAGCTTGC
>JAVLBR010000204.1:0-3559 GCA_031581125.1 Schleiferiaceae bacterium | reverse complement strand
AAAACAGGCGATAGCGCAGCACCACATCTGCCTGGCGGAGCCGGTGGAAGGAGGCCAGTTCCGGGGCCACTCGGTCCTGGGTCATATCAGAGAGCCCGTATCGCAGCTGAAGCCCGGCTTCCCACCTTTTATTGAGCTGGTAGGTGTAGCCCAGCGACAGCCCCGCGAGGGTGCCCGTAAATTCTGGATGCTGGCCGCTTATCTGGTCCCGTTCTACTTCAGGGCTGGATTTGGGCTGCTGGGTAGTGGTCACCAGCCGGGCTTTCTGGCGTAGGGCCAGGCCTAAGTAAGCCCCTCCCATAAGCGTATGTTTATGGTTGATATGCCATTGGGCTCGGATGGGGAAGTTTAGGGTTTGGAAGTAAGCAAAGCGCTTCACGGTGGAGACATCTTGCCGGCCCTGGCTGGTAAAAAAGCTGGTATCTTCCCGGAGAGCAATGCTTAGGTCGCCCGTTTGCCGGAAGTGGACGCCCATGCTCAGGCCAAAGGAGCTACTGGGCTGCCACTGGTAGCGCAGGCCGGCCGTCAAGCCCGTAGCGGAGCCATCACCAAAACTGGCGCTTAGGGAAAGGCCTCCTTCCACCAGCAGTTGGTGCTGCGCAAAGGCGGACTTACCCGGGATCAAAATATCCTCCCTGGCCTCCCGGGCGGGCAGAGCGCTGGTATCGGGCAGGCCTCTAAGCTTGAGCAGCGGTAAGGAAGGGCCCATTAAAGACGCCAGCTCAGCATGGGCTGGCGCGCCGTGGTAGACATCGTTTAAGGCCAACTTTCGCTTAGGCGCACCCTCAGGCGTCTTAGGGGCGCTCTTAGAAGCACCATCCGCTGCCGAAGGGGCTTGATGAGAGGAGGGAGGGTTACCGCCCGGGGAAGAGGGCGTGTTTTGGGCGGCTACCGCCGGAGAAGTTTTGGGAGACTTAGTTCCATCGGACATCGGAGCGGGGGGAAGCCCTGTTTGAAAGGGTACCATTGTAGCGGCGGAGCGGTGGGTCTCGGGGCTTACCGGGGCCGGGCCATAGGAATTTTCGGGGGCAGCCGTGGTAGGCTGGGAGCTTGGGGTGGGCGTGGCAACTTCGCTACCGGAGAAATCGCTTTGGAAGGTGATAAGCCCCCCCAGCAATAGGCTTACGGCCAGGAGCGCCGCACTGTAGCGCCAATACCAGGGCGCTACCCCGGTGGTACGGGCATCCAGAAGCTGCTCCATACGCGCCCAGTTGTCCGGGTTGTAAGGATAAGCTGCTTCGGAGAGCTTGCTTTTAAAAAGGCGATCCAGGTCCTGATCTTTCATAACAGTAGCGCCACGTTATTCATCAGTTTGTGAAGCATCCGCTTCAAGTTTTTACGGGCATTGCTCAAGTGCCATTTGCTAGTGCCTTCCGTCATGGAAAGTTTTTGAGCTATTTCTTTATGGTTATATCCATCTATCACGTACATATTGAACACCTGCTGGCTCATGGGGGGAAGCTTTTGAATCAAGCCCAGCAACTCTTCGGCGTCGTGCTTCATTTCCGCTTCGTTGATGGCTTGATCACTTACCTCCAGTGCCTCCCCAGGCTCTTCATGGTAGTCCAGTTTAGAGCGTTTTTTGGCCCGGTGCTGATCTATCGCCGTGTTGAGCGTAATCCGGCGCAGCCAGGCCTCAAAGGGAACCCGCTCTTTGTAGGTGTCCAATTTGGTAAGAACTTTAAGGAAGGCCTGGTTCAGCAGGGCTTCCGCATCGTCCCGATTGCGTTCATATCGGCTGCAGACCGACATCATCACCGGATAGCACAAGTGGTACAACTCCTGCTGCGCACGCCGCTTTTCCGCTATGCAGTCTTTTAATAATCGGGGTGTTATGTCCATGAAGCCCTTGACGAATCGGTTTAGCGAATGTAAGCAAAACCCAACTGCTAAGCCTTTATGAAACAGCGATTATTCTCCGATTAGCGGCATCATGATCTGTGTAAATTAACACTACCAATAACTAAACGCGTGGGAAACGTGGGAGGTTGGGTGAGCCAAAAAAAGCGCCGCGGGGAGCTTGTTTTTGGCGCGGGAATGGATTTGGGCCTGGCGGCCAAATGTGGGCTCCGGGGCACATTTGGCCGCCAGGCCAAAAAAAACAGCCCCAACCCGGGAGGCTGGAGCTGTAGGCGGTGGATAAGCCCAAGGCGATCCGGGGAGGAGCTTAGTTGAGCTTCATGTCGATTTGGGAAAGCTTGATGAACTCCATCACGCGTTCGTGCATTTCGCGGCGGGAAATTTCGGCCAGCCGCTGGGTACCAAATTTCTCTACGCAGAAAGAAGCCAGGGCGGAGCCGTAGATCACGGCGCGCTTCATGTTGTCTGCAGAGAGGTCGTCCGTATGGGAAAGGTGGCCGATGAAGCCGCCGGCAAAAGTGTCGCCCGCGCCGGTGGGGTCAAAAACTTCTTCGAGGGGCAGGGCGGGCGCGAAGAATACTTCGGAGCCGTGGAAAAGCAGGGCGCCGTGCTCACCTTTTTTGATAATGAGGTGCTTGGGCCCCATTTCGAAGATCTTTTTGGCCGCTTTTACCAGGGAAGCTTCGCCGCTGAGCTGGCGGGCTTCTTCATCGTTGATGGTGAGCACGTCGATGCGCTTAAGCACTTCTTTGAGCTCGTCCAGGGCCACGTCCATCCAGAAGTTCATGGTGTCCATCACCACCAGCTTGGGGCGTTTATTCATTTGGTCCAGGACTTTCATCTGTACCTGGGGAGTGAGATTGCCCAGCATGAGGTACTCGCTGTCGCGGTAGGCCTCGGGTACTTTGGGGTCAAAGTCGCCCAGCACATTGAGCTGGGTTTCGAGGGTATCGCGGCTGTTCATATCGTTGTGGTAGCGGCCTTTCCAGAAGAAAGTGTTGCCACCGGACACCACTTCGATGCCTTCGGTGTGGATATTTTTTTGGCGAAAGAGCTCCTTGTATTCCTCGGGGAAGTCTTCGCCCACCACGGATACCACGCGGGGGTCTTCCTGGAAGTTGGTGGCGGCCATACTGGCGTAGGTGCCGGAGCCGCCCAGGATTTTACCGGATTCGCCAAAGGGGGTGATCAGTTCGTCGAAGGCTACGGTGCCTACCACTAATAAACTCATAAACGCTTGTTTTGGGATTATAGGTTTTGCAAAGATTGGCCAATAAAAGGAGAAGCCCTAATCTTTTGGCTATTTTTTGCCTTCGGGTCTTGGGGATTCCGGTGGGAAATTCTACTTTTGCAGCCGCTTAAGGCGAAAAGGCTCCCTTAGCTCAGCTGGTTAGAGCATCTGACTGTTAATCAGAGGGTCCTTGGTTCGAGCCCAAGAGGGAGCGCAAAGCCTGGTCACTATGTGTCCGGGCTTTTTTATTTCCGCCGGTTGCTTAGCTCAGTTGGTTAGAGTCCCGGCGCTCCGGGATTAATCAGCGGGTCCTTCCCCGGATTCCCGGGAATTCGCCATTTAAAAAATGTTCTCTATTTTTGCCATTAAAGAACCCCCTCGGAGATAGCATCTCCTGGCAGACGCACCTTAAAGGGTGCGTTTCTTTTTTCTAGTCTTTTATGCTTCTCAGCCACTCCCTTGGCTACC
>JAVLBR010000203.1:1534-3563 GCA_031581125.1 Schleiferiaceae bacterium | reverse complement strand
CTGCTTCGCTGGCATAGGCCACCTTCCCCTCGCCGGAAAGCTCGAAGTTCGTGTTGCCTTCCGCCAGGTGGCGGACGCCGCCGTGAAACTTGTTGGTCACATCCCGGGTCTCGTGGTTCCGGGTGAGGGAGCAGTTGGTAAGCTCGCCCAACTTCTCCCAGGTGGTGCCGCCATCCGTAGAGATTTCTACGAATACGTCATCGCCGTTGATTGCTACATCTGATGCTGCCATGGTATTGATTTTTAGGGGTTAAACTTTAAGAAGGCATGGCGCCTTTATTTTTAGTGAATTTCGTTATTTAGTTAGGTGCATAAGGCTGCTCCGAGCTGGTCACGTTAAGGGCGGGATTACTTGTACCATCCCAGGTGGCTTCTGTTATCTCAACTCCCAAATCACTGATGCTCAGGTTGCCGCTGCCAGTGAAGCTGATGCTGTAAGTCTGGGTTTCACCGGTGCCGGCGGTGAGCTCAAAGGAGCTTAAAAAGGCTTTGCCGCTATATTGGTAGTCGCCTGGTGTGTCGGTAGCAAAGCGGACGTCCAGCTGGTTGCGGCTTACGAAGTGATCCACCAAGGTATGCGGCTTTACGAAGCCCTCCATGCTGGCATAGGCCACGTTGCCCTCGCCGGATAGCTCCCAGGCTATTTCGCCTTTGGCCACGGCGCGCACGCCGGGGTTGAAGCGGTCCGTCAGCTCGCGGGGCTCATGGCTTAGCGCCAGGGAGCATTCGGTAAGCTCGCCCAGCTTCAGCCAGGTGCCGCCGCCATTTGTAGATACCTCTACAAATACGTTATCGCCGTTTATAGCCACCTCCGATCCAGCCATGCTTAGGCGTTCTTAGCGGTTTGCTGTTTGCTTTTTGCTTTTGGCTCCGCCACCATGCCGGCGACCTGGAGCTGTTCGTAGTACACGGGCGCCACGCCCACGGTGGTGTGGGCGGGAATGATCACGCCGGGCTTGATGGTCCAATCCTGGGAAAGGGTCACCTGCCGGGCGGCATTCTTTTGGCCGAAGGCCTTACGGCTATTCGTAGCGGGCTTGATGGGGTCTTTCTCGCTCATGATTAGGGGTTTATGATTCGTAATTCGTACTCATCCTGGCGGCCGGCCAGGCGGGCCTGGTCGTCGTACAGGCTGCGGGTGTCTTTATAGCGGATGCGCTGTACGTAATGCTGCCCTTCTACCCGCTGGCTGGTCACCTGCACAGTGAGAGCGGGGCTGCTGGTACCGGCCCATGTGGCTTCGGGTATGGGCTGGCTGAGGGGATAGATCACGCCGGCATCTACCGTTTCATGCTTGCGCATGTCCAGGTAGCTGCGCAGGTGGTCCAGGGCGGCCTCGGCCTTCTCGTAGTAGCGGCCGTAGCAGTTGACCTGCAGGCGCAGCACATCCACCCCGGCGGGCTGGTACTTATCCTCCACCGGCGAGATGCCGGTGACCTCGTAGCTCACGGCCACCTGGCTATCGTCATAAGGCTTGCGCTGGTCATAGGGGATCAGGTGGGGATAGATGCGCTCCGCCACGCCGGGCATGCCGGCCAGGCTTAGGTAAGTGTATATGAGGGCGGAGCGGCTCATAGCTTTTGCAGTATTTTCTCGATTTTTCGGGCCACCTTATCGGCGGTGGCATCGCCCACGCTCTGGCCGGTGCTCTCGTAAGCCGGGCGCATGAAAGGCTGGGCGGGCATATTTACAGTCCCAAATTCCACGAAGTGACCGTAGTAGCCATCATATTTCTTTTTGGCGCCGGCCTTGGGGCCTACCAATATATTGGGGTACTTTCTATTCTTGGAGGTGATATTGCCTATCGAGCGGCGCAGGTTGCCCGGATCATAGGTGCGCACTTCCACGCCGCCGGAGTAGCGGCTGTGCGGCTCGCTGCTGATGGGCGCGCGCTGGCGGGCGGCCTGGATGGTAGGGCGCGTCTGCACGCGGATGATCTTCAGCAGCTCGCGGCGCTTCACCTTATCCGGCGCCTGCTTTAGGCGGCGCTGGAGCTCGTCAAAGCCTTGTATGTCGCTGGTGACTTTCA
>JAVLBR010000203.1:0-1434 GCA_031581125.1 Schleiferiaceae bacterium | reverse complement strand
GAATAGAAAAATGTCGGCAAACATCTCTACCATGCGCTTATTTTCGGGCGGTATTTCCACGTACATCAGCGCCACGCCGAAGGCCATGGCGCCCAGGATCACCACGACCGCCAGGACATAGACAAAACGCTTGGAGAAGCGGTCCTTCTGCCGGAGGGCTTCCATCTGCATCTCCCGGGCACTCTGGACGTCTTCCAGGTGCAGCTGCTCCGCCTGCTGGGCGAGCTGCTCCAGGCGGCGCTGGTGCTCCATCTCGGCGGCGGCGGCGATGCGCTCGGCGGCGGCTTTCTCTTCCTTAGAAGTGAAGAGCTGATCCGCCCCATCCAAAAGGGTTTTGGCCAGGCCATCACCGGAGCCGCCGGTGAAAGTGTTAAGCAGTGTTTTCCAGAAGGGCATATCAATCCTGCTTGGCGCGTTTGTAAACCTTTTCGAGGCGGTTGGCCCAGCCATTGGCAAACACCGCCTGGCCGTGATCGCCGCCGATGATGCGCATATAATAGAGGCTGCGCTCTACCGCGTAGCTGCCCAGGCCGCAGAGGGCCACGGCCTTCTCGGTGTTGGGGCCCCAAAGCCCATCGTCCACGGTGCCGGCGGCCCGCTGGAGGATGCGCAGGGCTCCGCCGGTGCCGTGCTGCACGCAGCTATCAAAGTGAAAGTAGCGAAGCTGGGGCGGGAGGTCGGGGCAGTGGCCTTCTTGCCAGTAGTACTTTTTATAAATGTCCTGGGCCTCTTCTACGGTGAGCGCCTGGACGTCTTCCTTGCTTACCTCCCGGCCGCGGTAGCGGCGGAGGGTATGGATGGTGACCCCGTACTTGGTAGCCCCGCCGCGGTCGGCGGCGTGGTCTGAGTAGAGGCCTTCGTCGGAAAAGATGTGATCTACGGCGGTGGGGAAGTTCATGGCGTGAGGTATTTTAGGGCGATGTATAAAAACAGCACAATGGCCAGCGGCGCGATCTTAAGGATGGCGCGGCCGGGGGTGGGAAACTGGGCGAGGAAGCTGTCGGTGGTGGAGCGGCCGCTCTGGCCGGCGTAGAAGAGGGGCAGCTCGCGGAGGAGGTTAAGCAGGGCATCAAGGGCCAGCCAGCGCCAGAATAGCGATGCGATGAAGAGCACGGCGGCGGCGAGGGTGAGGCCGCTGGCGAGGTGGCAGAGGAGGAGGGCCAGGGCGCCGAAGAGGGCGGCGTTGATCCGCTTGCGGGTGCTGTCCTGGGCGGGGAAGGGGAAGCCGGCGGCCTTATTAACGCGGTAAAAGATGTACTCGCGCCAGCCCTCGGCGAGGGGCAGGAGGAGGAGGGCGATGTAGGCGAGGATGACGATCATAGCAGGTCCATATTTTCCTCCTCTTCGCCCTGACTGAGGTCGTACTGGGCGAAGAAAGAGGCGGTGTCGGTTACTTCGTTTGCTTCTTCTCCGGCGGGAATGCTGTCTACTTTT
>JAVLBR010000202.1:0-3566 GCA_031581125.1 Schleiferiaceae bacterium | reverse complement strand
CAAAATCGGCTACCAGGGGATTTACGGTAGTAGTTTTGGTGAGGGTATCCGTGCCCAGGGCATTGGCAGCGCGCAGGGTGATCTGATAAGTCCCCGGAGCGGCGTAGGCGTGAACGGGATTGGTCTGGGTGGTCACATTCCCATCGCCCAGGGTCCAGGTCAGGCTGTTAAAGAACTGCGATTGGTTTTGCAGGGATATTTCACCCAGGCAAACATTTTCAGGGCTGATGGTAAAATCGGCCACCGGCATAGCCTCAGCCGTACCTTGCAGACATACCGTGCGATTGCTGTCGTTATTGTTCAGGAAAAGCGTGGAGTTAAAGCTGCCCCGGCTGGTGGGGGTAAAATCTACATCCACCACCAGGCTATCATCGGCGGGCACGGAAGCATTGCTGGGGCTGAACCGGAAACTGCTACCGCCGCCAAAGATGCTGCTCACGCTGAGTGGCTGGCAGCCGTTATTGTACACTGTTACCTGCTGAGAGGTGGTGTCGCCCAGCCGGGTAAGGGGGAAAATAAGGCAGGTGTCGGAAACCGCCACCTCGGGCTCCGAGACCACCTCCAGCACCAAGGGTACGAAGTCTACCGCTTCCCCTCCTGAGTTGGACAGGATCATGGCGGTGGTGCGGTGGGTGCCCAGGGGCAGCAGGGCCGTATTGAAGAGCAGATTTTCGCTCTGGCTATTGCCGGGTAGGATGCTTCCGGATGGCGAACCGGTGACGGACACCCAATTGATGCTTTGCTTGAGGTAAATATTTACTTTGTGGAAGGAGCCGTTGCCGCCGTTTACGCCGGAGCTATTGTTAAGCTGGATGTCCAGTTGACCATCTGCCAGCCAAGTATTGAGCTGCGTACCGGTAAAAAGACGGCCAATGGTATCCACCACGTAGTCTTGATTAAAGTTGGTCATACTCCCTTGATAGCCATTATCCAGATAAAGCGTGGGCCGGTCGTAATAGCCCGAATAATCGCCGTAGGTGATCACTTCTACGATGAGCGTATCGGCGGAAGTGGGCAGCCCGGTAAAGCTATGCTGGGTAGAAGCGCCGCTGGTATTGTAATAAACCCGCGGATGGTAGGCCCGGTAGGCGCCTATTTTTACTCGGTAATCGAGGGTATCCAGGCCGTTGTTACTGATATTCAAAGCGGCGTTCCCGATGATCTTACACTTATTTACCCGCTTGTAAATGCTGTCCTGCGGCAGGTCAATGAGTGGTGCCCCGTTGATGGTCGCGTTCAAGCAGAAATAGACCGTGGTATCATTGGTGAGCACTTGCAGGGTATCTGCATAAGCCCCTACGCTGGAGCTGCTAAATTCAAAAGGAATGGCCAGCGTATCGCCGGGCAAGACCCACTTACCAGCGGCCGTATCGCGGCTTACGGTGCCCTGGCCCACCGTGAAGCCGGTGAGGTGGAGCGTATCACAACCCCGGTTAACCACCCGGGCCGTATCCTGGCCTTTTTCGCCTTGCAGGAGCGTACCCATATTTAAGCAGCCGCTGCCGGCCCGCTCGGCCACCGCGCTGCCATTCACCACCAAGTGAATAGGCCAGTAAGCCAGGGTCGCTTCGGGATCATTAGTGGCCAGGGGCAGCTCAAGATCATAAGTGCCGTTGGCCAAGCCCACGGTGGAGATGGTCAGGCTGGTGGTGCTTGAATCTCCGGTAAGCACATTGCCCGCATTGGGCTGAGCGGTAATGTTGAGCGCCGGAATTTGGGCGCTTTTGCCATAGGTCACGGCTTGCCTTAGGAGCTGGGCCGTGGTAGCCGAAGTATCCTCATAATCATAACCGATGTAGAGCTGGGTGCCTTTATTGACCTGAAGCTCCGATACTATGGCCCGGTTACCAAAGCGACTGCCCACGATAAGCTGATAAGGGGCACTGCTGGAAGCATACCGCAGCTCATACTGCCGGTTTACGTAATTGATCGGTCCGCTTAGCCCGGCCACCACGGGATGACTGGGCAGGTCTATATTATTGCTGGCGTAATCCGAATATACGGCGTTGGTGGCCATAAGCCCCGAATTATTGATAGCGAAATCGCTGGTTTCTCCCACGATGATAACCGTCTTGCCTTGATCGCGGAATTGCTGAAAGGTGCCGCCGTAAGTGCTCCAGTTGGAAGAATAGGTATCCGGGATTATGAGCACATCGGCCCCTTGTAAGTCCTGCTGCAGATCAGACACCTGACTGGGGGTGGAGCGGGTAAGGCTCAAGTTGGGCAGGCCCTGTAAAACGTTCACGATGTTGTTTATCTCGGTACTATTGACACCCCCTTCGAAGAGAGTCACTTCTATAGCACCACTGCTACCGAGGCTATCGGTGAGCCATTGGTAGCGCAGGGTATCCGCCCCCGTATTGCGTACGCTCACCTGGGTGGTGATGGAGTCGCCACAGCTATTGACTTGAAGACTCAGCGAGTCGGGCTGCAAGCTCAATTCCGCTGAGGGCGTGGCACTGCCCTGTAAACAAAGTCGGTAGGTGCTATCATTATTGGCAATGATGAGGGTATCCAGCAGGCTACCCGTTTGCGTGCGGGCGGGTGCAAAGCTGATGGGCAATAGCAAGCTATCTTCACTGGCCAGGGAGGGCAAGCTGGCCGGAACGCGATAGGCGCTTCCCGCCCCGCCCAGCAGGGAAAGGCTTTGGAAATGGAGACTGTCGCAGCCGGTGTTAACGATCAGGAGGCTATCGCTGGCCGTACCTCCGGCGGGCAGGGTGGCAAAGTTCAAGCAGCCGGCTTGCTGGGGCGTGCTAAGCTGGGGCTGGCCTATTACGTTTAGGGTCACGCTGATGCTGGTGTCCGGCGATTGCACATCGTTGCTACTCACCTGCACCTGACGCTGATAAGTGCCGCTGCTGAGACCGGCTACGTCCCAGTACCCGGATATAAGCACGGAATCGCCCCCGGCCGTACTGCCACTGTCGGGCTGGAAACGGCTGGAGGAAGTCGTGCCCACCTGAAAATCATCCACAAACCAATGGTCGAAGGTGCTGCCGGAGTAAGAAAGCTGCACAAAGCGGAGCTCCATCTGAGAACCGCCTACGGGCAAGGCCGCGGCATAGCGGTTCATGCCATTGTTATAGGAAGACGCCGTAATGAGGGTGACCCAGTTCCCCCCGGAACTGCGGTATTGCAAGCGCAAGTTTTCATTGCCGCCGTCGGGGCTTTCGCAGGGATTGGAAAAATTGCCCGGAGCCGCGTAAAATATCACGCTATCGCCCTGCCTTAAGTTCAGGGGCTTGGAAACAAGTTCGCGCGGACCGTTTTGCCAGCTAAGGCTCTGGGATCCGGAATTCACGTAGCAATGATTGCTTAGGTCAGCCGTACTGCTGGCGGTCCACAGGTCGGAATTGAGCCCGTTTTCAAAGCCATCGTTTAGCTGGGTAGACGAGTTCACCTGCCAGTTGAGCGCCGCTTGTCCTTGATTGTAGAGTTTGAACTCGAAGTACACCGAGTCCAGGCAACCGATGCTATTGACCGTGTACTGGCTACTGTCGAAGGCGATGCTGGGCGCCCCTACCACATTTGCCCGAAGGGCTATAGCGGTGTCCAGCGTGCCC
>JAVLBR010000201.1:0-3576 GCA_031581125.1 Schleiferiaceae bacterium | reverse complement strand
GCCCCCCAGTAAAGCCTGAAAGGCTTTCATTTCTTAGCCTGGTTTTGCCGGAGGCGAGGCCGGGTATGGCACCGTCCCCAAACCCCACCCCATCAAGCGAAACCGCAGGTTTTGCCCCCCCAAAGCCTGCGCCCCACTGGAAAAAGGCTGTAAGCCTTTCGCCCAAAAGCCTGGGGTTTTACCCCAGGGCAAGCCCATTCCCAAACCCCACCTCCACTGAGCAAAACTGCCGGTTTTGCGGGGGCTTAAAGGTCTTCCACCAAGCGAAACCCCTCGCTATGCACATTGACGATGGCTACTTGCGGATCGTCTTTGAGATATTTACGAAGCTTAGCCAGGTACACGTCCATGGAGCGGCCGGTGAAATAATTGTTTTCCTTCCAAATTTTATTGAGGGCATCGGCCCGGCTTACCACGTGGCCTTTGTTATGCGCCAGCAGTTGGAGCAAAGCGCCCTCTTTGGGGCTTAGGTTGCGTTTCTTGCTACCCAGGGCCAGTTCGCGGGTTTCCGGCTGGTAGCGGAACCGGCCGATGGTATATTCGGAGGGCGTTTCTTCCTCTGGTTGGGTGCGGTTGAGAATGGCCTTGATCTTGTAAAGCAGCACTTCGGTGTCAAAAGGCTTGGTCAGATAATCATCGGCGCCCACTTGGTAGCCGCGCAGCATATCTTCTTTCATGGATTTGGCGGTAAGGAAGAGCAGGGGGATATCGGGATCGCGCTTGCGGATTTCCTGGGCCAACTCAAAGCCATCTTTTTGGGGCATCATCACGTCCAGGATACAGATCTGGGGCTCCACTTCTTTAAAGCAGCGCAGCGCTTCCGCACCGTTTTCAGCCAGGATCACGGAGAAATCCTGCATCTCCAGGTAGTCTTTTAGTACGCTGCCAAAATTGGGATCGTCTTCGGCCAGGAGGATTTTGGTGGATGGGGGCGACATGGTTCGTGGGAATTTGGGTTTAGAGGGGTAGTCGGAGGGTAAAGGTAGAACCCTTTCCTTTTTCACTTTCCGCGGTAAGGGCCCCGCCGTGGCTTTCGGCAATGCCTTTGGCGTAGCTAAGGCCCAGGCCGTGGCCTTTGATATCGTGCTGGTTGCCCCGGCTTACCCGGTAGAAGCGGTCGAAGATATGCTTGAGCTCATCGCGGCTCATGCCGAGGCCTTCGTCGCGGATATGCAGCAAGAAGTGATCGGCGGTGCGCTCGGTAGACACGGTGATGCGCGGCTGACCCGGGGAGTATTTAAGGGCATTGTCCAGGAGGTTGATGATGGCATTGCTCAGATGGTTGCGGTCTACTTTGAGCTTTACCGGGCCCGCGTTGAAGTAGCGCAGGAGTTGGCCCTGGCGATTTTCCAGGCTTAGCTGGATGTGGCGCAGGCATTCTTGAATGAGTTGCGCTACGTCGGTTTCCTGCCGGTGCAGGTCCAGCTCTTGTTTTTCCATGAGCGCCATGCGGAGCACGGTTTCTACCTGGAGGTTCATACGCTGGTTTTCCTGCTTGATCATTTGGCTGTAATGCCGGATTTTTTGGGGGTCCTGGATAGCCTTTTCGCTGCCCAGGGCATCGATGGCCAGGTTTATAGTAGCGATGGGGGTTTTAAACTCGTGGGTCATGTTGTTGATAAAGTCGGTCTTGATCTCACTCAGGCGCTTTTGGCGGATCGAGAAGGACACCGTGCGGTAAAAAGCAAAAACCACGGCCGTAGTGAAAAGCAGGCTTAAAAGGAGCAGCCACCAAAGAGAGCCCAGAAGATAATTGGTTTTCCGGGGAAAATCCAGGTAAAGGATCTGCCGGGAGAAAAAGTCGTTGGGGAAGAGCGCCGCGGCGTATTGGTCTTGACGCGACTGCCAGTTTTCACTGGCCATTTTGACCTCATGGCCAGCCAAGACGCCAAACTCAAAGGGCAAAGTGATGCCGCGTTGCTGCAGCTCAAAGGCGATCAGGGAGTCCAGTTGTTCCTTAGTGATAAAAGCTTGAAGGTGCCGATGCCTTTTGATCTCGTGTTGGGCCATCTTGCGCAGCAGGTGGTCTAGCTTGAGCCCCCGTTTCAGCAGTTCATCGGGCCGCGTTCGGAAGGTGTGGGGCCGCCCATTGGTGTCCCCTGGCGGGCGGTTATCGCCCACCACCAGCACGGTATCTCCCCCCATGCGCATGGTGAGCTTAAAACCGCCCCGGCGCATGCTGTCCACTGGTGGGGGAGTGGAGGGTGAGCTCCCCGGTAGGTTGAGCTGCTGGGAGAAGAAGGGCTTTACCTGCAGGTTTTCCCGCAAAAAATGGAGGGCCTCCATGCCTTCTACCCGGTCGGTGACTTTATTAAGCGCAGCGCTGATTTCTTGCTCCAGTTTTTTCTCTTTGATCAGGTAAGCTTGGCGCAGCCAGTAGGCCTGTATGCCACTTACCCCCAGGAGGGAGATGGTCATCAGGGCGATCAACCACCGTAATCTTCTTTGGCTTTGCTTCATGGGTTTGCTTTCCTTATTCCAAAGGTACACTTCGCTATTTGGGCTCAAGCAATACTTAACATGAATTTAACTCATGCTAGCCAACCGCAAGTGGTAGTTTTGACGTCTTCCAATAGAAGTGTCGCTAATACACCGGAAGGGAACGCCATTAATTAGTTTTAGCAGCTCTTAATCAGCACGCACGAATTTGTTCGCATAGTTCGGAGTGCTTGTGTTCTATCTCT
The DNA here is from genome assembly GCA_031581125.1 of Schleiferiaceae bacterium. Classification (GTDB taxonomy): domain Bacteria; phylum Bacteroidota; class Bacteroidia; order Flavobacteriales; family Schleiferiaceae; genus CAJXMS01. Next base: position 892 of record JAVLBR010000201.1, on the reverse strand, counting down.
CCGGAAAATTGGCGGCACTTTCTTTTTCAACCTTATTCGTGACACCTTTCTCACGCTCCACCAGCGAAAAAGGTTTGTTATCTCTACATTTGAGGGCAGGAAGCTTCAACTATCCGCTATTTTGAAAACCCCAATGACCCTCTCTATCGTGGTGCCTGCCTACAATGAAGGCCCCACCATCCATAAAATTCTGGACCGCCTGCGCGCGGTGATTCTGGTAGAGCAACTTCAAAAGGAAGTTATCATAATAAATGACTGCTCCACCGACGATACGGAAGGGGCTATTCTGGCTTACCAGCAAGCCCATCCGGATTTCCCCTTGCAGTACGTCAAACATGCGGAAAACCGGGGCAAAGGCGCAGCGCTTCATACGGGCATTAAGCAGGCTACAGGCGCCTATACCGTGATTCAGGATGCGGACCTGGAGTATGATCCGGAAGAGTTTAACCTCCTGCTGCGGCCCGTGCTGCGCGGCGAGGCCGACGTGGTGTACGGTTCGCGCTTTATGGGGGGCAACCCGCATCGCATCCTCTTCTTTTGGCACAGCCTGGGCAACCGAATCCTGACCTTCCTTTCCAATATGCTTACCAACTTAAACCTAACCGATATGGAAACCTGCTATAAGCTTTTCAATACGGATATGGTGCAAAGTCTGGACCTGAAAGAAAAGCGCTTTGGCTTTGAGCCAGAAGTAACTGCCAAGATAGCGCGGGTGCCGGGCGTTCGCATCTATGAGGTGGGTATCAGCTATTACGGGCGCACTTTTGCCGAAGGCAAAAAGATCAACTGGCGCGATGGTTTCCGGGCCATTTACTGCATTCTGCGGTACAACCTGTTTACTTAGTGTCTGTCTATAAAGTCCGATAGCTGCGTTATGCTTGCTTTGAAAACA
>JAVLBR010000012.1:0-27797 GCA_031581125.1 Schleiferiaceae bacterium | reverse complement strand
GGAATCGAACCAGGGACACACGGATTTTCAGTCCGTTGCTCTACCAACTGAGCTATGGCACCTATAAAAAAGGAAAATGCTTTTGGACGGCTTCAGCCGTGCTTAGCGGGGCGCAAATGTATAACAAAAATGAGCACGGCAAAATACTTTCCAAAAAAGTACCTTTACCCCGATGAAGAAGCCCTCTTATTGGCTCATAGATGCGGGCAACACCCGCTTGAAGGCGGCCTTTTTTCAGGGAAATGACCTGGCCGGTGAAATAGCGGTGGACAGCCGGGAGGCCCTCGAGGGCCAGCTGAGTGCATGGCCCACGCCCCATGCGGGCCTTATTTCCAATGTGGGAGGTTGGGATTTTGGGGAATGGCCCGAAAGATTCGGTGGGCATTGGCTAAGCCTGACGCCCGATACGCCACTGCCCATTCGGATAAATTATAAAACGCCCGAAACCCTGGGCAATGATAGAAGAGCCCTGGCGGTGGCCGGGGCGACCCTCTACCCGGGGCGTCCGGTTCTGGTGATTGACCTGGGGACTTGCATTACCTATGATCTGGTTGATGCGGAAGGTACTTACTTGGGAGGCGCCATAAGTCCGGGCCTGCAGATGCGGCTGCGCGCTATGCATCACTTTACCTCCGCTTTACCGTTGGTGAGCTTGCCACCGGCGGCAGCGGAAAAGCAAGCTAAGGAACTAGTGCCGGGCCCCAGCACGGAAGCGTCGCTCCGCCAGGGAGCCCTGGAAGGCTGGCGGGGAGAAGTAGGGCATTTTAGGGAAGCCTATCGGGCGCAATATCCGGGTATGGTGACGGTAGTGACGGGCGGTGATGTGGATAGACTTGCTCACTTGCCAAAAAGTAGCATATTTGCACGACCAAAATTCTTGCTCTCTGGACTCAAAAGCATCCTGGACTACAACATTCTATAATTTACTGAAGGGAATTCTCATCGTCCCTTTTTTTGTTTGGGGCGGTACGGTTTCGCTTCAAGCCCAAGTAAGTTCCATCTCCCCTTATTCCAGATTGGGACTCGGGGAAAAGGCTGTGCCCAATTTTACGCGGAGCATGGGTTTTGGAGACGCTTCCCTGGGGCTACCCCAGCCGCTCAATTTAGATGCTTCTAATCCGGCTTCGTACAGTCAGCTCAAACTGGTGGCCCTGGAAGCGGGCATGGAAACCGGCCGCTACCGTCAAGAACAAGCCAATCCTTCATTAGAGGTAGAAAATAATCTTTCGCGCTTACGCTATCTAAGTGCTGGGGTTCCTCTTACGGACTGGTGGGGAAGCGCCATTGGCTTGCAGCCACTCAGTTTCATGGGTTATCGGATTACTACTTCCAGCCCCTTGCCCAGCGACACCAGTTTGAATACCATTTATGATTATCAGGGTGAGGGCAATCTGAGTTCTTTCTTTTGGAGTCATGGTTTTGAAGTGGCCCGTAATTTATCCCTGGGGGTAAGGGCTGAATTTATATTTGGATCGCTCGAAAGAAATGCTTCGGTTGATTTTGCCGAGCGCGGTTTCTTTGATACCCGTATAGAGGACGAAACCACGGTACGTGGCCTGCGGCTTCAGTACGGTCTTCAGTATCAGCACCCGCTTAAAGGCCAGCGCTACCTGGGCGTGGGCCTCTCTTATCGCAACGCCACTGACCTCAATGCTACGGTTTCCCGCTTTCAGTATACCACCCTGATCGGTCAGCCACTGGATACATTGTCCGGTGGGAGTGAGCAGGCCAAAGAGATCACTACCCCGGGAGAGTTCCAAATAGGGTTGAGCTTCGGACAGCAGCATGATGAGCTGGTGAATCCGGCCTGGGCGGTAAACCTGGATTATGCTTATCATCAGGACGGCGCCTTTCGGGATGTAGACGGCAAGGCTCCGTGGACGGATAATCAATCGCTGGAGCTGGGTGGATTTATGGTACCGCGCTACACCTTTGGAGGCCTTAATCGCTCCAAGAGTTATTTCTCATTGGTAGAGTACCGGATAGGAGGGTATCTCCGCGAAACGCCCTACACGGTAGGAGGGAAGCAAATCCTGGACCGGGGCCTAACCCTCGGTTTTGGTCTTCCTATCCGGCAGCGCAATATGGCGCCTGGAGAGGTGAAAATCACCAGTTTAAATGTAGGTTTGCGGGCCGGACAACGGGGAAGTTTGGGCCAGGGCGGCATTCAGGAACGATATTTGAAACTTTTTCTGGGAATCACGTTTAATGATAAATGGTTCCTGGAGTACAAGTATCGTTAATTCATTAGCTAATTTTTAATAAATACCTTAAAATCATGAAGAAGGTCCTCTTGGTTTTGACCGCCGTAATAATGTCGACGCCGCTTTTACAGGCGCAGGGTGAAGGCAGTAAATACGGTGAAGACAGCGTAAAATGTCGTGAAAACCTCTACATCTATTACGAGCTCGCCAAAAAACGCAATTTTCTGGAAGCTTATGACGGCTGGGATTATGTGTACAACAATTGCCCTCGCTCCAGCATCAACAACTTCATTTATGGCCCTTACATAGTAAAGGCGAAGATGAAGGAGGTTCCAGAAGCGGAAAAACAAAAATATAAGGAGCTTCTCCTAAAGGTTTATGACAAGCGCCTCCAGTATTTCCCCAATCCCAAAAAGAAGGGTTACGTTCTTACCCGGAAAGCGGTAGACTTGGTGCGCCTATTTCCGGATAGTGCCAAACAGGCCTATGATTTGTTCCGCAGAGCCCTGGAGCTTGATGGTTTGGAGCAAAGTGCGGCCTTTTACAATTATATGTTTGTAGCGGCGGCCCGGATGTACAACAAAGATCAACTGGAAGAGAAGGGCATTTTTGAGGCTTACAACATTGCCCAGGAAGGAATTAAGACCAACACCGACGCGCTTAACCGCAAGGTCATTGCCCTGGAGGGCAGTCCCGAGGACACCACCAGTAAATCCTTGACGTCAGAAGATAAAGAGCAGCTGGCCAAATATGAGCGGGAGCTTGAGCGCTATAAAAACGTGGTAGGTAATGTGGATAAAATCATTACGCCTATAGCTACGTGCAACCGCTTGGGCAACATCTACAACGATAGCACCTTTCAGGTCCACAAAACCGATACGGTGTGGCTGAAGCGAGCGGCAAAAATGCTGCAGCGTAAGCGCCCCAATGATGAAGGGAAAATGGAAGACTGCTCAGACCTGCCCATCTTCTTCAAAATTTCGGACGCGCTGTACAAAATGCAGCCTTCCGCCCCCTCGGCAAGAGGTATGTTCATTCTGGCTTACCGCAATGAAAATTACAGCAAGGCGGTAGATTATGTAAAAGAGGCCATTGAGCTGGAAATTGATCCGCAAGATCAAGCAGATGACTATTTGCGCCTGGCGCAAACGTATCTTAAAATAGGCAACGAAGCTGGTGCGGCAAGCGCGGCACGCAACGCCGCTCGCCTCAAGAAAAACTGGGGCGACCCCTATCTCATTCTTGCCCAATCCTACGCGGCTGCCAGTAGTCGTTGTGGAAGTGATGCTTTTGAGAAAGGAGCTGTTTTCTGGGCGGCGATTAATAAGTTACAGTATGCTCGCAGCATAGACCCCAGCGTAGCAGAAAGGGCCAATTCTCTCATAGCTACTTACCGGGAACAAACGCCAGATAAGGGGGTGAGTTTTCAACTGGGCCATAGCGATGGAGAGGAATACACCATCGGCTGCTTCATCAATGAGACCGTAACCGTCGAGTTCTAAAGAACGCTGCCCCTCAAGGTAGCCTTCCCCATGAAAGATCAGTCCTTCATTTTTCAAAGCATCCCCACCTGGCTGGGGATGCTTTTTCTATGCTGGGGCTGTGCTAATGACGTCCAGGAAGTACGGAAAGTAACCGAAAACAAGCGTATTCCCCTGGAAGTGCAGGAGAATTTGGAGGTACGCTACACGGATAGCACGGAACTCCGGATGGAGATGGAGGCGCCGCTCGCGGAAAGCTATCCCCACCTGAAGGAGCCCCAACGAGAATTTCCCCGGGGGCTGAAAGTTCGTTTTTTCAATAAAAATGGCGAACTTTCTTCCCGTTTAAGGGCTGATTACGCCCTGCAATTGTTGGAAGAAGGTCGTTGGGAGGCCCGGGGCAATGTGGTGGTGATCAACCGGGAAGGCGAAAAACTGCAAACGGAAAAACTTTTCTGGGACAGCCGCCGGGAGCGTATCTATACGGAGGCTTTTGTGCGAATGACTACGGAGGATGAGGTTATCTTAGGCCATGGCTTTGAGGCCGATCAAAATTTTGAGCAATACGAGGTCAAAGAGGTGACCGGTACGCTAATGATAGAAGAGGATGTTTAAAAAGTTTTTAGTAGTAGGCGAGATCGCCTGGATCATTATTGCCGCGGTGTCTTTGGTGGAGTTTATCCTGCTTTTTGATGAACCAGGGGATGAGCGGTGGCTCTTTGCGGGGTTCTTTATTCTAGCCGTCATCATGTTTTTATGGCGCCGCCGCAGCCGCCTTCGCTTAGAAGCGCGCGAAAAGCTCAACCAAGAGATAGAAGAGTCTCATAAGCTTTAGGTCCTATGCTCTGGATGCTTCTCATCATTATTTCTTTATTGGCAGCCCTTCTTTTTACGGGTTTGGAAGCGGCGCTCATCACGGCCAATCGCTTCCACATTGAGGTGGAAAATAAAAAGGGAAGCTTTTCGCATCAATTAATTGGACAGTTTTTGGAGGCACCCAGTCGTTTCGTAGCGGCCATGCTCACCGGCAAGATAACGGCCCTGGTTATTTTTTCGGCTGCCTTTGTGCATTATGCCAGCCGTTTTTGGTCCTCACAAGAGGGGCTTAATCACTGGATATGGATCGGTTTGGCTGGGTTGATGCTGATTTTGGTTCTGGGGGAGCTTTTACCAAGGGTGCTTTTTAGTGTTTATCCCAACTTCATGCTTAAGGTCTTGGCGGTGCCGGCCAAACTCTTTTTTATTCTACTCGATCCCCTGGCCCGCCTGGTGGTCTTTCTGGCGCGCTGGTTGCTCGGGCAAACCAATAACCCGGCCCAGGTGCTTACCGGTGCCTTCGAAAAGCAGGACATGGAGAGCTACTTGCGGGAGCGCTCCGATGATGCGCCCGAAGTAAATGAGGAGGAGCAGGAAATTCAGATTTTTCGGAATGCCCTGGCCTTTAACAAGCAAAAGGCGCGGGATTTTATGGTACCCCGTACGGAGATCGTGGCAATTGATTTTGAGACGCCCCTGGCGGAACTGCGGCAAGTCTTTATCGATTCACACCTTTCCAAAATCCTGGTATACCGCCATTCGGTGGATGATATAATCGGTTATGTGCATGGTTTCGAGCTATTTAAACAACCGGAAGACCTTAAGTCTATTTTGCGCCCCGTTAGCTTTATTCCCGAAAGTATGAGCGCTAATGAAGTCTTGAACCTTCTCATTCGCGACCGGCGTAGCTTGGCGGTAGTATTGGATGAGTTTGGCGGCACCTCGGGGCTCATTACGGTGGAAGATGTAGTAGAAGAGCTTTTTGGGGAAATAGACGATGAGCATGATACCGAAGCCCTTCTCGAACAGGCCTTAGAGGATGGTAGCTACCGGTTTTCGGCCCGGCAAGAGATCGATTACCTGAATGAGCGTTACGACCTGGAGCTGCCGGAAGACGACAACTACACCACCCTGGGAGGTCTTATTATTCAGCATTTGGAAAGAATTCCTGAGGCCGGGGAGGGGCTGCAGGTGGAAGATAGATGGCTGGAAGTAGAAGGGGTAAGCAACACCAAGATCGAAACGGTAAAAGTGCTCCCCAGAAGGCCCTAAGCCCAAAATTTATTTTTGCGCTTCTACAATGTAAGAGTTGGTGCTGTTCTTCAGAAGGCTACCCTTGGGACTCATCGTGCAAGCTGAGGTTGGGAAAGACCCACGGCCTTGCATTGGTATCACTGCTACAGGACTAGGAGCGACTTCGCTTAAAGCGTCGCCATAAAGCGCGGTACTAAACGCTGGGTGCCTAAAATTGCTCAAGAGGAGCTTACCGCCTGCCTTTAGCGGAGCGGTATATTCTTGGACCTTCATTTTTCTTCCTGAAAAGTGTGCGCTAGGCCTGTTAGGATACATTTGGCCAAAGGCCGGGCACGAGAGGGCCATTGTAATACCATATATGTATATTCGCACCTTCAAAAATTAAACCCTCATACATGGCTACTTTAGAGCGTATTAGAAAGCGTTCCGGTTTACTCCTTATTGTTATAGGCCTGGCAATGCTGGCCTTTATTCTCACGGACCTGTTCTCTTCCGGTAATTCAATGTTTAGAAGCAATCAAACCGAAGTGGGCAGCGTAAATGGCCATGCGATACAGTATCAAGACTTTAGCGAACGGGTGGACGAAGTGATGGCCACCCTCCAGGCGCAAGCGCAGAACAACCCCCAGATGCAAACCCCCAGCCGTACGCAAGCGGCTAACCGGGTTTGGAATGAATTTTTGCAAGAGGAGTTGCTGCACCGCCGTTTTCAGGAAATAGGGGTGCAGGTTTCCAATGAAGAGATTTCTGAAAGTATCAAACAGAACCCGCAAATTCAAAACCAACCTAACTTTAAGGATCAAGTGACCGGGCAGTTTAGTCCTTCTCTTTTCCGGCAGTACGTCCGCAACCTGCGCGAGCAAGCCTCCAGCGATCCCCAGGCGCGCCGCATGTACCGGCAGTGGGTAAACTTTGAGAAGAATGTGTACGAGCAAACGCTGGAAAATAAATACCAGGACATGGTAACTAAGGGGTTTTATTATCCCACAAAGCTGGCCGAAGGGCTCTACATACGCCGGCAGGTTAATGCTACCGCCCGCTACTTTGGCCTTACTTATAATAGCATAGCCGACTCTGCCGTGAGCTACGATGACGGTGATCTGCGTGCTTACTACGAGGACCATAAGAACGCCTATCGCAGTGAAGCGCTCCGCGACCTGGCTTACGTTACTTTTCGGGTAGATCCTTCCGCCTCGGATAGCCTGGCTATTCGCAAGGAGCTTCAGACCTACATGCAGGAGGAAGTTGTTTCGGCCCGGGGCCAAACGGATACTTTCCCGGCCTTCCAGAATGCGTCTAATGATTCCTTGTTTGCGGTAGGGAGAAGCGATTATCCGGTGGGGGCGCGGTACCTTACCACGGAGCAGATGGGGGCGCCCCTGGATACCCTGGTGCCCCAGATGGATACGGGGGAAGTATATGGTCCTTACGTAAGTGAAGGTACTTATACCCTTACTAAGGTGAGTGATAAAACCACCGTGCCTGACTCCGTTAAAGCCCGGCATATCTTGATCTCTTTCCAGGGGGCTAATCAGGGCCAAAGCCAATCCCAAAGGGCTCCTAAGGATGCTCAGAAACTGGCCGATAGCCTCTTTACCGCCTTTCAAGAAGACACCACCGGCTTTGCGCAGGCGGCCCAAGAACTTTCCGATGACCCAGGCAGCAAAGTAAAAGGAGGCGCTCTGGGGTGGTTTACCCGGGAGCGGATGGTAGCCCCTTTTTCCCGTTTTGCTTTCCTCAATGAAACGGGGGACGTAGGGTTGGTCTTTAGCCGCTTTGGCTTTCATGTGATTCATATCCAGGATCAGGCCGGTAGCAATGACGCCTGGCGTCTGGTGAATATTAAACGCGACATCGAACCCGGAGAAGCCACCCGCGATAGTGTGTACGAAGAGGCCACCCGTTTTGCCTCCCAGGCTTCCGGTGATCTACCCTTTGCCGAAGTGGCGCAAAAAGGGGGCTACAATGCCAGGCCCGTTACCGCAGTGGAGCCCAGCCAAGAGCAACTTCTGGGGATAGGTAGCAACCGGGAAATTGTGCGCTGGGCTTTTGAAGAAGAGACCAAAACCAATGACGTAGAGCTTTTCTCCCAAGAGCGCACTGCCTATATCGTAGCTACTCTTACGGCGGCCTACGAGGAAGGTTACAAAAGCCTGGATCAAGTAAGAGAGCAAGTGGCCACGGAAGTGATCAAAGAAAAGAAAGCGGCGGCGCTCCAGGAAAAGTTGGAAAATGCGGCGCCAGAAGGGGATAATATCCAGCAGTGGGCCGCAGGGGTGGACAAAGGAGTAGAAAGCCAGAACATCACCTTTGCTACCAGTAATTTAAGCGGCTACGGAACCGAACCTTTACCGCTGGGGGCGGCTACGGGCTTGCCCCTTAATGTTACCTCTCCCGTCCTGGAAGGCGATAGAGGGGTATACCTTATGCGGGTAGCACGCCGGGGCGATGCAGAGGGCCTGAACAACTACGAAGCAGAGCAACAGCGCCTGGCTACGGAAATGGAAAACGTAGCTAGCCAGCAAATCCTTTCTTCCCTAAAAGAAGCCGCACGCATAGAAGATAATCGTGTTCGCTTTTATTAAGGCGATGGAGGTCAGATACGTATAAGGGCAAAAAGCTGCGCGATAGTTCTATTTTGGCGATTTCCGGGGTACGCCAAATGGAATCATTGGGGTAAGGGAATGCTTTAATAAGCCTTCTGGTCTACTGCATCTTATGAAATAAAATAGGGTTGAGCCGCCAAGCTTGGCGGCTTTTTTTTCTCAATGTTTCTTCCGTTTTGGCTTTACTGGAATCTTGTTTTCCTTTATATCAGCTCTTCGGGGCCCCACTGAGCAAGTGGTGCAGGTAATGGAAATCAGTAGCTTTTAAAGGATAGAAATAGGCCGGTGATACTTTATGATTCGGGTTGCTATTCTTCAGGATGAGAACGGGGTAAAAGGACGTCTTTGATTTAGCCAAGAGGAAGGAGTCTTAAGCTTAATTTTCTTTAAAGAATAAATACAAACCCCGCGGTAGCGGCATTGCCTTTAAAATCGCTTACGGCGGTAGTACCCTGATTGAAGTCCTGGAGGTGATACTGAATACGCCAGGCCAGCCGGCGGGTTCCCAAAAACCGCAGGGCCCATTCCAGGCCAGCAGAAACGCGGTAAGAATTTAGCATAAGGGGCGTCTTTTCTTCGGCCTCCGGGCCAGGCCACACTTCCACACCGGTGTCCATGGTCTGAAAACCAAGACCAAATAAGAGCGAGCCTTCCTGCCAAGGGCTCGCCCAGATTTGCTGCCGGAGTAGTAAAGAAAGGCCCAAAAAGTAGTTGCCCTGGTTTTGGTAGATACTATCTTCATGACTTAGGCGCCATTCATCCCTGGGATTAAGGGGGCCAAAATCAAAGACAAGGCTCAGAGATTGACGAGGGTTCCAGCCTATTCCCAGACCTATCTGGAAGGCGGGATTGGGCCTAAGCCGCTGGGCGGCTGCCCGGAAAAATTGCTGATAATGAACACCGAAGTAATAAAACTGGCGGGGAAATAGAAGCTGCCGAACCGTATCGCGCAGCGCTTTTTGGGTTGGGTTTTGAGGGGGGCTCCGCCAAATGTATTTTCGGGCGGCGTGAAAATCTTCCGCTCCCAGTAGCCCCAGGGTGAGGGAGGGTTTAGCGGCTTTTTGTTGGAGCTTTTGGGCGCCCTGGATGGTGTAATCCCAGTAAGAAAGGGCTTCCGGAGTAAAGAAGTAGCGAGGGGTGTTTTGCCGCGCGGCAAGTTCCTGCAGGTAGAAGCCGTAATAGTCCAGGAGCTCTGCTGGCGGCGGAAGGAGGCTATCCATAGAATGCTGGTAGAGTAAGCGCGTACGCAGCAGGGGTTCTACAGGCCCGCAGGCTCTTTCCCAGCGATCTAACTGAGGCTCTATTTTAGGCGTGAGCGGGAAGGAGAAGTTTTTTTCTAGTAGGGGCAACAGGGAGTCTTGATAGGGACCGCAGGGCTTGTTTATGACCTTTTCATCTCCCAGAAGGGCTCGTAGCCGGTAGTCTTGGGCGCGCAGGGACTGCCAAGCGCTGATAAGCAAGAGGAGGGCTAGCGGTGGGCCTAGAAAGCGTTTGGTAACAAGAATCATGGATAGGCGCGGATTTGGTCCTAAGGGAAAATTACAGCAAAAAAGATACCGCGCCAGGCGGCCCCTCCCACATTTGGCCGGTAGGCCCTAAGCGCTAGATCCGGAGGGGCGCACGAGGCGGCGAATCTTGAAATTTAAAATAGCGTAGAGCAATGTAAAGATGGGGCTGAGATAATTAAAAAAAGCATAAGGCAGATAGGCGAGGGTATCTACGCCCAGGACGGTGCTCTGGTAGGCGCCACAGGTATTGTAGGGAATGAGGGCGGAGGTCACGGTGCCACTGTCTTCCAGGGTGCGGGAGAGGTTTTCCGGGGCCAGCCCACGCCTACGAAAGGCATCGGCATACATACGGCCCGGCACTACGATGGCCAGGTACTGGTCGCTGGCCGTCACATTGAGCGCCAGACAAGTGCCGGCGGTAGTGGCAATGAGTGAAGCCGTACCGCGGGCCAGGCGCAAAAGGGCGCTGGATAAGGTGTGCAGAAAGCCGCAGGCCTCCATAACGCCACCAAAGACCATGGCGGCCAGGATAAGCCATACCGTAGGCAGCATGCCGGCCATGCCGCCGGAGGTGAGAAGGTCTTGCAGTATAGAATTCTCCGCAGGATAGCTCACAGAAACGGTAAGGGCATTCATTATAACCTTGTAACCCTGGGCCAGGTCCAGGGGAGCCCCCGCTATGCGTTCTAGCAGCGCGCCCTGAAATAGGAAAGCAAAAAGGGCACCGGCCAGGGTGCCGAGTAGCAAGGCGGGGAGGGCGGGTACCTTGCGCACGATGAGCAGGATGACCAGGGCCGGAACCAGAAATAGCCAGGGAGTAAGGTGAAAGGTTTGCGCCAGTTCCGTTTGTAGCACGGAAATGCGACCGAGGCTATCACTGGCCTCCTGGTTAAGGCCCATAATGGTAAAGATGATCAGGGCTACGGTAAAAGCGGGCAGGGTGGTATACAGCATGTACCGGATGTGCGTAAAGAGGTCGGTTCCGGCTACGGCGGGAGCTAGATTGGTAGTATCGGACATGGGGGAGAGCTTATCCCCAAAATAGGCACCGGAAATAACGCTTCCGGCGGCAAAGGCCTCATTAATACCGATGGCCTTGCCCATGCCTATGAGGGCTATGCCTACGGTGGCGCTGGTGCTCCAGCTGCTGCCCGTGGCGAGGGAAACAAGCGCACAGATAATGGCGGTGGCAGGCAAAAAGATGGTGGGATTAAGCAGGTCCAGGCCGTAATAGATCATGGCGGGAACGATGCCGCTCAGCATCCAGGTGCCCGCCAGAGAGCCGATGAGAAGCAAGATGATAAGGGCGCCGGAGGTGGATTTGATAGCTTGCTCTACGCCCTCCATGATGGTTTTCCAGGAAGTGCCCTGGAGTAGGCCCACGGCCGCGGCCACTGCGCCTGCCAGCAGGAGGATAAATTGATTGGAGCCGCTGAGGGCTTCATCCCCAAAAACACCAATAACATTGATGCTTAGAGCGGTAATGAGGAAAACAACGGGGAGCAGGGCTCGCCATAGCGCACGGTGCTGGGCCATGAATGAAATTTGGCCCCTATGTTACGAAAATTTTAAGAAGCAAGCTTCGCGGGGTAGTGGCCCCACAAACCTTCCGCGCTAAAGCAAGGGCTGCGCGGCGTAAGCAAGCCCAAAAGCCGCGGAAAAGCTGATGAGGGTGCCCAGCAGTACGTACTCGCTGTGCGCCCGGTCCTGGGTTTGGTCAAAACGGATGATGGACTTGGCGGTGATCAAAAAACCGATGGCGATGTATTCCCCCTGGAGCACGAGAAAAAACAGGAGGAGACGCTCAAAATAACCGATCCAGCGCCCCGCCCCGGATAGCTCCTCGGTAGCCTGGAGGGATAGTTGGGTGGCTTGAAAGAATGCTTTAACGCTCATGCCCACCGGTACGGTGAGCAGGTATAAGGTCAGGCCGTAAATACTGATAAAGTGGGTGCTATAGGCCGGAGCGGGAACGCCCTCCTGGAAAGCTACCAAACTGAGGAGGCCTACGACGGCCAAATGTGAAAGCTGGTCGTAAAAGAATAAATGAGGCATTTTAGGAAGCTGCTGGAGATGTAGTTTGGCCAGATCAATAAGCCCATGCGAGAGGGCGGTGACCACCAATACGGGCCACCAATGCCAGGCTCCCAGCAAGAGATAGGCCAGGAAGCCGGCTATGAAACTGTGCAAATACAGGAAGAGAGAGCGGTGCTTACGGCGCTCTTTATGCAATACCCACCGGCGGGGCTGAAGGAGAAAATCGGTAAAGAAGTGGGCGGCAAGCAGGGGAATAAGATAAGGCAGATAGTCATTCATAAGGTTGGTTTACCAAGTGATGAAAACGGCGGGTGAGCTGCCTGTAAACGGGCCAGCCGGCCCGGCGGGTACTTTGATTAATGGCTGGCTGGGATACGGCAAATTCGGTAGCGATTTCTTTTTCGGTGATCTTTTGGAGCTTGCGGTAAAAGAGCTGGCCGTGAAACACACTCCAACTCTTCATGATGTGCTCCCACAGACTTAGGAGGGTGTTCACTTCTTGCTCCAGGGGGCTCTGATCATCAAAGAGGCCCATGAGTTTCTTTTGCTTTTTGAGGCGCTCCAGGCCTCGACCCGAACGAATAAGGGGCGGGTCATTGCTTTTGGCGGGGTTATTAGGGGTAGAAAGGGGACCAATGGCCATGGAGACTCTTAAATCAGCCGTTACGGCCCGCCGGCGCCCGGCTTTTTCGGGGCTTTCAAAACCAGCTTGGATGACGGCAGTCTTTAGGATCATGGCATAATCCAGTAAAGCGGTGGGAGAAGGAGCCACTACCTGAAGGCTATCGCCCTGAAAAAAAGCGTAATAAGAAATAATTTCTTTTTCCTTATGTGCTTTTAAAAGGCGCTCAAGGGCTTGAAGAATACGCTTAAAGGCAAGCCGGTCAAGCTCCGTAGAGCCCTGGATATCTGCGGTAATGACCCCGTACTTCATACGGTCCAAAAATAATAAAATTATAAGGCTTAAATATTATACATCCCAATTATAATCTTCTAAACTTATATAAAGGCGTTATAAGGCTCGAAAATTATAAAAGCTAAGCAAAAACAGATAGGAAAAGGTGTGGAGACTCCTTTTCTAGGGTTAAGTATCAGTAATACAGTTATTTAAAAGATTTATAAGGTGGCACACAGCAGACCAGTAAAAAAACTTGGTATTCCTTATTTCCGAGGTGGTGAAATAAATTATACACAGAAAATCAGTAAGTTAAGATAAACCTACTCCGTAGCCCTCAGATGGGCTTTTCCGCTCCCAGCCCGACCTTATAATTTACGTAAAATACAGGAAAACAGCATTATAAAAAGATTATAAGCCCAGTATAATATCCGATTCCGTAAGATATAACCCTTAAAAATTATACAAGCCTCTTATAAGCCCTAGGCCATATAAAAAAAGCCCCGCCTGGAAACAGACGGGGCTAGTGATCGTGGCATTAAAAAAGAAAGGGGGCCTTAGGCCTGGTTCTCTTCCTTGATCTTATTAAGTGCGCTTCCGGCCCGGAACCATTCTATCTGGTTGGCATTGTAGGTATGAAGGCATTTGATGAGGTCCTCGCTGCCGTCGGTGTGCTTGGCTTTGAGGTGAATGGGCTTGCCTTCCGCAAATTGGTCCAGGTCTACCGTCTCAAAGGTGTCGTCTTCCTGGATGAGGTCATAATCCGTCTCATCAGCGAAGGTCAAGGCCAGCATGCCTTGTTTCTTCAGATTGGTTTCGTGAATGCGGGCAAAGCTCTTAACCAGCACTACCCGCATGCCGAGGTGGCGCGGCTGCATAGCGGCATGTTCACGAGAAGAACCTTCCCCGTAGTTGTGATCGCCTACCACCAGGGTGGGGATGCCCTTTTCTTTGTATTGACGTTGCACCTTGGGTACACTTTGGTACGCACCCGTGAGCTGGTTTTTAACGCTATCAGCTTGGTCATTAAAGGCGTTGATGGCCCCTGTCAGGGTATTGTCCGCAATATTGTCCAGGTGCCCGCGGAACCGCAGCCAGGGACCCGCCATAGAGATGTGGTCGGTGGTGCACTTGCCCTTTGCTTTGATTATCAGTCGCATGCCGGTAATATTGTGGCCATCCCAGGGGTCAAAGGGCTCCAAGAGCTGCAGGCGCTTGCTGTCCGGGTTCACCTTTATCTCAATATTTTCGCTGTTTTCGGCGGGGGCGTGGTAGCCATTTTCTTCTACAGCGTAGCCGGCCGGCGGCATTTCGATGCCCAGGGGTTCCGCCAGTTTCACCTTTTCGCCTTTTTCATTCGTCAAGGAATCGGTGAGAGGATTAAAGGTCAGATCTCCTGCTATGGCCATGGCGGTTACTAACTCTGGGCTAGCTACAAAAGCATGGGTATTGGGATTTCCGTCGTTGCGCTTACTAAAATTGCGGTTGAAGGAAGTGATGATGGAGTTTTTCTTGTCGGGGTCATTGCTATGGCGGGCCCACTGACCTATGCAGGGGCCGCAGGCATTGGCCAGCACCACTCCGCCCATGGCGGTAAATTTTTCGAGCAATCCATCTCGCTCGGCGGTAAAGCGTACTTGTTCAGAGCCCGGCGTGACGGTAAATTCAGACTTAACCGGTAAGTCTTTATCGATGGCTTGTTGGGCCACGGAGCTAGCCCGGGTAAGATCTTCGTAGCTGCTGTTGGTACAGGAGCCTATGAGGCCTACTTCCAGTTCTTGGGGCCAGCCATTTTCCTTTACCGCCTGGCCAAATTCACTGATAGGCGTGGCCCGGTCTGGCGAATAGGGGCCGTTGATATGGGGTTCTAGTTCGGAGAGATTGATCTCAATAACCTGATCGAAGTACTGTTCAGGATTTTCGTATACCTCCGCATCGCCGGTTAAGTGCTCGGCCACCTCATCAGCGGCATCGGCTACTTCGCTGCGTCCGGTACCCCGCAGGTACTCGGCCATTTTGGCATCGTACCCGAAGGTGGAAGTAGTAGCGCCAATTTCGGCGCCCATGTTGCAGATGGTGCCTTTACCGGTGCAGCTCAGGCTTTCGGCGCCGGGCCCAAAGTATTCTACGATGCTACCGGTGCCCCCTTTCACGGAAAGGATGCCGGCCACCTTCAAGACGATGTCTTTGGAGGCCGTCCAGCCGGAAAGTTTACCGGTAAGCTTTACGCCGATCAGTTTGGGGAATTTCAGTTCCCAGGGCATGCCGGCCATAACGTCCACGGCATCAGCTCCCCCTACGCCTATGGCTACCATACCCAGGCCGCCAGCGTTTACGGTGTGGGAGTCCGTTCCGATCATCATGCCCCCGGGAAAAGCGTAATTTTCCAAAACTACCTGGTGAATAATCCCGGCGCCTGGTTCCCAAAAGCCAATTCCGAATTTATTGGAAACCGATTGGAGGAAGTCAAATACCTCGTGGCTTTTTTCTCTGGCGTTTGCCAGGTCTTTCTTAGCGCCTACTTCGGCCTGAATAAGGTGATCACAGTGAACGGTGCTGGGTACCGCGGCGGAAGACCGCCCCGACTGCATAAACTGCAAAAGCGCCATTTGCGCCGTGGCATCTTGCATGGCTACCCGGTCCGGAGCAAAGTTCACGTAGCTTTTCCCGCGCTCATGGGCCTGCTGGGCCGGTCCATCCCACAGGTGGGTGTAAAGGATTTTTTCCGAAAGCGTTAGCGCTTTGCCAGTGGCTTTCCGGGCGGCTTTCACCCGTTCCGGGTACTGGGCATAAACCCGCTTGATCATATCCAGGTCGAAAATCATAAGCACATTTTTTTGAAGGGTGCAAAGGTAAAGATTGTTGGCCTTCTGGCTTTCGCGTAAGCTTATTGAGGATGGTTCCAAATAAAAAGCCCGGCCTATGGAAAAGCCGGGCTTTGCAAAGTTTAGCTGGAAAAGCCTTATTGAAAGTCTTCTTCGCTAAGGCTTTCGTTTACTTTGATCTCTTTCACATCCAGGGTCACTTTTTGGGGGCTGGTAACTTTTATCTCATGGGGAAACATGACCCCACCTACTTCTTGGTAGTCACCGTAAAAGGTTACGCTGGTTACGTTTCCCTGGGGAGTTTCCTGGCTGCTTACCTCTTTGACCTTCAGCCCACTTTCGGCGGCGTAGTAATCTGTATGACTCAGGCCATTGGGCGCCGTTATTTTAACGGCGTAGGCTTTTTGGTCCTCCACCATTTCGGCGCCGGTAAGTTCCATTTTGTAATTCAGGTCCTGGTATTGGGTTTCGATAAAGAAGCGCGCGGAATTTTTCAGCTCGGCGAGCTCTTCTCCTTCCAGGGTTTTGGTACCTCGCATGCCAGATACTACCCCTTTTTCCCCATCGTATAGCTGCTTGTTAACGGTACCCATACCACTCACCTCTACTTGGTTGAGGTAATAATTGGGCCGCTTGCGCTTTACGGTAGATGTGGCTTCCATCGTAGGAGGCAACCCTTGAATGGAGGCGTTCATATGCATGGTGAGATCCGTGACGGCGTCAAGTTTTTCCTGGCCGCCCAGAGCTTTCACGTAGGACTGGATGACTTCCTGGGCAGAGAGTCCTTCGGGAACGGGAAGGTTGGGCGCTTCCACGGTGTCGCCTTCAAAGTTGAAATAATGCACCGTACCAAAAGCTTCGAGCTTTTCGCCTATGACCGCCCCTTTGCCCACAGCGGTGATGGTCAGTTTTTCGGGCTTGATGTACTGCGCAGCCGCTTCCCGGACGCCTTCTGCGGTAACCTTGTCCATCCGCTCCAGATAGGTCTCGTAATAATTCTCTGGAAGGTCGTAACGCTCAATATTGAGGGCAAAACGAGCCAGGGTTTGCGGGCTTTCCAGCGAACGCCCAAAACCACCGGCGATGTAATTTTTGGCGCCTTGTAATTCTTTCGAACTTACGGGTTGCGTTCTAAGAGAATCAAATTCCGCTAAAAATTCGCTTACGGCACTATCGGTCACTTCGGTGCGCACATCAGCACCAGCACTAAATTCACCCACTAGCTTGTCGGTATCGTAGCTCGAATACGCGCCGTAAGTGAAGCCTTTGTCTTCCCGGAGGTTCTGAAAAAGACGGCCCATGGAGCCCACCCCCAGGATTTGGTTGGCCAGCCTGAGAGGCAGTACGTCTGCCTCACCGGGCTTCAGGTCTATGGTGTTGCCCAGCTTGAGCTTGGTTTGGCTGCTGCTGCTCCTATTGATGATATTTACTATCGGTTCACTTGGGACCTTGGGGCTTTCATACTGGGGCTGGGGGACTTCTTTTTCTTCCCAGTCGCCAAAATATTTCTTCACCCAACGCTTGGTCTTCCATTTTTTTATGTCACCGATTATGGCCAGATAAGTGCGGTTGGGCGCCCAGTATTTTTGGTAGTAATTACGGCAATCTTCCAGTTCTATGTTTTCCAGTGTCTCTTTGGTTTCCAATTCCCCGTAAGGATGGTTTCCGCCATACAGGGTATGATTAAAGAGGCGCGCGGAAAGCTGATCGGGGTTGTCCCGCGCAGACTCTATATTGGATAGCGACTGCTTTTTGAGCTTATCGAACTCCTCTTTGGGAAAAGCCGGATTTAGCGCCACATCTGCCAGGAGTTGGATCAGCCGTTCATTGTATTTACTAAGGCCACTCACATAAGCGCTCGAGCTGCTGGTGCTTAGATCTGCGCCCAGGTAATCAATGGTTTTATCCAGGCTGTCTTTGGGCAGGTTTTGAGTGCCCTGGCGGAGCATTTGGCCGGCCAGGCTTACGTAGCCGGCCTTATCGCCTTCTTGCACCGGTTTGCGGTCCACCACCATGTAAGCCGTGGTACGGGGCAGTTTGTGATCTTCCACCAAGATTAAGGTCAAACCATTTTTAAGGGTTTTCACCTTGTATTTGCCAAACTCGAGCGGTTTGGCCGGTTTGGCTTCCGGTGGTTGGCTGCGATCTATTTGCGCCGTGAGCGCACCGCAGGTCATGGTAATGATCAGGAGGAGGTTCGTTATTCTTTTAAGCATGAGGGCAGCTTTTTACTGTTCGTTTTCGGGTAAATAATAGAGCACAACGCGGTTTTCCGGCATCAGGTACTTTTGGGCTACTTCCTTGAGGTAACCAGGGGTAATGGCCCGGTACTCCTCTATTTCGTTGTTGATGAGGGAGGCATCGCCGTAGTACACATGGTAGTTGGCCAGGTTTTCCGCAATACCCGCCATGCGGGAATTTTGGCGGACAAAATCACTTTCCAGTTGGTTGAGGATTTTGGTGTATTCCCGCTGGCTAATCTTATCATCGCGTACCTGGGCAAACTCGGCATCGATAGACTGTACCAGCGAGTCCAGGCCCACGCCTTGATTTACGATGCCAAAGGTGATAAACAGCCCCGCATTCTCCAGGGTGTAAGGAAAAGCCTGAACCGTCACGGCCAGCTGCTCCTCATCCACAATCCGTTTGTAGAGGCGAGAGCTTTGGCCATCGCTCAATAATTTGGCCAGCATATCCACGGCGTAGGCCTCTTTCGTCCCCTGAGCGGGTGTTCTGTAGCCGATGAAAACCCCGGGCAGCTGGATGTTATCGTATATCGTATCCACCTTTTCTTCAGCCAGAGATTCCGGCTTTTCATCCGGACGAGGTATTTCTTGCGTACCCTTGGGAACCTTACCGAAGTACTGTTTGATCTTGGCCAGGGTTTCCTCGGGGTCTATATCGCCCGCAATGCTCAAAGTAGCGTTATTGGGCACGTAGAAGGTGTTGTAAAAATCTTCAAAGTCCGTGATGTTCGCGGCATTAATATCTTCAAAGGTCCCAATCGGGGGGATACCGTAATAACTGCCCCCAAAGGCGGCATCAAAGATTTCTTCCTGGAAGCTCATGTAAGGCTGGTTGTCTATGCGCAGCCGCTTCTCCTCTTTTACCACCTCTCGCTGGGTTTCTACCCCGGTGGTGTCTACCCGGGCGTGCAGCATGCGCTCACTTTCCAACCAGAGGCCCAGTTCCAGCTGATTGCTGGGCAAAACCTGGTAATAAAAGGTGCGGTCAAAGGAGGTGTTGGCATTTAAGTTACCCCCGTTTGACTGCACCAGCTTCATGTACTGTCCCCTGTCTATATTTTCCGATCCTTCAAACATCAGATGCTCAAAGAAGTGGGCAAAACCGGAGCGGCCCGGCCGTTCATTTTTACTACCCACGTGGTACAGTACCGAAACGGCTACCACCGGTGTACTGTGATCCTCGTGCAAGATTACATCCAGGCCATTATCCAGCGTATGCAGCTGGTAGTCTATTTCTGTTTGGGCGGATAAGCTACCCGCCAGGCCCAATGAGATAAGGGCCAGCCCAACTTTTTTCATCAGCTCTGTTTTTTTATTGCAGAATTTTATTGAAGCCTCAAAAGTAGTAAAAAGCACGTGTCGGTGAGGCCTGCCGGCCAAAAGTGATTCATCCCCGCTATTTTCCCTTTCCGATTATTTCGCTTAACGTCATTACCCCCCTTTCCTAATATGTAAAGGAACTCATAATCAGAAGAAAGCTGTCCTCTTAAAAAAGAACCTATAAATAGCGCTTATCTTTTATAGAGCCCTGGGTGTCAGATAATTTTGGGAGGAAACCTAAATTTGTTCCCTCAAAACATCAATTTTATGAAAAGGAAAAGATCATTACTACTCGCATTCACCCTGCTTAGCGGAGCAGTCCTGGCTCAAGGGCAAATGCAGAAAGAAGGCGGCTGTCCCTTTGGATTTGGCAGTTCCGATAGCAAAGAAGAAGCAGAAAACACCCAATCAGCCTCCACCGAAAAGGCACCCACCGAGCCGGGGCAGGCAA
Organism: Schleiferiaceae bacterium; assembly: GCA_031581125.1. GTDB lineage: Bacteria > Bacteroidota > Bacteroidia > Flavobacteriales > Schleiferiaceae > CAJXMS01. Next base: position 8,154 of record JAVLBR010000012.1, on the reverse strand, counting down.
AAACAGTAAAAGAATGGTGGCCCAATCGCCTCGACCTTTCGGTTTTACGTCAAAACACGGAGGCGGTGAATCCCATGGACCCCGATTTTGACTATCGCCAGGCCTTTCAGGAGCTCGATTACTGGGCGCTCAAAAAGGACCTCCGCGAGCTCATGACTGATTCCAAAGAGTGGTGGCCGGCGGACTGGGGCCATTACGGTCCTTTCTTCATCCGCATGGCCTGGCATAGCGCCGGTACTTACCGGACAGGCGATGGCCGCGGCGGTTCCCGCGAGGGCCAGCAGCGCTTCGCGCCCATCAATAGCTGGCCGGATAATGCCAATCTGGACAAGGCCCGTCGGCTTCTCTGGCCCATCAAGCAGAAGTACGGCAAAAAAATATCCTGGGCAGACCTCATGATTTTAACCGGAAACGTGGCTATGGAATCCATGGGCTTTGAAACCCTCGGTTTTAGCGGAGGGCGTAAAGACGTATGGCAGCCGGCCAGCAATGTCTATTGGGGCCCCGAAAGCAAAATGCTGGCTAAAGACCGTTATACCGATGACGGAGACCTGGAACGCCCCTTGGCGGCCGTCCAGATGGGCCTCATCTACGTAAATCCGGAAGGTCCCGACGGCAATGCCGATCCCAAATCTGCCGCGAAAGCCATTCGGGAAACCTTTGGTCGTATGGGCATGAATGACCGGGAAACGGTAGCCCTCAATGCGGGCGGCCACACCTTTGGCAAAACCCACGGTGCCGCCCCCGCTTCGCACATGGGCGCAGATCCAGAAGCCGCCCCCATGGAGGCCCAGGGTTTTGGCTGGAAAAGCGATTATAAAAGTGGCAAAGGACCCCATGCCATCACCTCCGGCCTGGAAGTGATATGGACGGCTACGCCTACCGAATGGAGTCATGGCTACTTTAAGGCACTTTTTAATGAGGAGTGGGAATTGACCGAAAGTCCCGGTGGCGCCCGTCAGTGGGTGGCCAAAGATCCCAAAGTAATGGTACCTCACGCCTTTGATACCGCCCGAAAGGTAAAACCGGCCATGCTTACTACCGACCTGGCCATGATCAAGGATCCCGCCTACCGAAAAATATCCAAGGAATTCCTCGAAAACCCAGAAGCCTTTGAAGAAGCTTTTGCCAAAGCCTGGTTTAAACTTACCCACCGCGACATGGGCCCCAAAGAGCGTTACCTGGGACCGGAAGTACCCGAGGAAGAATTTCTCTGGCAAGACCCCATTCCCGAAGCGGATTACGAAACCATCGCCAGCGGCGACATCGAATCCTTAAGGGAAGCTATTAAGGCGGCTGACCTCTCCACCCGCGATCTGGTGCAAACGGCCTGGGCCTCGGCCTCTACTTTCCGGGGCTCTGACTTCAAAGGCGGTGCCAACGGCGCCCGGATTCGCCTTGAACCCCAGCGCAGCTGGGAGGTAAACCAACCCGAAGAGCTGGACCGCGTGCTGGGCATTTACACCCAAATCCAGAAGGATTTCAATAAGATACACACGGCCAAACAAGTCTCCCTGGCTGATCTTATCGTCCTGGGCGGCGCCGTGGGGGTAGAGCGTGCTGCCCAAGAAGCGGGGGTAGAAGTAGAAGTGCCGTTCAACCCCGGAAGGACCGATGCCACCCAGGACCAAACCGATGTGGAAGGCATGGCCGTACTGGAGCCCATTGCCGATGGGTTCCGCAATTACCAAAAAACCCAGTACACCTTTACCACCGAAGAACTGCTGGTAGATAAAGCTCAGCTCCTTAATCTCACTGCGCCCGAAATGACCGTTCTAATGGGCGGTATGCGCAGCATGGACCTTAATTACGATGGCTCCGATCACGGCATTTTTACCGATAAGCCCGGGGCGCTCACCAATGATTTCTTTGCTCATCTGCTAAGCATGGAAACCAAGTGGGAAGCTAAGGGTGAGGACAAAATGCTTTTTGAAGGACGCGACCGCCAGTCGGGAGAACTCAAATGGACCGCCACCCGCGCGGACCTGATATTTGGGTCTAATTCCGAACTGCGGGCCCTGGCCGAGGTCTATGCCGCCGATGATGCGCAGGAAAAATTTGTCCGAGACTTTGTAGCGGCCTGGACCAAGGTGATGAACCTGGATCGCTATGACCAAATTTAAGTTTGCCTTGCCTAGGCTATGATTCAAAACCCCGCCCCCGGCGGGGTTTTTTAATGGTCTTATCGTGCGGAAAAAATCACCTTTGCGCCGAATCGCCTGATACCCCCCGCTTACTTTTATAAAGCGTGAAAAAACGCAGCGGATAATCTACTACTTGGCCGTCGGGTGGAGCTGGTGCGCCCTTCCTGCGAATATGGTAAGGGGTATCTCCGGCGTGCTGGGCTTGCAGGAGGTGTAGATTTCCGTAGCGCACCAGGTAAGCCTTTGCGCGCCAGTGGTAGGCCAGCTCCTGCGGGGCTTCCAGGCGGGTTTCCGCTGGAAGGCGCTGGGCCAATAGGTGAGCATCGTGTACCAGGTCGGCATTGCGTTTGGGCGTTCCCGCTTTTTGGAAAGTGAGTAGTAGAGACAGGGCGGTCAGCCCCGTGGCCAGCGTCCTTAGGATCCGGCGCTTGCGCTTGGTACCGCCCAGGGCTTCCTGCCACCGGGGGAGCACGGGCACCACCAGCGAGGCCACCGCTAAGGCTAGGAGGGGGGTGGTAGTTTGCAAGTAAAAGGGCCTTTGTACCGCGGTAAGCATGAGGGGAAGGATGCCGGCTAAGGCCAAACTTCCTAAAAAACCAAAAGTCTTCCAGTGGAGCGGCCATTTCCTTTGGCCGAAGGCCCAAACCGCGCCCCACCCGGCCACCGCCGCCAGCAAGGCGGGCAAGATAAGCTGCTGCGCTAGGACGCCCAGAATAAAGGCCCGGCTGCTCACCGTGGGCACTTCCTGGATGCGGTGGAGCGTTCGTTCTACCAGGTAGTAGGACATGCTCTGGTGCGTATGGGGGTGCCACCAGAGAAGGGCCAGGCTCCCCAGCAGGGTAGCGATGGTGAGCAGCATGAATAGTAGGGTGCGGCGCCTAGTGGGACGGCGGTAAAAAAGCCAGTAAAGAGCGGGCAGCACCAGCGGGTAAAGGCCGGTAAAGCCCTTCACCAAAAAGGCCCCCGTAAGCAGCAAGCCCGCGCCCAGGGCGGCCAGGTAGGGCGGGCGCTTTCTTTGCAGCGCCTCGTACTGGAGCAGAATAGCGCCCAGGATGAAGAGCAGCATGGTATTTTCCATGATATTGTGCCGGTAAGCCCAAAAAACGATGGGCATGCCCAGCCAAAGCAGGAGCGGAAACCAAGCGCTTTCCGGACGGGTGGGCTGCAAGCGACGCCAAAAATAAACCACCAGGGCAATGGTGATCGCCAGCACCACCAACAGGTAGAAACGCTCCGCGTACAGGCTGCTGCCCCCCAGCTCAAAGGCCCAAGAGGTAAGCCAATAGCCCAGGGGCGGATTTTCATGGAAGCTGGGCAGGCCGTGAAAGTGGGGCGCAAACCAGGGATACCAAAAACTGCCTTTGCCCTGGGCCAGGTTATGAGCTACGGCGGTATACATGGTGCCATCCATGAACATACCATCCTGAAAAAGAGGAGGCAAAATGAGCAGCGCTGCCCCTGCCAAGAATAAGCCTAATAAAGGGCGGGCGTAAAGAGAAGGGGCGCGGCGCATAAAAATGGGAAGCCCCTTATACCAGCTCTTTAACCTTATCGGCGGCCTCCTGGAGGGCTATGGCGGAGTGGACTTTAAGGCCGCTCTCATCGATCATTTTCTTAGCTTCCTCGGCATTGGTGCCTTGCAGGCGCACAATGATGGGGATGTCGATGTCTCCTATGTTTTGGTAAGCATCGATCACGCCCTGCGCCACCCGGTCGCAGCGGACTATCCCGCCAAATATGTTCACCAGAATGGCTTCTACGTTGTCGTCGCGCAAGATGATGCGGAAGGCTTTTTCCACCCGGGCCGCATCAGCGGTACCGCCTACGTCCAGGAAGTTGGCCGGATTGCCGCCCGCCATTTTGATAATGTCCATGGTGGCCATAGCCAGGCCGGCGCCGTTTACCATACAGCCCACGTTGCCATCCAGGTTTACAAAGTTGAGGCCTGCTTCTCCGGCCTCTACGTCTATGGGATCTTCTTCGCGCTTATCGCGCAGCTCCGCGTAGTCTTTATGGCGGAAAAGGGCATTATCGTCCAGGGTTACCTTGGCATCTACGGCCAGGATTTTATCGTCGGAAGTTTTCAGTACCGGATTGATTTCAAAGAGGCCGGCGTCTATGCCATCGTAAGCGCGGTAAAGGGCCGAGACAAACTTCACCATTTCCTTAAAAGCCGCGCCGGAAAGCCCCAGGTTGAAAGCAATTTTCCGGGCCTGGAAAGGCATGAGCCCTACTTTGGGGTCTATTTCTTCGGTAAAGATGCGTTCCGGAGTATCGGCGGCTACCTGTTCTATGTCTACTCCGCCTTCGGTGGAGTACATGATCATATTGCGGCCGGCTTCCCGGTTGAGCAATACCGACATGTAGATCTCGCTGGTTTCGCTCGGGCCAGGATAGTACACATCTTCAGCCACCATTATTTGGTTTACTTTTTTTCCTTCGGCGCTGGTTTGGGGCGTTTTCAGCATCATGCCCAGGATATCCCCCGCTATGGTTTTCACCTCTTCCAGCGATTTGGCCAGCTTTACACCACCGCCTTTTCCCCGGCCCCCGGCGTGGATTTGCGCTTTGACCACGTACCACTCCGTCCCGGTTTGTTCGTTGAGCTTTTGGGCCGCTTCCACCGCTTCTTCCGGGGTAGTGGCGGTTATGCCGCGTTGAACATTTACGCCGTAGGAGGCCAGTATATCTTTACCTTGAAATTCGTGTAGGTTCATAAGGGGGGATCGCTTTAATGAGAATGGCGGCAAAAATAGGCTGCCCAGCGCTAAGGGAAAAATGGGCGGCGGCATTTTCTTCTCCTTATTTCCAGGCCGCTGCCCACCTTCCCGGGACGGGGGCTATTGCCTACCTTTGCCGCCCTTTTTTGCCCCTGTTTATGCCCTTCAAGTCCCTTTGTTTTTCTCTGGTTTGGTTACTCGCATTTGGTGCGGCCTTCGGCCAAACGAGGCCCCAGGCCCGCCGGTCACTTTCCGTCCCGGAAGTAGCTACTCCGCCCGTGATAGACGGTGTACTGGCAGATACCGCCTGGCAAGAGCAAGCGGGCGCCCAGGATTTTACCATGCTAAGCCCCGGCATAGGCACTCCCGCGCCCGATCGTTTTTCCTCTCGCGTGAAGCTGGTCTACACCGATGAAGCGCTTTATGTGGGTGCCTACCTGCACGATGCGGCGCCCGATAGCATCTTGCATCAGGTCACCACCCGGGATGTGTACGATGAGAACACCGACTGGTTTATGGTCTCCCTTAATCCCTTCAACGATGGCCAGAATCAGTTTAAGTTTGTGGTAACCGCCGCTGGGACCAAGGCCGACCTGCGTACCAACGCCGCCGGTGAAGACGATGCCAGCTACAATACCATCTGGCGCCGGGCCGTGCGCCGCCACGATAGCGGCTGGACCGTAGAAATGGCCATCCCATACGTAGCCCTGCGCTTCCCCAAAAATGCCCAAAAAGGCTGGGGCGCTAATTTTATCCGCAGCATCCGGCGCAATCGGCACATCTACAGTTGGAACCCGGTAAACCGCGGGTCCGGCTTTAGCCAGGCTTACCAAGCCGGCTTGCTAAAAGGCCTGGCAGATATCGATCCGCCCGTACGGCTGTCCCTCATGCCCTATTTCTCCGCTTACAGAAATGATTATCAAGGCAATACCACTTACGATGCCTTTGCCGGTATGGACTTGAAGTACGGTCTGGGCCCCGCCTTCACCCTGGATATGACGCTGGTTCCGGATTTCGGACAGGTGGCTTTTGACAACCAGTTTCTCAATCTTTCCCCTTTCGAAAACCGCTTTCAGGAAAACCGGCAGTTTTTTAACGAGGGCACCGAGCTCTTTTCCATCGGCGATCTGTTTTACTCCCGGCGCATCGGGGGAACGCCTAAAAACATCACCAATCAAAACATCAACACCGACCAAGACCAGTCGGTGCGCACGGAATACACTAAGCTGATCAATGCCAGTAAAGTATCCGGACGCACCCGGGGCAATCTGGGCGTAGGAGTGCTCAATGCGGTCACCGACAATTCCTACCAAACCTACACCGATACCAATGGCCGGGAGCAGCGTCAATTGCTAGAGCCCCTCACCAATTACAACATGATCGTGCTCGATCAGCGCTTTAATCGCAACAGCTCCGTAAGCTTCGTCAATACCAATGTGCTCCGGGAAGGCCGCTACCTGGATGCCAACGTGGCCGGCCTGCTCACCAGCCTCTACACTTCTTCCGGTCAGTACCGCCTGGACGCCTCCCTCAAGCGCAGCGACCGCCTCAGCGACACCCTCCAGCAAAGCGGCCATGAAGCCTCCCTCCGGATAGGCGATGTGGACGGCCACTGGCGCTGGGCCTCCCGGCAAACCCTCAGCACCGACCAGTTTGACATCAACGACATGGGCTTTCAGGCGCGGAACAATCAGTGGCGCAATTACAGTGAGGTGGAATACCTGACCTTCGAGCCCAGCGGTATTTTCAACCGGACCAGCTACTCCCTGTACAATATTTACAGCAGCCTCTACCGTCCCCAGCGCTTTGAAGAATGGGCGGTAGGCGGAAGCGCCTTTTTCCTGCTCCGCGATTTCACGGGGATCAATTTCCGGGTGCGCAGCTCCCCGGTAGCCTACTACGATTACTTTGAACCCCGCACCCCCGGTCGCTTCCTACGGCGGCCCCCGCGCATTTCTTTCTTTAGCCTGGTCTCTACGGATTATCGGCAGCCCTTGGCGCTGGATGCCGATTTCACCTACGAATACCGCTGGCAGTGGCAGGCCGTCCTCACCACGCTCAATCTGGAGCCCCGCATCCGGCTGGGCGATCATCTTTTCATGACGCCCCGCTTTAGCTGGCAAAAGCAGCGCGATGATATCGGCTTTGCCCAAAAAGTGGATGGTGCCCCCATTATGGGCCAGCGTACCGTAAGGAACATCACCGCCGTGATGGACGCCCGCTATGCCTTTGATCCGCAGCACTCCCTCAGTTTACGCCTGCGCCAGTACTGGAGCCGCGTACGCTACCACCGCTACTTTAATCTTTTGGCCGATGGCAGCCTTGACCAGCTGGATTATCAAGGCAATGAAAACCTTAATTTTAACACCCTAAATTTGGACTTGCGCTACCAGTGGTGGTTTGCCCCTGCCAGCCAGATCACCTTGCTTTACCGGGTAGCGCTGGCCCAGGACGGCCGCCGGCTTTACGCCCAGTACGGTCCCAACTGGGACGCCCTTACGGCGGCGCCCGCCCAGAGCAATCTTTCCGTAAAGCTCAGCCTGTTTCTGGATTATCACCAAACCCGCCAAAAGCTCCAAAAGATATGATCACCGCCCAGGGCATCACCAAATCTTACGGCCATTTACAAGTGCTCAAGGGGGTAGACCTCACCGTAAAACCGGCCGAGATGCTCTCCATCATGGGCGATAGTGGCGCCGGCAAGACCACTTTCCTACAGATCCTGGGCACCCTGGACGAGCCCGATGCCGGCGATATCCTCTGGGAGGGCACTTCCCTTTCCAAGCGTAGCCGCAAGGCCCGCCTTCAGTTTCGCAATACCCATTTGGGCTTCGTTTTCCAGTTTCACCACCTGCTGCCGGAGTTTACCGCCGCTGAGAATGTGGCTATCCCCGGCTACATAGCGGGCCTAAAGAAATCCGAAGCCCGCGAGCGGGTAGGGGAGCTGCTTCAGTTTATGGGCCTGGAAAACCGCCGGGACCATAAGCCCAGCCAGCTTTCCGGCGGGGAGCAGCAGCGCGTAGCGGTGGCCCGCGCCCTCATGAACCACCCTCGTCTGGTGCTGGCCGATGAGCCCACCGGGAACCTCGACAGCCGCAACGCGGAAGAGATGTACGGGCTTTTTAAACAGATCCGGGAGGAATTCCAGACCGCTTTCGTGATCATCACCCACAATGCGGAGCAGGCCGCCTACGCGGATCGCACCTTGCACATGGCAGACGGTGTGCTGCTGCATCCCTAAGTAGTGTCTGTCTATAAAGTCCGATAGCTGCGTTATGCTTGCTTTGAAA
>JAVLBR010000200.1:0-3619 GCA_031581125.1 Schleiferiaceae bacterium | reverse complement strand
ACGTCCTGATCCCTACCCGGGGCTGCCGCGGCTGTTTAGAAAAGGCCGCTCAACTAATGGATAGTGGGGATTTCCCCAATACCTATTTTATTGGCTACTTAGGTGACGCCTTTGCTTCCTCTAACGACCACCACCTGCGGGTGGAAAACCGGAGGAAGCTTAACCGGGTTTACCTGGGGGTGGAGGGCAAGCCCGCGGTATTGCAGATCAGAGAGGGGGATTTGGAGGCTGTTTTCGGCATTACTCCCACGGAAGGTGACGATGTTCAGCGGATGACTTCTTTTGAAGAGAAGTACCTTAGCGGTACCTGATATTCAACATCGACGGTGCCCCTATAGATCATGTGGTGCCTGACGTTTTGCACCTTTAGGAAAGATGGGCGGTTTAGCAGCACTGAGGCAAAAAATGTCTTAAACACAGGCTGAAGCTGGTATCAGGAATGCTTGTGGGGCATAAAAGGCAATCGCTGGGCATGGCAATCAAACCTGCGGCTGCAGCCCTCCGGCCCCAGAGTGTCAGCTCACCGCTTGGACAAGGGCACGAGTTGGTTTAAAAAGACTTATCTTGGCCTGGGATAATGTAAAAGAAGAAACCATGAAAAGCTTACTACTAGCCCTGCTCGCGGCCTTATCTTTTAGCGCCTGTTCAAATCAGCTCCAAAACTCCGCCTGGGAGTTAACTGGCATGCAGATAAAAACCGATGACCCCAACAAAACGAGTGCGATCAATCAAAAGGTGGATCACGACCTAAAAGAAAATTATGGCAGGATAATATATGTACTTCAGAATGATACTTTATATCATATGGGGCTGGAAGATGAAGTTGGCATCATCCCCATTCGTAACATTACTTCAAGCCAAATTATTTACCAAGACGACGGGGAAGAAGGCATAATTGATTACGACCTGTCAGAAGACCAAAAAGCGCTAAACCTGGCTTTTTCCAATGGCAACACCCTTCAACTCAAGAGAATTAACTTGACCGAAGAATTAAAGCGCCAGGTAGCTGCGCAGACGAAATAAGGGGCTAGTGGTATTTTGACCCTAACCCACATTTGGCTGCCAGGCCCAAAAAAAAAAAACCGCCCTGCCCGCGCAGGGCGGTGGGGTAAAGGGTGTTTTCGCATATGAGGCGTATGGCCTAATCAGTGTCTGTCTACAGAGTCGAGTGTCTGTTCTAGAAAGTTCGCTAACGAGGCTTGCGCAGCCCAAAAAAGCGGAGTTTACTAGGGTAAATGAGCATTTTTTGGGCAAGCGTAACGAAGTTAGCGGACTTTATAGACAGACACTAATCGATTACGCCCAGCTCGCGGCCCACGCGAGTAAAAGCCTCGATGGCCTGGTCCAGATGGGCGCGCTCGTGGGCGGCGCTGAGCTGTACCCGGATGCGGGCTTGGTCGCGGGGCACTACCGGGTAAAAGAAGCCGATCACGTAAATGCCTTCCTCCAATAGGCGGTCGGCAAAGCGCTGGGAAAGGGCCGCATCGTACACCATGATGGGCACGATGGCGGAATCGCCGTCTTTGATCTCAAACCCGGCGCTGCGGATGCCCTCCTTGAAGTAGCGAACGTTGTCTTCCAACTGGTCCCGCAGCTGGGTGCTCTCGCTGAGCAGGTCCAGCACGGCATTGCTGGCGCCCACGATGGCCGGGGCCAGGGAATTGGAAAAGAGGTAAGGGCGGGAGCGCTGCCGGAGCAGGTCTATGATCTCCTTGCGTCCGCTGGTAAAACCGCCCATGGCGCCCCCCAGGGCCTTGCCCAGGGTACCGGTGATGAGGTCTACCCGCCCCATCACGTCTTTCAGTTCGTGGGTGCCGCGGCCGGTGGCGCCGATGAAGCCGGTGGCGTGGCAGTCGTCCACCATCACTAGGGCTTCGTACTGCTCCGCCAGGTCACATATTTTGTCGAGCTGGGCCACGTAGCCGTCCATGGAGAAGACCCCATCGGTCACGATGATCTTAAAGCGGGCCGTGTCCTGGGCCTTTTGGAGCTGGGCTTCCAGGTCGGCCATATCGTTGTTTTGGTAGCGGTAGCGCTGCGCCTTGCAGAGGCGCACGCCGTCTATGATGGAGGCGTGGTTGAGGCCATCGGAGATAATGGCGTCGTCCTTCGTGAGCAGGGGCTCAAAAATGCCGCCATTGGCATCAAAAGCCGCCGCGTAGAGGATGGTATCGTCCGTCCCCAGGAAGCGAGCCAGTTTTTCCTCCAGTTCCCTGTGGATGTCTTGCGTGCCGCAGATAAAGCGGACCGAGCTCATGCCAAAGCCGTGGCTTTCCAGGGTTTTTTGGGCCGCCTCTTTCACCTTGGGGTGGGAGGAGAGGCCCAGGTAATTATTGGAGCAGAAGTTGAGCACCTTTTGGCCGCCTTGTACGGTGATCTCGGCGCCTTGCTCGCCCTGGATCACCCGTTCGCGTTTGTAGAGGCCATCGGCTTCTATTTGCTGCAGTTCTTGCTGGAGGTGGGCTTGTAATTTTCCGTACATATCGGGCTGTTTTGGGGCAAAGATAAGGGTAGCGGCGCAGTGCACTGCGCTGCTACCCCTACTTTTGTCCCATGGACCGGCAGCAAGAACAGGCCCGGCGGGGCCTTTACCTGAGCATAGGCGGGAATGTTTTTTTGGCTTTGGCCAAAGGAGTGACCGGCCTGCTGGGGAATAGTTTCGCCTTATTGGCCGATGCCATTGAAAGCGGCTCCGACGTAGTCTCCTCCCTGCTGGTGCTCCTGGGCCTGCGCTATGCCCATCGGCCGCCGGACCGCAACCATCCCTATGGCCACGGCAAGGCCGAGCCCCTCACCACTTTTGGGGTGGTGGTGTTTTTGGTAGCCTCGGCGGTGATCATCACCTACCAGGCGGTGCAAAACATCCAGGATCCGCACGCGCTGCCGGCGCCTTTTACGCTAGTGGTCCTGGGGGCCATCATTGTGAGCAAGGAAGTTTTTTACCGGGTGCTGAAGCGCCGCGGCGAAGCGGCCGGCAGCCGTGTGGTGGCGGCCGATGCCTGGCACCACCGCAGCGATGCCATTACCTCCCTGGCGGCTTTTCTGGGCATAGGCCTGGCCCTACTGCTGGGGCCGGAATACGCCGCGCTGGACGACTGGGCCGCGCTGGTGGCGGCCGCCATTATCCTCTACAATGCCTACCGCATATTCCGCCCCGCCCTGGGCGAAGTGATGGACGAGCACCGCTACGACGCCCTGGAGGCGGAACTGCGCCGCCAGGCCCTGCGGGTGCCGGGCATCCAAGCCACCGAAAAATGCTACGTCCGCAAGCTGGGCATGCAGTACTGGGTAGACCTGCACGCCCAGGTGCCGGGCCAGCTCACCGTAGCGGAAGGCCACGCCCTGGCCCACCGCCTCAAGGACCACCTGCAGGCCCAACTGCCCCAGCTGGCGGAGGTGCACATTCACGTGGAACCGGTGGGGGGGGGTAGGGCTGATACCGTTGGGAAGTAGCCTTAGGGCAGGAAAAAACCGTAACTTTGGTGGAGGAGATTTAAATATTTTAAATGCTGGGATTCAGGTGTCACACCAAATAAGAAGTTGGCAATAATTGACTCAGCAGCAATTGGCTAATCTTAAGCTGCCCGGAGAAGCATATTCGGGAAACGGCTCAATTCGT
>JAVLBR010000199.1:0-3643 GCA_031581125.1 Schleiferiaceae bacterium | reverse complement strand
CCCCCAATTACGACTTTCAAAATAGCCAGGTACGGCGCGGACCGGTGGTAGGCTTTGCGCAGCCCCAAGACACCGCCGATATCAACCAGTACCTGAGTTTTCCGCAAATTCGGGCGCTCCTGCCGGCGGATATGCGGGGCGTGGACTTCATGTGGGATGCCAAGCCCAACGAAGCCGGCTTCTTGCGCCTCTATGCCGGGAAAACCGATCGCCGTGGGGAACCCGCCATGACCGGCGACGTGGTAACCAATGCCCAACAAGACTTTGACCAGCAGAACAACCCCATCGTAAACATGAACATGAATGCCCGCGGTGCTTCCCGCTGGCAGGAAATCACCAAAGAGGCAGCCGGCCAGCCCGACAATCCCGATGATAACCGGGCGGTGGCCGTGGTCCTGGACAACCGCGTGTACTCGGCCCCTATGGTGCAAAACGAGATCCCCAGCGGCCGCACTCAGATCAGTGGCAACTTTACCGTTCAGGAGGCCCAAGACCTGGCCAACATTCTCCAGGCCGGGGCGCTTCCCGCGCCGGCTAATATCATCCAGGCCAACATTGTAGGTCCTTCCCTGGGAGAGCAAGCCATCCAGGCCGGCCTGTGGTCATTCGTGATCGCGCTTATTCTGGTGATGGTTTACATGGTGTTCTACTACAGCGGTGCGGGCATAGCCTCCGTTATCGCCCTGGTGGTGAATATCTTCTTTATCTTCGGGATCCTGGCCTCTCTGGGGGCGGTGCTTACCCTGCCCGGTATCGCCGGTATTGTGCTTACCATCGGTATGTCGGTAGATGCCAACGTACTGATATACGAACGCATACGAGAAGAATTGGCCAATGGAAAAGGCCTACGGCTGGCCTTGCAAGACGGCTATCAGAATGCCTACAGCTCCATCATAGATGCCAACGTGACCACCTTCCTTACCGGCGTGATCCTTTATTCCTTTGGCACGGGACCCATCCGGGGCTTTGCTACCACCCTTATCATCGGTATCCTTACCTCCCTGTTCTGTGCCATCTTTATTACGCGTTTGGTATTTGAAGCCAGGCTGGTGCGCAAGAAGGCGATCAGCTTTGCCACCAACCTCACGCGCAATGCCTTTACCAATACCAATATTAACTTTCTCAGCAAGCGCCGCATTTCGTACACCATCAGTGGCCTTATCATTCTGGCCGGTATTGTGTCCCTGCTCACCCGCGGGCTCAATTACGGGGTAGACTTCGTGGGAGGCCGTTCTTATCAGGTGGTTTTCGATCAAGAGGCCAATCCTTCTGAAATTCAAAATACCCTGGGCGATTACTTTGTGCAGGAAGATGGCACCAAGCTGTACCCCGAAGTGAAAACCATCGGGGACCCCAATCAGGTGCTCATCACCACCAAGTACAAAGTGGCCCAAACCGGCCTGGAAGTGGAAAACGACATTAAAGACCGGCTCTACCGCGGCGTAAGTCAGTTTTACCAGGAGCCCCCACAGCGGGACGTCTTTTTCAGTGAAACAGAGGGCGATACCAATTACGGCATCGTGGCCGAGCGTCAGGTAGGTCCCGCCATAGCCGACGATATCCGGACGGCCGCTTTTTGGGCCCTGGGCTTCTCCCTGGTGGTGATCTTCCTTTACATTCTCATACGTTTTAGCCGTTGGCAATTTAGCCTCGGGGCCGTAGCCGCCGTGTTTCACGATGTACTCATCGTGCTCTCGCTCTTTTCCTTGCTCTACGGCTTCTTACCCTTCTCCCTGGAGATAGATCAGGCCTTCATTGCCGCCCTGCTTACGGTAATCGGTTACTCGCTTAACGATACCGTGGTGGTGTTTGACCGTATCCGGGAGTTCCAGCGGGCGCACATTAAGCGCCGCACCATGCATACGCTTACCAATGACGCCCTGAATGCCACCCTGAGCCGGACGGTAAATACCTCGCTCACCACCTTGGCGGTGATGCTCATCATCTTCCTTTTTGGCGGCGAAACCATTCGGGGCTTCATGTTTGCCCTGCTCATTGGTATCATCGTGGGTACATACTCCTCCCTTTTCGTGGCCACGCCCGTGATGATCGATAGCTTGGGCAAGGAAGCCGACGCGGAAAACAAAAAGAAAGTAGAAGTATAAAGTCCCGGCCCACTCCGGGCGCTAAGGCCTTTTAAACCCCGCCAGGTTCTTCGGAATGGGCGGGGTTTCTTTTTTACCTTTGAACCACATTTGGCCGCCAGGCCTTATCAATGTCTTATGAATTATTCCACTTTTCTTTTTCTCGGCATCAGCGGTGGTGAATTGGTGGTGGTTTTGCTGCTGGTCTTGTTGCTCTTTGGCGCCAAGCGCCTGCCGGAGATGGCGCGTACCTTTGGGAAGGGCCTGCGGGATATCCGCCACGCGGCCGATGAGGTCAAGCATCAGATCACGGATGGGACCGACGATGAATCTCTCCAAAAGTTCAAGGAGAAAGTAGAAAAAGAGAAAAAAGAAATTGAAGACATTACCGGGTCGGTAAGTCGTAAGTTCGACGCATAGCTCCCCGTCTCGTATGCCCGATTATCTCTATCTTCTCCTGGGCCTGGCCATGCTTTTGATGGGGGGCGAGTGGCTGGTCAAAGCGGCGGTAGACATTGCCCTGCGCTCCCAAATCTCCCTGCTGGTAGTGGGCATGACGGTGGTTTCTTTTGCTACTTCGGCGCCGGAACTACTGGTGAGTGTAGAAGCCGCCGTAAGTGGTTACCTTGATTTATCCTTTGGCAACGTGCTGGGCAGCAATATGGCCAATCTTGCCCTGGTGCTCGGCATCACCGCCCTGCTCATGCCCATAGGCGTTAGCGAAAAAACCATTACCCGCGACTACTGGATCATGGCCCTGGTCACCGGTCTGCTCTTTGTGCTGCTGCTGGATGGCGCCCTGGTATTTTGGGAAGGCGCCCTTCTGGTGGCCCTCCTGGTGCTCTATATCCTCTACCAGATCCGAAGCTCCAGCCGCTCCGATATTCCCGACGAACTGCAGGACGCCAAGCTTTACCATCCCGCCCTGATGGTTTTCTTTCTGCTGGGGGGCATGGCCGGGCTGCACTTTGGCTCCGATTTTTTGGTCACCGGAGCGGTAGGTTTGGCCCGCACCTGGGGCATTAGCGAGCGCATCATCGGCATTACCATGGTCTCCATCGGCACCTCCCTCCCGGAGCTGGCGGCGTCCATTTCCGCCATTATCAAAAAGCGCCAGGACATTTCCCTGGGCAATCTGGTGGGCTCCAATATTTTCAACATCCTGGCCGTGCTGGGCATCACCAGCCTTATCCAGGACCTCACCGCCCAGAGCCCCGCCCTACTTCGCTTTGACTTTCCCTGGCTCCTGGGCATCACCCTTTTGCTTTACCCCCTCATTGCCATTTTCGGGCGTGGGCAGCTTAGCCGCTGGCAGGGAGGCCTTATGCTAGGTGCCTACCTGCTCTACATGGCCAGCTTGTTTTGGTTTTAGGGGCCTCCCGGCCAAATGTGTTTCCCCCCGCCGGCAGCTTTTAGGGCTTTAAGCGTGGGCGGGGCTTACTGGAGGGCTTCAAGTAGTGTCTTCTATAAAGTCGGTCAGCTTCGTTAGGCTTGCTTTCTCGCCTCTGGCGAGACACATTTCGCCACGGGCGAGAGCGTTTATAGACAGACACTAACTA
>JAVLBR010000198.1:0-3690 GCA_031581125.1 Schleiferiaceae bacterium | reverse complement strand
CGCCCGCATCTACCACGGCGGTAGTTACCCGCATATCTACAATGTTGGTACTGTAGAGCTTAATGTTTACCCCACCGCGAATGGACTCGGTAAACTTTTGCGCGTAACCTGCCCGGATGATAGAGGTATTGGGACTTACGGTCCCGATACCTCCATCGGGGTATTGCTGATTGGTGCGGATCAGGTCTCCGTAGTTAAAGGAGCTAATGCTGCCGGAAAGCACCCCGTTGGCCCCTACCGTTTTGGTTAGGGCCGCGGAATTAATAGTGATACCGGCCCCACCGAGCCATTGGGTATTGGTAAAGCCTACGTCCAGGTTTTCCGTGAAGGTGATGCCCGCTATATTCAGGTAGGTGGCATCGATGCCACTTACCCCGGCCAGGTTTACGGAGCCCCATCCCGTGGAACGCGCCCAAGGATTGATGAGCAACTCGGGTGCTCCGGCAGAGCCCACCCGTTGGGGGTTGCCTGCCTGGGCGGTGCCCATCCATAGAAGGGCCGCGAGGGGAAGCAATATTTTAGACATGCATTTCATGATAAGAGAGGGTTTTTATTTTTAAAATGCGTTGAGGTCGGAGGGGCGAATACTGCCCACCCATTTGATCACTTTTTCACCGATGGGGCCCGCATCGATATGGATGATATAAACCCCACTGGCGATGGGCACATTGAAGTCATTCTTAAGGTCCCATTCTAGGTAGGTCTGTTGATTGTCCTTGCGAATGGTTCTTACCCGGGTCCCATTGGTCATAAAGATGTTAATGGTGCACTCCTGGGGGAGATTGGTGATCTTAACCACATTATCCAGCTGGGAATCTTCGTAGCGAGAAGAGCCGTAGTAAGGGTTGGGCACCGCCCGGATGAGATCCAGCGCATCGCTGGCCAACTCCCGGTTGCTGGTATCCGCCGCAAAGCCATTCAGGTCAAAGGAGTAAGTGGGGTTGCCCTCATTGACCGGGTTTAAGGCGGTATTGGTTTGCTGATAAGGACTTTGCACCCGCAGCCGCACGGTAGCCTTGGTAGGTATATCGGCGTAGCTGGTATACTCGAACTGCTCATCGGTAAGCAGGCCAATGGTACACCAGGTCATTCCGCCCCATACGAGGCGCCGGTTGGAGGCATTGCCCATATTTTCGATTTGCTCCTTGATGGGGTAATCCTCGATGGCGTCTCCCTGATAAGTTAGGTCCACGTATTCGAGGGAGTTGCCTACCCGGAACTCGGCCGAATCTGCCAGCACGTAAAGGACGTGCATGCCGCCCAGGGCAGGGCTACCCAGTTTCTGGGTAAGATTGGCGCTGGGATTGTAAAGCATATCATCGCCATTCTCGCTTTTGAGCCAGCTATTCTCGCCCATTACCAAGTTGAGGCGACGACCGGTTTCTACGTTGACCGCATAGCCGGGGAAGTAGCTCCAACCCCGGGGCAGTGTCGTATCCGGTACCAGGCGCCCGCCTTGCTTGCGCAGGGAGGCGTGGTCTCGCAGCGTAAAGAGCTCGGCATTGCCCTCGGTAGTGGCCGGAATATTGCCCATTTCCAATACGGGAACCCGGGTCCATTTGCTGGGATCGTCGGTGTAAACCACGTTGATATTGGGCATTTCCGAAAGGGGGAAAAAGGGCGCAATCGATTTGGAAACGGGGTCGCGCAGCGGAAAGCCAGGGCTGTCGTCTCCTCCGCCTTGATTACGGGCCGGTACGTTGCTGGCCAGGGCTACGGGAGCCCAGGTTCCGCCCAGGATATTTTCAAAGGCGCCCTGCGGATCGGGGTTGTTGTCACTCCCGGAACCATAATCGTTGTAATAAACGGTTGGGGTATTATCCCCATCCCGGACGTTACTGATGCCGGCCAGGATCCAGTTAAGGGGGCTTTCCGAGTCATTGTCAGGGACGCCGGTGAGCCATTCCTGGTTGGGGTCTTCAAAAATCCGCTCGGCGCCAATAATGCCGTTATTAGTAGCCGTAGGCTTTTCGAAACCGGGCGAAACGGGATTCCGGACGCTGATGGAGAAGCCGTAATCTTGAATGATCTGCTCGCCCTGGTAGGTGAGGTCACGACGCAAACTGTCGATAAAGTTGCCCTCATCATCATAGAGCTTCCAGCCGTCATTCTCGCCGGTTCCGGTAAATTCCAGCCGGTAGCTGCCGTCCCGAACCTCAAAGGGATCCGTTACTTTCACATCCACGGGGGCATGGTCGGCCAGGTACTTCAACTCGGTCTGGAAGAAATTGGCCACGATTTGATCGTTGGACTCCTGCGCTATCCGCAAGAAGGCGCTGCCATTGCCCTGGCCGTTGAGCCGGGTGATGGCCACGCGATCGCCCCAATCGGCATTAAGCTTAGTGCCATTTCGACGATTCTGCACCTTGGTAGGAATGGCTACAAAGGGCTTGGAGTTATTACCAATATTTCTTCGGCCCGCGAGATAGGGCTGCTTTTGGGCGTTGGTTTGCGGGCTGCCCGGATTAAAGGTGATAAAGTCATTCTGCGCGTAGGCAATGACGTAGAAGTAATAGGCCTTATTGTTGATAAGGGTCAGTTCATCCCCAGTGGCAAAGGCGTCTTGGGTGATCTCATAGCTCACCTCCACCCCACTGTTATTGGTCCTCAGGGTCATGTCCATCGGGGTAAGGGGGTTGCCCAGCAGGTCGGGCGATTCGGTGTAATTGACCAATTGCTCCACATCGTTTTTCAGATCGCTCTGGGCTATGAGGCGGCTTTGGGAGGGATCATAGAGCTCGTCTACCCCTACGTCCGGTCCTGAAACCTGGAATATTTGGAAACCCTCAAAGCGGTAGCTGAAATAGCCCGCTTCCCTTGCGCTGTCGATTTGCTGAGGCGACCAATTGGGGTTGGGCACAATTTGGGGGTCTTCCTGCTCGTAACCGATTACGTTTTCATCGTAAGGATTGGTGAAGTTCAGGACCAGCTTTTTATCCAGTTCGATAAATTCCACGTCGGGGGCATTGGGCCCGTCGAGCACCTGGAAGCAATTATCAAAAAGCTGCTGTGCTTTGTCGTCGGCAATAATCACATCGTTTACCGAAGCGAAAAGATCACTAGAGCCAAAGTTACGGGCCCAGACGGTACCGGTAGTGATAAAGTTAAGGGCACCAGGTGCCAGAGAGAAAGGCCCGGCCGAGTGGAGGCCCCTTTTGTCCATGGCGTTATCGGGGTTTTCGTACCAGCCACCGTTGGGGAGTGGCTCGGATGGTTCATAGGCCCCCGTGGTGTCGTAGGTATCGCCCGGGTAAGCATAACGGGTGGTTTCGAATCCGGCGGGATTCAAGACATAGCCATCGCCGTTTCCGGTTTGGGCTTGTCCGGAGGGGTTTTCGATCACCAGCGGGCGGCCGTCTTTCCAGATACTCCGCAGCAGGCGATAAAACTCTTCGGCGGTGCTGGGGTCGGTGGTCCCGCTTACGGGGTTGCCCACGCCGCCGTTATTATAATACATAAAGCCAGACATAATGATCCGCTCATTACGGCCGATGGTGGGGTCTTCCGGCTGACAAACCCCATCGATGCGCACCCCGTCCACGCAACCGTCCCGGTCGTCATCCAGGCCATTGAAGTAGTCTGCAAAAGGCCCCTGAAAAAAGTCAAAGCCGATAGCGGGCGGATTGAGACCGTAGCCCAACGCGCCCTCGTCATTGAGGTCGCCGTTGTAAGCGTAGCCTAAGCCCCGGG
>JAVLBR010000197.1:0-3695 GCA_031581125.1 Schleiferiaceae bacterium | reverse complement strand
CTCCGCTTTTTGAAGCTGCGCAAGCCTCGCTGACCAACTTTCTAGGACAGACACTTGACTGTATGGACAAACACTAAGTAGCACAGTTATTCTGTCCATGCGGCGAAAATTTGGCCCTGAAGCACCCGCCGGGGCAGGGGGATATTGTAATTTTGCCGCCTTGAAAAAATCCCCCGATATAGATGTATAGAACTCACACTTGCGGAGAGTTACGCGCCGAGCACCTCGGCGAGACCGTAGAATTGAGCGGCTGGGTACAGCGAGTCCGCGAACTGGGCGGCATGACCTTCGTAGATCTGCGCGACCGCTACGGCATTACCCAGCTTACTTTTAATGAAAGTTGGGACCAGGCGCTCATGCAGGAAGCCCGCAGGCTGGGCCGCGAATTTGTGGTGCATTGCCAGGGGGAAGTAGTGCAGCGCGAAAACCCCAATCCCGAAAACCCCACCGGCCAAATTGAAATTAAGGTCGCTTATTTCCGGGTGCTCAGCCGTTCGGAGGTACCGCCTTTTACCATCGAAACCGACACCGACGGGGGAGAAGAACTCCGCATGAAATACCGCTATTTGGATTTGCGGCGCCCCCCTCTACAGCGGAGCATTGCCCTGCGCCACCAGGTAGATCATGAGGTGCGCCATTACCTGCGCGAGCAGGGTTTTTTCCACGTGGACACCCCCTACCTGATAAAATCGACCCCCGAGGGCGCCCGTGACTTTGTGGTGCCCTCCCGCCTGCACGAGGGCCAGTTTTATGCCCTACCCCAATCGCCCCAAACTTTCAAGCAGCTCTTGATGATCTCCGGCTACGACCGGTATTACCAAATCGTACGATGCTTCCGGGATGAAGACTTTCGCGCCGATCGCCAGCCGGAATTTACTCAGATAGACTGTGAGATGAGCTTTGTGGAGCAAAGCGATGTCCTGCGCACCTTTGAGGGGCTTACGACTCATCTTTTGCGCCAGGTAGCGGGCGATGCTCCGGTAACGCCCTTTCCCCGCCTCTCTTATCAATTAGCCCTGGAACGTTACGGCACCGATAAGCCGGATATACGCTTTGATATGACCCTTTGCGATATTACTACTCTGGCCCAGGGAGCCGGTTTTAAGGTGTTTGATCAGGCGCAGCTCGTTACCGCTATTCGGGTGGAAGGACAAGCGGGCTACACCCGCAAACAGCTCGATGCGCTCACCGCCTGGGTGCAAAGACCGCAGGTGGGCGCAAAAGGCCTTATCTGGGTGAAGCATCAAGCGGATGGCAGCTTTAAATCTTCGGTTGACAAGTTCTTTGGCCCCGAGCAGTTACACAATTGGGCCCAGGCTTGCGAAAGCCAGCCTGGGGATCTGCTCTTGGTCATGGCGGGCGAGACCAGTGCTACCCGAAAAGGCATGGGCATGCTGCGCTTGCACCTGGCAGATGAGCTGGGCCTTCGTAAGCCAAATCAGTTTGCCCCCTTGTGGGTTACCGATTTTCCACTGCTCGAGTGGGAGGAAGAAAGCCAGCGCTATCACGCTATGCACCACCCCTTTACAGCTCCTCGTGCGGAAGATTTAGCCCTGCTGGATCAAAACCCCGAAAAGGTGCGCGCCCAAGCGTACGACCTGGTGCTCAACGGTAACGAATTAGGCGGTGGTTCCATTCGTATTCACGACCGTGCGCTCCAAGAAAAAATGTTTGCGGTGCTCGGGTTCTCGGAAGCCGAGGCCCAAGCCCAGTTTGGTTTCCTATTAGATGCTTTCCGCTACGGGGCCCCGCCTCATGGCGGCATGGCCTTTGGTTTTGATCGCTTGGTGGCGCTACTGGGTGGCAGTGAAACCATCCGCGATTACATGGCCTTCCCTAAGAACAATGCGGGGCGCGACCTTATGATCGATGCGCCTGCCCCTATAGATGGTAGCCAGTGGCAAGAGTTGCACCTGCGGCAGGCGCCCCAAAGCGACCAGTCCTAAGAATATGCAGGCCAAATCGACCAGCTTACTGGGAAGAGTCCTCAAGTGGCGGGCCCGTCACCTAAGCCAACAGCAGTTTATGCTTATCCTCGCCGTCCTGGTGGGTTTTTTCGTAGGGCTGGTGGCCGTGTCGCTTAAAAACATGGTGCATTTTATTCAGCACCTGATGCACGCGGATTTCCTGGGGCAGTATTTTAATCTCTACTACTTCGTTTTTCCCGTGGTGGGGATAGGCATTACGGTTTTGATCAGTAAGCTACTCGGCGGACGCCCCGGGGAGGGTATTCCCATTGTGCTCTACTATATTTCCAAGCGCAGCGGTTTGATGAAGGCCAAACAAATGTTTAGTTGGCTTGTAACCAGCCTTTTCACGGCCGGATTTGGTGGCTCCGTAGGGCTGGAGGGGCCCTCCGTAGGAACGGGCGCCGCCATCGGGAGTAACCTGGGCCGGGCTATGCACCTCAATTTTAAAAACCGCATTCTCCTGCTCAGTTGTGCCAGTGCCGGCGTACTGGCGGCGGTCTTTAACGCGCCTATTGCAGCCATCATCTTCACCATCGAGATCTTTAGCCTGGACCTTACCATGGCTTCCCTGGTGCCGCTGCTTTTGGCTTCCGTTTCCGGCGCCGTGACTTCCATTTTTCTGCAGGGAAACGATCACCTCTTTCATTACAAATCTCTTGCCCCTTTTGTGGTAGAGGACGTGCCTTTTTACATCATGTTGGGCATCTGTACCGCCCTGGCCTCCGTCTACTTTACCCAGGTGTATTTTTACTTTGACCGTTTTTTTAAAAATATAAAGGGCAACGGCCAGCGCTGGCTTATTGGCAGCCTGGGCCTGGGCTTACTGATCTGGCTTATACCACCCCTTTACGGGGAAGGCTATGAGACCATTAATCACCTGCTTAATGGGGAAGTAGACCAGATTGTCTCCACCAGCATGTTTTATACCGGGGAGGCCCAGGGCGAATTCTTGCTCATTGCGCTTTTACTGGGCCTGGTAGCTATGAAAATACTGGCGGCCAGCTTCACTTTTGGCGCCGGTGGCGTAGGCGGGGTTTTTGCCCCTTCCCTTTTTGTAGGCTGCTCCCTGGGTTTTGTTTTCGCCCGGATTGCCACAGATTTGGGCATAGCCGATATCAATACCACCAATTTTGCCCTGGTAGGTATGGGAGGCCTTATGGCCGGTGTCCTCCACTCGCCCCTTACGGCCATCTTCATGATTGCGGAAATCACCGGCGGGTACGAACTCTTTATCCCCTTGATGATCGTCTCCGCTATCTCTTATCTGGTTACCAAAAGCCTCTTGCCCCATAGCATCTACACCAAATCGCTGGCCAAAACCGGGGAGCTGCTCACCCATAATAAAGATCAGGTGGTGCTGGCCCTGCTCCGGATCGATTCGGTGGTGGAGCGCGATTTTAAACGGGTAAAACCCGAAATGACCCTGGGCGAGCTGGTAAAAGTGGTAAGCACTTCCCACCGCAATCTCTTCCCCGTACTGGACGAAGAACAGCAGCTGGTAGGCGTACTTACCCTGGATGATTTCCGGAATATCATGTTTGATCAAAGCCTGTATGACAATACCTATGTATCGTCCCTCATGAATCCGCCGCCAGCCAAGGTAGATAAGAACGCCAGCATGAGTCAGGTCATGAAAAAGTTCCAGGACTCGGGCGCCTGGAATCTACCGGTGATTAACAATAAAGGCAAGTACGTAGGCTTTGTGAGCAAGAGCAAGCTCTTTTC
>JAVLBR010000196.1:0-3714 GCA_031581125.1 Schleiferiaceae bacterium | reverse complement strand
AGGCGCTGCGCCGAAAAACAATTGTGCCATTCCATAGCCATACCGCGAAGGTAAGGCAGCCGGTTTTTGGGCCTACCGGCCAAATGAGTTTTGGTGCCAACTGGTGGGCCTATCCTTCTACAGGCTTAACGGTACCCATGCGCAGCGGAGCGAGTCGGCTCCTTATGAACCTCGTTCCCTTAACTAATACATCATACGGGTTTAAAAGGGCATTTTTCCAAAATAGGCTTGACTCAAGCCTCTTAACCCAGCTACGCCCTCAGAAGCCTATTTTTGCCCCTTGGTAGAATCTTAAAAAAACAAAGCATGCGGCGGGTAATGCACATTTGGCTGGCAAGCCTATTCCTGCTGCTGGCCGAGGCGGGCATGGCACAAGAAGTGAAAAGCAAGGCCTATGCGGTAATGCTCAACGGGCTGCTGGAGCGACAGGACCCGGAACTGGGGGTGGCTGAGCTGGCGCAGCGCCCGGAGCTGCGCCGGCTGGATGCACGCAGCGCGGAAGAATATGCGGTGAGCCACCTGCAGGGGGCGCGGCGGGTGGGGTTTAAAGATTTTGACCCGGCGCGGGTGAGGGACCTGCCCCGGGATACCCCGGTGGTGGTGTACTGCTCGGTGGGCTATCGCAGTGAGAAAATAGCGGCCCGGCTGCGGAAAATGGGGTTTACGGAGGTATACAACCTCTACGGGGGCCTTTTTGAGTGGGTAAACCGGGGTAATCCGGTGTATCGAAATGAGCAAGCTACGCGAGCGGTGCACGGCTACAGCTGGACCTGGGGCATCTGGCTACGGCGGGGGAAGAAGGTGTACGGCCCGCCGGAAAACTAAAAGGCCACGCTCCCGGTACGGAGGCGTGGCCTTAAGGGGGTGGGACCGGTGGGCGGTCAGTATTCGTCTTCGTTCCACAGGAAGTCTTCTTCCGAGGGATAATCCGGCCATATATCTTCGATGGTCTCGTAGATTTCTTCCTCTTCCTCTTCCATGGCTTGTAGGTTTTCTACTACTTCTAGAGGTGCACCGGTGCGGATGGCATAGTCTATCAGCTCGTCTTTGGTGGCGGGCCAGGGGGCATCACTAAGATAGCTAGCCAATTCGAGAGTCCAGTACATAAGCGGGGCTTAAGGGTTTAAATTTTTGCAAAAATAAATTTTTTGCGGACTTTTTCAAGCCTTATTTTTGGGGAGATGCATGTCGTCTAACCACCTGTTTTCCAGATAGTTTCTTCTCCATTGTGCTGATGGGTGTAATAACGGGCCAGCACGAAGAAGTAATCGCTCAGCCTATTGAGATAGCTAATCACGATGGGTTCTACGTGCACGGAGCGGGCCAGGGCCACGGTTTTACGCTCGGCGCGCCGGGTGATGGTGCGGGCCACGTGGCAGTACGAGGCGGCGGCGTCGCCGCCGGGGAGGATGAAGTTTTTGAGTGGGGGAAGTTCTTGATCCATGCGGTCCATTTGGCTTTCGAGCTCATCGATGTGCGCTTGCTTGATCTCTGGCAGGGGCAGCTTGCTCTGCCCTTCAGAGGCCAGTACGGAGCCGATGATAAAAAGGTGGTGCTGAATGGCCAGCAGCTGGTTATGGGCAGAGGCATGATCAGCCACGTCGCGGATAAGCCCGATAAAAGCATTGAGTTCATCGATGGTACCGTAGGATTCGATGCGGAGGTGGTGCTTGCTTACGCGGTTGCCGCTGAGCAGCGCGGTTTCGCCTTGGTCGCCCTGGCGGGTATAAATTTTCATGTTGTTAGCGCATTATAATAAGTCCCGATGGGAAGTCGGGGAAACCATGATTTAAAGATAAGGCAAAGGTAAAAGAAGGCCCATTTGTTCACAGCATTGGCAAGGTTTACATTTGGCCGGAGGCTTAAAAAAGGGCGTACCTTTAGAGGCCTCATTAAGGAAACCCAGCAACTAAGCGCGGACGCTATGGCCGGAATGATTGAATTAGCGAGTATACTTATTCTCAGTGTTTTGGCCCAGTGGCTGGCCTGGCGGATTCGCATTCCGGCCATTTTGCCATTGATCGTAATAGGCCTGGCGCTGGGGCCGCTCTCTACTTTTTTAACCCCGGCGGGCGATAAATTGCTGGACGGGGATAAGATATTTAGTGGCGACCTGCTGTTTGCCTTTGTGTCTATTTCGGTAGGGGTAATTCTTTTCGAGGGGGGATTAACGCTTAAGCTGAAGGAAATACGCCACCAGGCGGGCGTGGTGCGCAATCTTTTGATCATCGGGCCCCTGATTACCTTGATTGGCGGGGGCCTGGCTGCCCATTATTTCTTGGGGCTGGGCTACCGGCTGGCCTTTCTTTTCGGGGCTTTGATCATCGTATCCGGACCTACGGTAGTGATCCCCATACTGCGCAACGTGCGCCCCAACAAGGAGGTAAACAATGTACTGAAATGGGAAGGTATCCTGATCGATCCGCTGGGGGCCCTCATTGCGGTGCTGGTGTACGAGTTTATTCAGAGCAGCAATACGGTGGGCAATACGGACTTACTACCGGTGCTGCAGTCTTTTTTAGTGACGGTAGCGGCGGGTATTTTTGTGGGCGTAGTGGCGGCGCTTTTCTTACGCTGGCTGCTCAATAAAAATCGTATTCCGGGCTATTTGCGCAATGTAATGGCGCTGGGGCTGGTGATCTTTGCCTTCACTTTTGCGGAATTCATTGCCCATGAGGCGGGTCTGATGTCTACCACCTTCATGGGCATCGTATTAGCCAATACTCGGGTGCAGGAGCTTAAAAAAATCCTAAGTTTCAAGGAAGACGTAAGCATTATTCTTATTTCGCTGCTCTTTATCTTACTTTCCAGCCGCATCAATGTGGCACAAATCCAGAAGCTAGGGCTGGAAGCCCTGTGGGTTTTTGGGCTGGTGATATTCTTGATCCGGCCCCTGGGGGTGGTGCTGAGCACCATCGGCTCTAAGTTTAACTGGCGGGAAATTATTTTTATGTCCTGGATAGGCCCCAAAGGAATTGTGGCGGCGGCGGTGGCTTCCCTTTTTGCCTTGCAACTCACCACGGGCGAGAATCAAAATATCGCGGTAGCGGAGGCGGAGCTCATCTTACCGCTTACCTTTCTGGTGATCGTGGGCTCGGTGATCCTGCAGGGGGCCAGCGCCAAACCGCTGGCCCGCTTGCTCCGGGTGGAGCGGGATGAGCCGCGGGGCCTCCTCATTGCGGGGGCCAATGAAAATGCCCGCGCCCTGGGCTGCTTCCTGCGTGACCACGGCCTGGACGTGCTTCTGGCGGATACCAATAAAAGCAACCTCACCGAGGCCCGCCGCCAGGGGCTGGAGGTTTTTGAGGGCAATATTCTGGGGGATAGCGTCCTGGAAGAACTAGACCTCACCAACCTGGGCCGCCTGATGGCCATCACCAGTAGTGCAGAGGTCAATAGCCTGGCCCTGAAATATTTTCAAGATGAATTTGGTCCCGACAAAGTGTATCGCATCAGTAGTAAAAAGGAGCAGGAACTCACTGATATGACCTTCCCGCCTGAGTCGCTTTTTAATGCAGCGGTAGACTACCTTAACCTCACCCAGGCGCTGCGGCATTGCCAAAACGTAAAGGTGGCCGATTGCCCAGACCAAGAAGCGCTGGCCCAGCTCAATAAGCAACATGGAGGGCCTATTATTCCCCTTTTTCACCTCCGGCCCGACGGCCGCCTGGAAGTTATTGCGCGGGATCTGCCGGATTTCGCGAAGGGCGACCG
>JAVLBR010000195.1:0-3772 GCA_031581125.1 Schleiferiaceae bacterium | reverse complement strand
GGGGGTGCCCAGCCCGCCAAACGGGGGTGCATCGCCCCAAACTTCCGTAAACCAATTTAACCTCCTGTGCCTGCCCCGAAGCATTTCGGGGCTCTGTGCCTGTCTCGCCCACGGCGAGGTTCTGTGCCAGTCTCGCTCCCAGCGAGACCCTGTGCCTTCCCCCGCCCCAAACTTCTGTAAACCACCCCTTCCCCGTCTAAGATCTAAAATCTAGCATCTAAGATCTAATATCTAACATCCAAGATCTAAAACAACTCGTACCCCACGCTCAAGATAAACTGATTGACCCGCAGGTCCGTGTCAAACTGCGTATTGTTCAGCACGATTTGCCGGGCCGTGGTGGTGATGGGGCCTTCGTAACGCGCCTCCACCAAAAAATCGCCCAGCTTAAGGGCCGCGCCCACCTGGTAGCCCACCGTGCCGTCTTCCAGCTGATCTTCCAGGGCGCCGGCACTGTTGGGCAGGTTTATACTGTACACGCCGCCCCCGTACACGCGCAGGGGGCCAAAGCTGGTGCCCACCAAAAGGGGCAGATCGATGCGCTCAAAGTCGAAAGCACCGGTGGTGTCGGCGCCATTGGCTTGGGTGGCGGTAAAGCTCTGCCGCAGGTTGGTATAAAGCGCCTCCGGGCGGACGAAGAAGTTGGCCAACTGCACCCGGAAAAAAACGCCCCCGTGGTAGCCCCATTTCCGGTCGGGCGAGGTGGCCTGCTGGTAAGTGGCGTTGGGGTTAAAATTTTTGAGCTTCATGCCCACCGTGTTGGCCCCCGCTTTGAGGCCCATGTGCACCTGGCCCTGGGCAGCGGCGCCCAGCAGGAGGAGCAGCGCGAAGGAGAAAATGATTTTTTTCATAGCTCGTGATTTAAGGATTTTTCCAGGGCTTCCTGCAGTTCCGCAGGCAGGTCTTTGCCCTGCAAAGGAGCAAAAAATTCCTGACCGGTGATCTGCTCGTAGAGGTCGCGGTAGCGCTGGCTCACCTGGGCGATAAACGCTTCGGGCAGCGTGGGTATTGCCTGCCCCGCCTGGCCCTGAAAGCCCTGCTCGATGAGCCACTGGCGGACGAATTCTTTGCTGAGCTGTTCTTGCGGCGCGCCGGCGGCCTGGCGCGCGGGGTAACCGTCCCGGTAAAAGTAACGGCTGCTATCCGGGGTGTGCAGCTCATCGATGAGGACGATCTCTCCTTTGGCCGTGAGGCCAAACTCGTACTTCGTATCCACCAGGATAAGGCCCCGGGCGGCGGCCATCTCCTGCCCGCGGGCAAAGAGCCGGCGGGTGTAGCTTTCCAGTTGGGCGTATTCCGCTTCGGGCACCAGCCCTTGGGCCAAAATCTCTTCCCGGGCTATATCGGTATCGTGGCCGCCCTGCGGGGCCTTGGTGGTGGGGGTGATGAGCGGCTCCGGCAGGGGGTCGTTTTCGCGCAGGCCCTCCGGCAGGGGCTGGCCGCATATTTCGCGTTTCCCGGCGCGGTATTCCCGCCAGGCGTGGCCGGCCAGGTAGCCGCGGATCACCATTTCTACCGGGTAGGGCTGGGCGCGGCGGCCCAGCGTGGCCATGGGATGGGGCATGTGCCGCTTCCAGTTGGGCACGATATCGGCGGTGGCGTCCAGGAAGTAATTGGCCAGCTGGTTGAGCACCGCCCCTTTGTAGGGGATGCCCTGGGGCAGCACCACGTCAAAGGCCGAGAGGCGGTCGGTGGCCACCATCACCAGCAGCTCCTCTCCTATGGTGTACACATCGCGCACCTTGCCGCGGTAAAAGTGGCTTTGGCCGGGCAGTTGCAATTCGCTGTAGAGCAGGGGAGCGGGGCGGGACATGGGCTTTAGTTTTTAGCGCGGGGCGGCTGGCGTTCTTCTTCGGTCTGATAGGCATCGATGATGCGCTTCACCAGCTCGTGGCGGATCACGTCTTCCTCGTTGAGGTACACGAAGTCTATGCCGGGGATGTTTGGGAGGATGCGCTCCGCTTCGATGAGGCCGGAGCGCTGGTTGCGCGGCAGGTCTACCTGGCTGCTGTCGCCCGTTACGATAAACTTGGCGCTGGCGCCCATGCGGGTAAGGAACATCTTCATCTGGCTGTGGGTGGTGTTTTGCGCCTCGTCCAGCAGCACAAAGGCCTGGTCCAGGGTGCGGCCCCGCATAAAGGCCAGGGGCGCTATCTGGATGGTGCCGCCTTCCAGGTAGTACTGCAGTTTTTCGGGCGGGATCATATCGCGCAGGGCATCGTAGAGGGGCTGCAGGTAGGGATCCAGCTTTTCCTTGAGGTCGCCCGGCAGGAAGCCCAGGTTTTCCCCCGCCTCTACCGCCGGGCGGGTGAGGATGAGGCGCTTCACTTCCTTGTCTTTGAGCGCCTTTACCGCCAGGGCCACCGCCGTGTAGGTCTTGCCCGTACCGGCCGGCCCTATGGCAAAGAGCATATCGTTTTGCCGGATGCTTTTCATCAGGCGGCGCTGGTTGAGCGTGCGCGCCTTGATGGCCTGGCCCTTGGTGCCGTGGAGGATCACGTCGGTGGCGGCGGTATCGTCCTTTTCCAGCACCATCTCGTCTTTCAGGATGCGTTCCAGCTGATTGCCGTTGAGGTTGTTAAACTTATTGAGATAGGCCAGGATCTCCTCCAGCTTGTCTTCCAGCTGGCCTATTTTGTCGTCCTCGCCCACGAATTTGAGGCGATTGCCCCGGGCGGTGATCTTCACATCGGGGAAGTACGACTCGATTATACGGAGGTATTTATTGTTGGCCCCGTATATTTTCATGGGGTCCATGTTTTCTACATGCAAGATTTTCTCGCTCAAATCATCATTTTAGGCGGTGGACTCCCGGGCTGGGGCGCGCCGCAGGCGAGCGTCCGCGGGGCGGGAGATTATCAATACTTTTGCGCCGCAAAATAACAACAATTTTACCGCCCTCCTCCGGCGGATTTCCCGCGGTAAAAACCTCCCTGGCGCATGTCCCTGATCACCCTCACCACCGACTACGGCCCGGTGGCGCCCCACAGCGCCGCCCTCAAGGGCTACCTCTACCAGTCGGTCCCCGCCAGCGTACGGCTGTGCGAGCTCAGCCATGCCATAGAGCCCGGCTACCTGCACCAGGCCGCCTTTTTGCTGCGCCACAGCTTCCGGGCCTTTCCGCCGGGCAGCATCCACCTGGTGGCGGTCAATGAGTGCTGCGAAAGCCAGCGCTGGCTGGCCGGCCAGTGGGAAGGGCACTACTTCCTGCTGCCCGACAATGGCCTGCTTACCATGCTTAGCGACCAGGACGCCCCCAGCGCCGTGCACCGCATAGACCCCGCCGAGGCGCCCGGCCTCTTTCCCGCCCGGCAGGTGCTGGCCCCCGCCGCCGCCCACCTGGCCCAGGGCGGCCAGCTCTCCCTCCTGGGCCCCGCCGTACAAGATTACCGCCAGCGGGCCCTGCTCCGCCCTACGGCCGATCAGCAGCAGGGCCATATCAAAGGCTCCGTGATGGACATCGACCATTACGGCAATCTCATCACCAATATCCCCCGCGCCCTCTTCCAGCGCATGGGGCACGAGCGCCCCTTTGCCCTCGAACTGCCCCGCCGGCAAACCCTCCACCGCCTCCGCCAGCAGTACCACGAGGCCAGCGAGGGGCAAACCATCGCCCTCTTCAACTCCCTGGACCTGCTGGAGATAGCCATCAAAGACCCCCATAGCCGCCAGTACAACGGGGCCAATAGCATGCTGGGCATCGAGGTAGGCGACACCCTTCGCCTCGTATTCCAGTAGGTGCATCCCTGGGTATTATTTAGCTTTGGGGCGC
>JAVLBR010000194.1:0-3775 GCA_031581125.1 Schleiferiaceae bacterium | reverse complement strand
TGCTCCTCATCGGGGTGATGCTGGTAGCCGAAGGTTTGGGGCAGCACATCAGCAAGGGCTACATCTATTTTGCGGTGGCCTTTTCCCTGGGAGTGGAGCTGGTCAATCTCCGCGTCCGCAAGGCCCGGAAAGTTTCTAAATAAGATTTTCCTTGGTCTCACCCAAAGCGAGACGAGACCAGGATAGATGGCGCCGGGCCTGCCCTCAACGCCGCGCTGCGCCCCCCGCGAAAGGGCCGCAGCCGGGACGGAGCGCCTTCTTAACCAAAAGCCGCTGGCCGCGCGCGGGCTCATTTGGCCGGGAGGCCGAGAAAATACAGCGCCCCGGGGCCTACACCAGCCCGGACCCCGCCCGTGACGCCCCCGCTTTAATCCTTACCTTTGCTTTTCTGAAAAATAGACACGCCTAAGCCCCGTTTTGACGATATGATTACCGACTTTGTGCAAAAGCTCTTTGGCACCAAGAGCGACCGCGACGTGAAAAAACTGTCCCCCATCGCGGAGGAAGTGAATGCTGAATTTGAAAAGCTCCAAGACCTGAGCGATGACGAACTGCGGGGCAAAACCGAGGCTTTTAAAAAGGCCATCCACGCCCACGTGCAGGAGGAAGAAAACGAAAAAGCCCAGCTGCGCCAGGGACTGGAGGGGGAAACGGACCTGGAACAAAAGGAAAAGCTCTACGACCAGATAGATGCCCTGGAAGACCGCATCAGCGAGAAAATGGAAGAAAAGCTGGCGGAACTCCGGGCAGAAGCTTTTGCAGTGGTAAAAGAAACGGCCCGCCGCCTGGCCGAAAACGGAGCCCTGGAGGTGACCGCCACCGAATGGGATTACCAAATGAGCCGCCAGCTAGACTGCGTGCGCACCGAGGGCGAAAAAGCCATCTGGGGCAATAAGTGGAACGCCGCGGGCATGGACGTGACCTGGAATATGGTGCATTACGATGTGCAGCTCATAGGCGGGGCCATTCTCCACAAAGGGGCCATCGCCGAAATGGCTACGGGCGAAGGGAAAACCCTGGTCTCCACCCTGCCCATGTACCTCAATGCCCTCACCGGCCGCGGCGTGCACCTGGTAACGGTAAACGACTACCTGGCCCGCCGGGACGCCGAGTGGATGGGGCCCCTCTACCAGTTTCACGGCCTTTCGGTAGACTGCATAGACCGCCACCAACCCAACTCCGAGGAACGCCGCCAGGCTTACCAGGCGGACATCACCTACGGCACCAACAACGAATTTGGCTTTGACTACCTGCGCGACAATATGGCCCGCACCGCCGAAGAGCTGGTGCAGCGCAAACACAACTTTGCCATCGTGGATGAGGTAGACTCCGTGCTGATAGACGAGGCCCGGACGCCCCTGATCATCAGTGGCCCCACCGCTCAGGAAGACCGCCAGGAATTTAACCAACTAAAACCCCACGTAGATAAACTGGTGCGCGCCCAGCGCGAACTGGCAGGCCAGGAGCTGAAAGAGGCCAAACAGCTGATCCAATCCGAGGACAAAAAAGATCGCGAAGAAGGCGCCCGCAAGCTGCTCCGGGTATACCGCGGCATGCCCAAAAACAAAAGCCTCATCAAATTCCTCAGCGAAGAGGGCATGAAAACCCTCCTGCAGAAAACCGAAAACTTCTTTCTCCAGGAGCAAAGCAAAAACATGCACATCATCGATGATGAACTCTATTTTACCATCGATGAGAAAAACAACCAAATAGACCTTACCGAAAAGGGCATCGACCTGATATCTGGCGATACCGACCGCGACTTCTTTATCCTGGAAGACATCTCCACCCGCCTCTCTGAGCTGGAAAATGAGGGCCTGGAAGGCACCGAAAAGGCGGAAAAGAAGGAGGAGATCATGCGCCAGTACTCCATCAAGAGCGAGCGCATCCACACCATGAACCAGCTCCTGAAGGCCTACACGCTCTTCGAAAAGGACGTGGAGTACGTGGTGATGGACAACAAGGTGAAGATCGTAGACGAGCAAACGGGCCGGATCATGGAAGGCCGCCGCTACTCCGACGGGCTGCACCAGGCCATCGAGGCCAAGGAAAACGTCAAAATAGAAGCCGCCAGCCAAACCTACGCCACGGTAACCCTCCAGAACTATTTCCGGATGTACCACAAGCTCAGCGGGATGACCGGTACCGCTGAAACGGAAGCGGGCGAGCTGTGGGATATTTACCAACTGGAGGTAACGGTAGTGCCCACCAATGTGCCGGTGATCCGCGACGACCGCCAGGACTTGGTGTACAAAACCCGCCGCGAAAAGTACCAGGCCATCATTGAAGAAGTGAGCCGCCTGGTGGAAGCCGGGCAGCCCGTGCTGGTGGGAACCACCTCCGTAGAAGTGTCGGAGGTGCTCAGCCGGGCCCTGAAGCTGCGCAAGATCAAGCACAACGTGCTGAACGCCAAGATGCACCAAAAGGAGAGCGAAATTGTGGCCGAAGCCGGCCAGCCGGGCCGCGTTACCATTGCCACCAACATGGCCGGCCGGGGTACCGACATTAAGCTGCACCCCGATAGCAAAGAGGCCGGCGGCCTGGCCATCGTAGGCTCGGCCCGCCACGACAGCCGCCGGGTAGACCGCCAGCTCCGCGGACGGGCCGGCCGCCAGGGCGATCCGGGAAGCTCTCAGTTTTTCGTGTCGCTGGAAGACGATCTTATGCGCCTCTTTAATTCTGAGCGGGTGGCCAAGATCATGGACCGCATGGGCCTGGAAGAGGGCGAGGTGATCCAGCACAGTATGGTGACCAAGAGCATCGAACGCGCTCAGAAGAAGATCGAAGAAAACAACTTTGGCATCCGGAAGCGCCTCCTGGAGTACGACGACGTGATGAACGCCCAGCGCGAGGTGATCTACAAGCGCCGCCGCCACGCCCTGCACGGAGAACGCATGCAGGTGGACATCGCCAATATGTTTTACGACACCATCGAAGCCGCCGTGGAAAATTACCAGCCCGTGCGCGATTACGACGGCTTTACCCTGGAAATGCTGCGCGTCTTTAGCCTCGATAAGCCGGTAGACGCCGAAGCCTTCGAAAAAACCAATGCCGAAGAACTCACCGCCCAGCTCCACGAGCAGGTGCTAAAGGCCTACACCCGCAAAAACGAAAACATAGCCCGCATGGCCCTGCCGGTGATCCGCAATGTGTACGAAAACCAAAGCGATCAGTACGAAAACATCGTGGTGCCCTTTACCGACGGCCAAAAAGGCATCCAGGTGGTCACCAACCTCCAGGACGCGGTAGCCAGCGAGGGCCGCAAGCTCATCCGCGACTTTGAAAAGGCCATTACCCTGGCCATGATAGACGATGCCTGGAAAGAGCACCTGCGCGATATGGACGATCTCCGCCAGAACGTTTCCACCGCCCAGTACGAGCAGAAAGACCCCCTGCTCATCTACAAGTTTGAGGCCTTTGAGCTCTTCAAAAGCATGGTAAACCGCGCCAATCGCAACATTGCTTCTTTCCTCTTCAAAGGGGAACTGCCCACCCAGGACCCCAGCCAGGTGCAGCAGCAGCGCGAAACGTCCCGCCAGCGGGAAAAACTCCAAACCTCTCACCCCCAGCTGGCCGCCAGTGGCCCCGGCGGCGCCAATGCGGAAACGGTGGCCCCGCCCAAACCCAAACCGGCGGTAAGCACCAAAAAGTACGGCCGCAACGATAAGGTGGTGGTTCAGAACCTTACCTCCGGCGAGAAAAAAGAGATGAAGTACAAGAAAGCCCAGCCGCTGCTCGAAAACGAGGGCTGGACCATCGTAGAATAAAAGGCTTA
>JAVLBR010000193.1:0-3781 GCA_031581125.1 Schleiferiaceae bacterium | reverse complement strand
CAGACCTTCCGCCTGGCCCAGGAAATTTGGTTTTAAGACTTAACGCTGGCGCGTTTCTTCCGGCAAGTCTTGTACATGGATGTACATGAAGCCGTCTAAGGAGTCATTAAACAGGGGATCCACATTGAAGCATACCATCCGGGCGTTCTGTTTGAGGTACTTTTTGATCAGTACCGGGATGGCCTTATTGTCCGGCTCCAAATCACTGATCAGGCGGTCTATTTTAGGGATATCCCCGGCCGTGCTTTCCAGCACCAGCTTTTGATACTCTTTTTTGAGCTTGGCCTTAAAGGCATTCCGGGGCTTTATAAACTTGGCCAGCTGGCCATCTCCGTAGTTTTTAAGTAGAAACTGCGCCATCAGCGACTTGCTAAAAGGCGCGTAGCGGTTGCTTATGCTAGCGCAGCCGCTGATGAATTTCAGTTCGGGATGCCGGCGGAGCACTTCCGTAATGCCCTTCCATAGCAGAAAAAGGGGCATAGGCTGTTGCTGATGCCCGGGAACAATAAAGGCCCGGCCCATCTCCAGCGACTGCGCCAAGAGGGGCCGGGCGGGCTTTTTAATTTTAAAAAGGGAAGCCGCGTAGAAGCCATTAATCCCAAACTTTTGATATATCTCGGGGCCCAGTCCCAGCCGGTAGGCTCCGGCTACCGCCTCTTCCCGGCCATCCCAAAGGATAAGGTGATGGTAATGGTAATCGAAATGATCCAGGTCCAGCGGGCGGTTGGTCCCCTCCCCGATGGCCCGGAAAGTACACTCTCGTAAGCGCCCCAATTCGCGCAATAAGGCTTGTAGGTCTTCTGCGGTAGCCAGGTAAAGGGCGTAATGCTTGTGGGCTAAGAGCTTTTTACCCGTGGCCTCTAACTGCTCAATTTCACTCCGGAGGGCCTGTGGCTCGGTAGCCTCCGCCAGGGGCTCTTGTTCCGGGGGTCTTTCCGGGTTCATAAGGTTGCGCCGCGGAGGCAGGGCCTGCCTTAAGAGATAGGTACGCTGGCGCAAAAAAGCGCCGTAGTGTTCCAGCGCGGGGTAGCCCCGCTGCTCGCGCAGGCCTATGGGCCGGCCGATGCGCAGGCGAATACTCTTGTTTTTTTGCTGCCGTATTTCCGAGGGCAGTTTGGCGGTTCGCAAGGTGGGGTGCATCAGGGAGAGCAGGTAAAAGAAGGCACTGTTGCGGGCCTGGAAGTACACCGGCACCACGGGAACTTCCATCTTCTGGATAAGGCGCAAGGCCCCGGTTTCCCAGGGTTTATCGGTTATCTTTCGCTGTTCAAATTGATAGGTACTCACCTCCCCAGCGGGAAAGATCCCCAGGGGAGCACCGGACTTCAGATGGGCCATCCCGGCCTTTAAACCGCTATAGCTGCTGGCGTAGCCCTTGTTATCGAAAGGATTTACCGGCAGAAAGTAATCCTGAAGGGGCGCTACTTTTTGCAGCAGAAAGTTGGCCATCACTTTGTAATCCGGGCGGCGCTGGGTGATGAGCTTAATAAGAATGATCCCGTCTATGCCCCCCAGAGGATGATTGGACACGGTAATAAAAGGCCCCGTTTCCGGAATACGCCGGAGCTCCTCCTCGTAAAAATCAAAATCTACCTTGAACTCATCCAGTACCGCGTCGATAAAGGCCACCCCATCGCGTTCTTCCAATTTCTGATACACTTCATTGATATCGCTGATGCGCAGGATATCCATGATGGGCTTGGCGAGTCTTTTCAGCCCCAGCCGGTCTAGCTGCACCACCCGGGCAAAATCTTTTTGGTCCACTAAGCTCATTGCAAAAGCAAGGTACTGCCCTTCTCTTAAATGACCCAAAAAGGGGCCAAATGTTAAAATTGAATTTACATGGAACGGGCTCGCCTGGAAATAGGCACCTGTCTTAGAGACGGGCGCAGGCGGCAGTGAAATGCACATTTGGCCCGCAGGGCCTAAAATAACTGCCAGGATGGCACCAGATGACACCTGGCAGATTTTTTGCGCCGCCGCACGCGAAACAAACTGTGAACTCATGAGCCGTAAAGAGGAGCAAAACCATAAAGAAGAAGAAACTTTAAACCCCCAAGAGGAGGCCCAAAACCAAGCTTCCCCAGAAGATAAGCAAGCTTCCGATCAAGAGAAGCCGGAGGAAAAAGAGACCTCCCAGCCGCACGAGGACCAGGCGGCAGCGTCTGAATCAAGCCCGGAAGAGGCTGAGGAGCAGGGAGATTCCCAAAAAGAAAAACTGGAAAAGCAGGTCCAGGAACTGAAGGACAAGCATTTGCGAACCTTTGCCGAATTCGAAAACTACAAAAAGCGGACGGCCAAGGAGCGGGTGGAAATGCTGGATAGCGCCAACCGCGACCTCATGACGGCCCTGCTGCCCGTGGTAGACGATTTTGAGCGGGCCCTGGAAAATATGGAAGGGGAAGCCGCTGAAGGCGTGCGCCTGATCTACAATAAGCTGGAGAACACCCTGAAGCAAAAAGGCCTGGAGCCCATGGAAAGTGCTAAGGGTAAGGAATTTGACCTGGATACCATGGAAGCTATCACTCGTATACCGGCCCCGGAAGAAGAGCTGAAGGGTAAAGTGGTGGACGAAATCGAAAAAGGGTACTATCTGGGCAAAAAAATCATCCGCTACGCAAAGGTGGTAGTGGGCGAATAAACCAATTTTATGGCAAAAAGAGATTATTACGAGGTTTTAGGGATTTCCAAAAATGCCTCCGAACAAGAAATAAAGAAGGCTTACCGGAAAATGGCGGTGAAGTACCACCCCGACCGCAATCCGGACGACCCCGAAGCGGAGTCCAAGTTTAAGGAGGCCGCAGAAGCTTACGAAGTCCTAAGCGATCCCCAGAAACGCCAGCGCTATGACCAGTTTGGCCATGCCGGCATGGGGGGCGCCGCCGGTGGCGGCGGTGGCGGCTTTGGTGGTGGTATGAGTATGGACGATATCTTCGATCAGTTTGGGGATATCTTTGGGGAAGCCTTTGGCGGCGGTGGCTTTGGCGGCCGCGGTGGGGGACGTCGCGTGGTAAAGGGCTCTAACCTGCGGGTGCGCGTCAAAGTGACCCTGGAGGACGTCGCCAACGGCGTAACCAAAAAACTCCGCATCAAACGCCTGGTACCCGCCGAAAATACCAGCTACAAAACTTGCCCTACCTGCAAAGGTAGCGGGCAAACCACGCGGGTAATGAACACCATGCTGGGGCAAATGCAAACCGCCTCTACCTGTCCTACCTGCCGCGGTATGGGCAAAACCATAGAAAACAAGGCCAGTGGTAGCGATGAAAATGGCATGGTGCGCAGTGAAGAGGTGGTGGAAATCAAAATTCCGCCCGGGGTAGCGGATGGCATGCAGCTCAAAATGAGCGGAAAAGGCAATTCTGCGCCGGGCGGCGGTGTAAATGGCGACCTCATCGTGGTGATCGAGGAGCAGGAACACCCAGAACTGCACCGCGAAGGACAAAATCTCCACTACGACCTCTACATTTCCATCCCCGATGCGGTCCTGGGCACCAAAATAGACGTACCCACCGTAAACGCCAAGGCCCGCATCAAACTGGACCCCGGTACCCAGAGCGGCAAAATACTCCGTTTGCGCAGCAAAGGCCTCCCTTCCCTGGACAGTTACGGCCACGGCGATTTGCTGGTGCATGTGAATGTATGGACGCCCAAGGAGCTCTCTCCCGAGCAAAAAGCCTTTTTCGAAAACATGCGCGATGATGAGCACTTCAAGCCCAAGCCCGGACGGACGGATAAGTCTTTTTTTGATAAGGTGAAAGAAATGTTTAGTTAGTGTCTG
>JAVLBR010000192.1:0-3797 GCA_031581125.1 Schleiferiaceae bacterium | reverse complement strand
CCCTTTGGCAAAAGGAGGATATTGATAAGCGTTATTATTCGCAAATAACCGATGGTTATGTCTATTACAGCACTCAGGTTCATTGGAGCCAGTCCAATCAGCGAACCGGCTTGTGGCGGACGCCCGTGTTGCAGTTTAGTCCTGAAAAAATCATCGAACTGCGTGCCGATACCATGGGCGGCTTAAACCACGCCATCGACGCCTCCGCCATCTGGCAGGCCCCCTGGGGCGATGCCATGGCCGTCTTTAAAGTCGGCGGCATCGACTGGAGCCCGGTACGGGAGTTTTGGGATTTCTACGTGTACAATATGGATGCGGATAGCATCTATTACCGCGCCGCCGATATAGCCCCTAATCGCCGGGCCAATAAGCAGTACCCCGTGATAGACGGCCACTACGCCTACCTGCAAACCCACCGCACCCTCCAGTGCTACGACCTGGTGAACCGCCGGAAGGTGTGGCAGCACAATTTTACCGGCGATGGCTTTCACCACTTTACCTTCCCCAACCTGCTGGTGCAGGGCGAGCGGGTGTACATCATGGGCGATGACAACTCGCTCTTCGCCTTCGACAAGACCAACGGCGAGCTGCTCTGGAACCGGGAAGATCCCAGCGGGGGCATGATGTCTTATATGCATTACTACAAAGGGGTGCTTTATTTTACCGGTTACCAGGCCAAGCTCATCGCCGTGCGCGCCCGTGATGGCAAGGTGCTTATGCGCATGGACTCCTACAACAGCGCCGGGGGCTTTGGCGGCGGCCTGGGCATCAGCGAAAAGCACAACCAGCTCTACGTATGCGATGGCTGGGACGTGATGGCCTTCCAAATCCCCGCAAAATGGCATTATGAGTAGGAAGGGGGGCTTTTCCGGCAAGGTAGTCATCAAATTACCAAACCTAAAAACCGCCCCTTAAAGGGCCATCGGTAACCAATCTCCCCCGAACGGACATTCCGAGAGGTTTCTTTCGGGTTCAGCTGGGTTATAGCCTTACTCAACAAAAATCAAAAGCGCTCCCCTGGCTTAAAATGTGTATCTTAGGGCTTTCCAAAAAAAGTTTTCCATGAAAAAAAGATACCTTTCCAGCATCGCCTTTGTGGCCGTCGGTTTACTGGCGGGCCACCAAGCCATCACCAACAGCAGTGGCGCCCCGGCGGGCAGCAATGGCTCGCCCGCCAGCAATGGCAATACTTGCGCCCAGTCGGGCTGCCACAGCGGCGGCCCCGCCCAATCCAGCGAAACCATCAGCATCACCACCGATATTCCCGCCAGTGGTTTTGAAGCCATGGACGACTACAACATTACCATCACCGCCGATGATGGCGGCCGCGGGCTCTCCCGCATGGGTTTTCAAGCCAGCGTAGAAAGCAATGGCAATCACGTAGGCGCCCTGGCCAGCACCACCAACAATACCCAGACCGTGGGCAGCTACATTACCCATACCCGCGCGGGCAACAGTGTGAGCGGTGGCGTCAAAAGCTGGAGTTTTGACTGGAACAGCAGCAACGCCCCGGACTCTTCCCAAGTGTACGTGGCCGTCAACTTTTCCAATGCCAACGGGGCCAGCAGCGGCGACGTCATCGTTACCGAAACGCTCCTCCTCCGCAAAGACCAAGACATGAGCGTGCCCGAAAGCCAGCCCCGGCAGGTAAGCCTCTACCCCAACCCCGCCCGGAAACACCTTACCGTAGCCACCGATGTGCCGGTAGAAGGCCCGCTGTACATCACCGATATCAAAGGCGCTACCGTGAAATCCGTAACGAAGCAAGCCCGGCAAGATCCCCATCACTGGAAAATTTCCGTGGAGGAGCTATCTACCGGAAACTACTGGCTGGAAGTACCGCAGGGCCCCGCCACCCTTTTCCGGGTGCACTAAGGTATTGTCCTTCGGCCTAACTTTGCCCTTATGGCAGAGGTAGGCCCGCATATAACCCATTTTAGCGACTGGAGCCTGATCCTGCTGCTCAGCCTGGCGGTAGGCTTGGTGCTCTTTTTCCGGCGCGACCGGGAACAGTACCGGCCCTTTTGGCGCCTGCCGCTCTACACCAAGGCCCGGGAGTGGAGCAGCGCGTTCAATCCTTTTAAACGCCAGCGCCTTAACGATTTATGGTTAGCCACCAGTGGTTTTCTCACCTTAGGGCTTGCCATTTTACTGTTGCGCCATGCCCATCAGTTAGAAAAACTCCCCCTGCTCTGGCCCGATTATTTGCGCATCCTTTTGCTGCTGGCCGGCGTTTTCCTGGTCAAAAACCTTCTGAGCAGCCTCACCGGGAGCGTCTTTGCGCAAACCACCCCCCTTACCGCCAGCCAAAACATCCAATTTGCCTACCTCAGTTGGCTCCAATTGCCCCTTTGGCCCTTGTGCCTTTTGATGCTTTTATGGCCAGAGGCCGCCCTCCTCTGGTCTTATCTACTGGGGGGCACTATAGCGCTAGGCGTGCTCAGCGGCTGGATGCAGAGCGCCCGTGTTACCCTTTTCTTAGCTCCGCATTTGGGCTACAATATTTTTTACCTTTGCACCCTGGAAATTACCCCTGTGGCATATCTGCTTTTTATCCTTAAAAGCGTTTAAAAACAGCTAGTTACAGGTTAACCCCCCAAATTTCTCTTCGCGTGAAGGTCAAATCTATTCTGGTATCGCAACCCGAACCCCAAACCGAAAATTCCCCCTACTTTGATCTGGCTCAGAAGCATAAAGTGAAGATTGACTTTATCCCCTTCATCCAAGTAGAAGGGGTAGACGTAGCAGAAGTACGCCGCCAAAAAATTAACATCCCGGAACACACGGCCGTAATCCTGACCAGCCGTAACGCCGTAGACCACTTCTTCCGCATTGCCGAAGAGATCCGCTACGAGGTGCCCAATGAGCTCAAGTACTTCTGCACCAGTGAAGCCATCGCCTACTACCTCCAAAAATACGTAGTGTACCGCAAGCGTAAAATCTACTTTGGCACCGCCACTTTTCAAGACCTGGCCCCCCTCCTGAAAAAACACAAAAAAGAAAAATTTCTCCTCCCCACCAGCGATGTGCTCAAGCCGGAAATCCCCCAAATCCTTAAAGAGAACAAGATCAAGTACAATCGCTGCGTAATGTACAATACCGTAAGCAGCGACCTCTCCCACCTGGCCGACGTGAAATACGACGTGCTGGTATTCTTTAGCCCCTCCGGCATCAAGTCCCTTTTTGAGAATTTTTCTGATTTCAGTCAGGGCGAGACCCGCATCGCGGCCTTCGGCACCGTTACCCAAAAAGCGGTAGAAGAAGCCGGCCTGCGGGTAGACATCCCAGCCCCCACACCCAAATACCCCTCCATGACCATGGCCCTGGAGGATTACATCCGGGAAGCCAACAAGCGCTAAGCCCCTTAGCGCAGCGTTTGCCGCCCTCTCCATTTTAGGCCTCCCGGCCAAATGTACCTCTCTCCGCCCGGAAGATCACGCATAAAACCCACCCTTCTGCTTCTGGGCCTTTTTCGATGGAGGGTATTTTGTGGTGGTAATGGGCCCATTGCAATAACTGGACAGAAAGTTACGTGCAGGGGCACGCTCCTCAATCAATTCTCTCTTTTCCAATTTTTTAGCCCCCTAAATCCCCCCAAGGGGGACTTTAGGCCGCGTCTGGACCGCCGGAGTTCTATTTCTTGGAAGCTTGCCGCTCGGGATTAGTCGCTTTTGATGGGGTAGCAGGTGTTAAGCCACCATGTATAGCTTAGACCTTTTGCCCTTCGTGTCCTTTCGCCCGCCCCGCAGAATTGCGGGGCCTGCTCCGCAGAATTACGGGCTGGTACAAAAAAGGGA
>JAVLBR010000191.1:0-3799 GCA_031581125.1 Schleiferiaceae bacterium | reverse complement strand
TACCCGCCGGGACGAGACACATTTGGCCGGGAGGCCAAATGAGCGCCTACTTGCGGTCAAACTGCTGCAGTAAAAGCGGGAAAACCACCAGCTGGCCAAAAAGCGCAAAGGCAATGGCTACGCTCGACAGCGCACCGAAGTAGATCACCGTGCGCAGCTCGCCAAAAACCATCAGAAAATAACCGGCAAAGAGCAGGAGGCTGGTATACAAAATGGCCCGCCCTACGTGGCCTACCGTTAAATGCCGCGCTGTAGCGGGGGAGTGGCCCCGGCGGCGTAAGCGCTGGTAGTGGTAAGCGAAGTGCATGGTATCATCTACCGAAAAGCTCAGGACGATGCTGGCGATGCAGGCGGTAGCGGTGTCCAGCGGTATGCCCGTAAAGCCCATAAAGCCCAGCATGGCAATGATGGGCAAAAAATTGGGGAGCAGGCTGATCACCGCCAGCCGCAGCCGGCCCAAAAAGACCCAAAGCAATAAGAAAATGATGACAATGGCCAGGCCCAGGCTGCGCACCTGTGCCTGGGTGACGTAGGAGGTGATGCGGCTGTAAAGGCTCTGATAGCCGCTTACCACGAGCCGGGCCTGCGGCCCCAGAATCTTTGCGGCTTCCGCTTGTATTCCCTCGATGCGCTGGGCCAGGGTTTGGGCGCTGATGAGCTCGCCCGAGAGGACCAGCCGGCCCAATTTACCCTCCTGAGCCACAAAGCTGGCCACCAATTCCGGGCTGCGCAGGCGCGCCTCTTCGCCCATCATTTTCAGCAGAGAGGCGTTTTGCCATTGGCGGGGGCCCACTTCCTGGTAGCGCTGGGCCAGAGCCGCCTGCATCAGGCTGTGCAGGCCCGTAACCCGGTGAATACCGGGCTGAGCGGTGAGGGCGGTATCCAGTTGGTTGAGGCTTCGCAGGAGAGCCGGGTCCCATACGCTACTTGCCTCCTGCGGCTTTACCAAAAACTCCAGCGGCATGTAGGGCCCCAGATATTGTTCCAGGGCCCGGTGGTCTTGCCGGACCTGATGGTGGGGCGGGAGGTAATTTAAGCTGTTGGTATCTATGCTGATCCAGAAGGCGCCCGTAAGCCCCAGCCCCAGCAAGGCGGCGGTAAGGCTTTTCCCCCCGGTAGCATGCCGCAAAACCCACTGCTGCCAGCGCTGGAGCTGGCGCGCTACGCGCTGGTGCCCCACCCGTTTCGTGGGCGGACTTACCAAAAAGAAAAAGCCCAGGTAAAAACTGAAAAACAAACCCAGGGCAATGCCCAGGGCCGAAAAGACCCCGAAAATGACCAAAACCCGAATGGGGGTAACGGTGAGGGTGAGAAAACCGGCCATGGTGGTAAGCGTGGTAAAAAGGCAGGGGCGGCCTACATCGCGCAGGGCGGCCAGGGCGCGCTGGCGCGGAGAGAGCCGCTGCGGCAGCTGCTCGTGCGCATTGAGGAGGTGCATCACGTCCATCACGCAGAGCAGGATGATGATCACCGGCACCAGGGTGGTCATGAGGTTGAGCCGGTAGCCCAGACTGCCGTAAATGGCCAGGGTAAAGAAGGTACTCAAGGCAATGCTGAGCAGGGCAAAGGCCACGTGGCGCCACCGCCGGTAAATTCCGTACAGGAGGAAAAACATCAGCAGGTACCCGGCGCCCGTAAAGAGGGCAAAATCCCGCATGGAAAGCTGATTGAGCGCTTCGTAGATCACCCCCACGCCCCCGTACAGCAGCTCCTCCGGCGGGAAAAAGTGACGGGCCGCCTGCTTTACCTCGGCCAGGATTTCGCTGCGGCGCTGCTGGAAGTCGGGGAGTTTGGCCAGCTTTATCACCAGGCGCACCGTCTGGTGGTC
The DNA here is from genome assembly GCA_031581125.1 of Schleiferiaceae bacterium. Lineage (GTDB taxonomy): Bacteria > Bacteroidota > Bacteroidia > Flavobacteriales > Schleiferiaceae > CAJXMS01. The sequence continues at coordinate 1,971 of JAVLBR010000191.1, read as the reverse complement.
TTCACTGAAAAATTGCTGCTGCAAAAAGGGCTGTTCGGCCAGCAGGCGCCGGATCCGCTCCGGCCGCGGTTGGGCGCCCAGAAAGGGTCGCGTAGCGGTGGAGAGAGGATTGGCGCTGGGCAGCCGCACGCCGGCAGGGCCGTATACCTGGGCTACCGGCGCCAGTTTTTGGAGCGAATCGCTCAGGCGGTGTATTTGCCGGAGTGGCTGGCGCCGCAGCAGCCCTTCTTCCTGGTGAATGGCCAGGATCAGCACTTCATCATTGCCAAAATTTTCCTGGTACTGGTAGTAGCTCTGCAGGGCGGGGTCTTCTTCGATAAACCATACCGTAAGGCTGTTGTCCACCTCCAGGGCACGTTGCAGCCCCGGAGCCAGCCATATTCCCAGCCCCACCAGGAGCACGGCTATGAGCCAGCGCATGCGATAGAGGAATTCCATTTAACCCATTATTTTTTTGATTTGGGCCAGTGCTTTCTGGCTGTAGGGCGGATACTTGAACGGTATGTCCAGCCAGGTAGCGTTGTTGAGCAGCGCTTTGGGATGCGAAAAGGTGTCAAAACCAAAACGGCCGTGGTACTGCCCCATGCCACTTTGGGCTATACCGCCAAAGGGCAGGTGGGGACTGCTGAGGTGTAGCACGCTGGTATTGATGGCGCCTCCGCCAAAGGCCACTTCCTCGGTAAAGCGCCGCTGGACGGCCCGGTCTTCAGCAAAGACGTACAGCGCCAGGGGCGGGTCATACCGGCGGATAAAAGCCAGCGCTTCCGCCTCATCATCGTAGGGAATAACCGGCAAGATGGGCCCAAAAATTTCCTCCTGCATCACCGCGGCATCTGGCGCTACCGCGCCCAGGAGGGTGGGCGCTATTTGGCGGCGCGCCTCGTCGCAGCTCCCGCCCAGCAGCACCTGGCCGTCGTTTAGATAGGCCTTTTGCCGGGCAAAGTGTTTATCGTGGATCAGCTTTCCGTAATCGGGACTTTGCAGGGCCCCTTGCGGGAAAAAGTCGGCCAGGACGGCTTCAAAAGTGGCGGTTATAAGCTCCATTTGCGCCCGCGGTACCAGCAGATAATCCGGGGCCACGCAGGTTTGCCCCGCGTTGAGCCATTTGCCGAAGGCGATGCGGCGCACCGCAACTTTAAGCCGGGCGCTTTCGTGGAGCACGGCGGGGCTTTTGCCCCCCAGCTCCAGGGTAGTAGGCACCAGCTGGGGTGCGGCCAGTTCCGCTATGGACCGGCCTACGGCGGTACTGCCGGTAAAGAAAACGTGGTCAAAGCGGTGGGCCTTCATCAGGCGGGGCACCACCTCGTGGCCGGGACCCTGCACCACGGTGAGCAGGCCGGGCGGGAAATTTGCGGCCACTAGTTTTTCCACCAGCCGGGCGGTATGGGGGGTAAACTCGGAGGGCTTAAGCACCGCCGTATTGCCCGCCGCCAGGGCGGCTACGGCGGGGGCCAGCAGAAGCTGCAGCGGGTAGTTCCAGGGCGCTATAAGGAGGGTCACTCCTTTGGGTTCGGGCCGGATATGGCTGCGGCTGGGCCAGGTAAAAAGCGGGCTTTTTACCCGCCGGGGCCTTGCCCAGCGCTTGAGCTTGCGGAGGGTCAGGCGCAGCTCCGCTTTCACAAAGCCCACCTCCGAGGCATAGCCCTCGAAGGGCGGTTTGCCGAGGTCTGCCGCCAGGGCTTCCAGCAGCGCCGTTTCTTCCTTTTCCAGCAGGGAAAGGAGCTTTTGCAGGGAAGTTTTTCGCGCGGCGAGGGGTTGGGTATGGCCGGCCGCGTAGTAGGCTTTTTGGGTAGGGTAGGCTTCCGCCAAATGTGCTTCCGGCGAAGGGGATAAGGATTCCATAGGCGGGGACTTTTTTCGAGACGAGTAGCGTCTACTACGCCCCGTGCTAAAATAGTGTTTGTCCACAGAGACTGGTGTCTCGTCTAGAAAATCCAAGAACGAGGCGCGAGAGGACGATAAAAGCGGAGT
>JAVLBR010000190.1:0-3844 GCA_031581125.1 Schleiferiaceae bacterium | reverse complement strand
ACTATGAAAGCGCAAAAGCTCCGCCGTCGCCTCCTGGTGTTGATGGTTTTGCTCGCCCTTCTCTGGGGCGGCTATCGTTTTTACCTCTTCCCGCGGCTCAATATTATCAATGGCTACACGGCCAAAATCGCCTGCTCCTGCACTTTCGTAAGCCAACTGCCCGATTCCCTGATCCGGCAGCAAGACCTGGGGTATTTCCCTATTTCCCTGGCGGATTATGAGGTAAACCGCAGCGCTCAGCAGGTGGTCGCTACCACATTTGGCCTACGGCCTAGAAAAGCCCAGTACCGGCCCGGCTATGGCTGCACCCTGCTTCCGGAAGGCACGGCGCGGGCTTCCGGCCTGCCGGCCAAAAGTATCCTGCCCCGACCGCAGCAAAACGGCTCTATTCAAAAGGCTCCCAGCGAGGAGCTGCAAGCCTGGATGGAAGCTGGTTTTGCCGAAGATCTGCCGGCGGGCAAACGCTATACGCGGGCCCTGCTGGTGATGCAAGACGGGGATATTCTGGCCGAGCAATACGCCCAGGGTGCCGGGCCGCATACACCGCTGCTGGGCTGGAGCATGAGCAAATCCGTCACGGCCATCCTGGGCGGAATGGCCGCCCGGCGCGAGTGGTGGGCGCTTGAGGAGGATCATCTTTTGCCCCGCTGGGAAGAGGATAAGCGGGCCCGTATACGGCTGGCAGACCTCCTCTACATGAACAGCGGCCTCCGCTGGACGGAAGATTATTCCAATATTTCTACCGCTACGCTCATGCTCTATGCCCGGGACTCCATGGGGGTTTTTACCGCCCGCCAACCGGCCGAATATGATCCCGGCACGCACTGGGAGTACAGCAGTGGCACCACCAATTTGCTGGCTTACCTGCTGGCCCGGCGGGGTGCGGGGCGCCACCGGGCCCTACTGGATACCCTGCGGCGAAAACTATCCTTACCTCAGCTTTATATAGAACCCGATGCCGCGGGCTTTTGGGTGGGCAGCAGCTATGCCTATGCCACCGCCCGCGAGTGGGGAAAATTGGGCCAGCTTATGCTTCAGGAAGGCCATTGGCAGGGCGATACCCTTTTGCCGCGCTCCTGGTACCAGGCTATGCGCCAGCCGGCCCCCCAGAGCGATGGCGATTACGGGGGGCAGATCTGGCTTAATCGCGGCAAGCAACTGGAAGGCCTGCCCGAAGAGGTCTTTTTCTTTGACGGCTATCACGGCCAGCGCGTATTCATCTTGCCCGCCCAGCAGGCCGTGGTGGTGCGCCTGGGCACCACTTATGACCCCGATCAGCTCGATTTTGCCGCCCGCCTGCGCAATCTTACCGAAATCCTCGCTGCGCCAGCGGGCCATTGAGCCCCCCGCTTTGTTTACCTTTGAACCGCCCGGAAAAAAGCCCATATGAAATCTCGCGCCTTACTTACGGCCCGCAGCATGGAAATAACCCTGCATCGATTGACTTGCCAGTTGATCGAAAACCACGGCGATTTTTCCGATACCGTGCTCATAGGCCTTCAGCCCCGGGGCAGCATAGTGCTCCAGCGCCTACTGGCCCTGCTGGAAACCATGGGCCATCCCGGGGTGGCCAGCGGCGTACTGGACATTACCTTTTTCCGGGACGATTTTCGGCGCCGGGAGGCCCCGCTAGAGCCCAGCAAAACCAAAATTGAAGTACCCCTGGAAGGCAAAAAAGTGGTCTTTGTGGATGATGTGCTCTTTACGGGACGCTCCGTACGTTCGGCCATGGACGCCGTGCAGAGCTTTGGCCGCCCGGCCGAGATCGAACTGCTGGTGCTCATAGACCGGCGCTTTAGCCGCGAATTGCCTATCCAGCCGGATTACCTCGGGCAGCAGGTAGATAGCCTGGCTGGCGACCGGGTAGCGGTAGAATGGGAGGGAGCGCCTCCGCAGTGCAATGGTGTTTATCTCTTAAAATCTACTCATGGCGGAGCTTAGTGTAGCGCATCTTTTGGGGATTAAATATCTCAACCGGGACGACCTGGAGCTGATTTTCGAAACCGCGGCTCAGTTTAAGCAGGTCATCAACCGTCCCATCAAAAAAGTACCCTCGCTCCGCGATATCACGGTAGCCAACCTTTTTTTCGAAAATAGCACCCGCACCCGCCTGTCTTTTGAACTGGCCGAAAAACGCCTCAGCGCAGACGTCGTTAATTTTTCCGCCAGCTCTTCGTCCGTATCTAAAGGGGAAACCCTGGTAGATACGGTCAACAATATTCTCAGCATGAAGGTGGATATGGTGGTGATGCGCCATCCTCATCCGGGGGCGGCTCACTTTTTATCCCGAGCGGTAAACAGTGTGATCATCAATGCCGGAGACGGGGCCCATGAACATCCCACGCAAGCCTTGCTGGATGCCTTTTCCATGCGGGAAAAGCTGGGCGATTTGCAGGGTAAGCGGGTGGCCATCGTGGGCGATATCCTGCATTCCCGGGTGGCCTTGAGCAATATCCTTTGCCTGCAAAAATTAGGGGCGCAGGTGGAAGTATGTGGCCCCACCACCCTTATACCCAAATACATCGAAAGCCTGGGCGTAAGCGTTTCCTATGACCTCGATGCGACCCTGGGACATAGTGATGTGATCAATATGCTGCGGGTGCAGCACGAGCGGCAGCATCTGCGTTATTTCCCGGGGGTGCGGGAGTACAGCCAGCAGTTTGGCCTTACCCGCGAACGCCTGGAGCGGGCCGGACATCCCCACCAGGTGATCATGCATCCGGGCCCCATGAACCGGGGCGTGGAAATAAGTTCCGATGTAGCGGACGGGCCCCAGTCCATCATTCTTAATCAAGTAGAAAACGGAGTAGCCCTGCGTATGGCGGTGCTTTACCTCCTCGCCGCCAAGCAGGAAGTACCTGCCCCGGCGGAAACCCCTCTCAGCGTTTGACCAATCTCCAACTTACCATCTTAGGTTCTGGTTCGGCGGTGCCTCTGCCACGCCGTAGCCCTACTTCTCAGTTTTTGACCCTTTCGGGCCGTCATTTTCTCCTGGACTGTGGAGAAGGCACGCAAACCAAATTGCGCCAGCATAAGATTGGGTTTGGGCGTATCAACCATATCTTCATAAGCCATCTGCACGGCGACCATTTCTTTGGTTTGGTGCCGCTGCTTGCCACTTTGCACCTGCTGGACCGGCAGAAAGAAGTGCACCTCTACGGCCCGCCCGAACTGGAGCAGGCGGTGCAATCGCTACTGGACTCCACCGGTTCGCGACTGCGCTTTCCGCTTATTTATCATGTAGCGCAGCCTACAGCGCCCACGGTACTCTACGAAGACGAGGCGCTGTGGGTAAAGGCCATTCCCCTGGAGCACGGCATGCCTTGCTGGGGCTACCACTTCCAGGAAAAACCCCGCCCCCGAAAAATGCGCAAAGAGGCCATTGACCGCTTGGGTATTCCGGTGGTAGAGATCCGCCAGATCAAGCAAGGCGCTGCCTTTACCGATGTAGCAGGCACCACGCATGCCAATGAAAGCCTAACCGATGATCCGGCGCCGGCCCTGAGCTATGCATACTGTACTGATACCGCCCCCCTGGGGCCTTATCTAAAGGAAAGCATAGGCCCGGTAGATCTGCTTTACCACGAAGCTACTTTTACCGAAACCCACCGCGAGCGGGCGCAGCAAACTACCCACTGTACCGCCCGCCAAGCGGCGGAAGTAGCCCAAACCATAGGCGCCCAAAAGCTTCTACTGGGGCATTTTTCCATTCGTTACGATGACCTGGCGCCCCTGGAAGAGGAGGCCAGGACCATTTTTCCCCAGAGCTTCTTGGCCCGGGAAGACCAAGTATTCGAATTGGGCCGAAAAGACGGAAAGCTCCACTTTTGAAGGGCTACCGGGA
>JAVLBR010000189.1:0-3882 GCA_031581125.1 Schleiferiaceae bacterium | reverse complement strand
GAGCCCACTGAGCCCCTCTAGGAGTCTCTGTGCACTCTGTGCCTATTCTCTGTGCACTCTGTGCTCTAAAAATACGAGCGTAGCGAGTGGGTCGCTGGCGCTCCCTTTGTGAGACTCATAAGAGCTAACGCGGCGGGCGCGGCGCTGGCGCAGCGATCGCCACGTTATTTAAAAGTCATGCCCCGAACGAAGGTTGCCTCTGCTTTTAATATAAAAATGATTACATTTGTTAGAAGTTAATTTAAATCATTCATTATGAATGTTTTACCCCCCCCCAAAAAAAAAGACATAAAGACTTTAATACATTTTTAAAAAGGCTGGTCTACGGTCAGCCAAAAAAGCCTTCTTCAATGAAAAACTGGCTTTTGCTGCTAAGCATACTGATATCCCTTCTGGGGTGGGCGCAGCGCCCACCCCAGCAGTGGGTTTTTGGCCAGGGGCAAGCCATCGATTTTAGCGGGGGAGGACAGCAACCTCGCTTTTTTACCGTGCCCTGGCTGGCCAACTATGTATATCCTAACGGTACTAACTTAGATGCAAATTATAGCAATATACATGCTGACTCTACTGGCCAGGTGGATATTTATTTTTTTAATGGCGCTTATTACGATGGAGATCATAATTTGATCTGGCGGGACAACAATTATTATTATGAATCTAACTTAAACGGATACGACAGGAAAAGCTATGAAAGAGAATATTCTTGGTTTCTTCCCTCAGGCCATGACCAGTGGTTTTGGCATATTTACTTAAAAGGCTTACCAGATAAAAGGAATTATTCAATTGTAGACGTTACAATAAAGGTGAATAAAATTAAATATATTAATGGCCAGTGGAAAGTAAGTAGATATCTCCAGTACCCAACAAATGTTCAAGGGTTAGATAGCTATAAATGGCTTTACAATGCCCGCGCTTTCATTGACCCCGGCAGCCAAAAGCCATTTATGCTACTTTACACACACATAGATACTTTTATAGCCGGCGATCGGGGGCCCGGCCATTATGCGGACATCGTTTCCTTGGACTCCCTGAACCCCGGCCGGATCAATCATAACCTTTCAGTAGACAAACTGCGGGAATTTTGTGATCGATCTTACCCCTCCTTTTTAAATCCGGCCTACCATTACTGGGTGGATCTGGACATAGCAGATTTGGGGCAAGTACGGCAGAGCCGCTCCTACCTGAGAAACTACGTGGTAAGCGGCGCGGGACAGTTCATTCAGGGTAATAAAAAATGGCCCTTGGTAGTGCCTGGCTTTACGCTGGATCATATATGGTATCCCGTGCACGGGGAAATAAGCCCCTCGGGGCGCTACTTTTATGCCTATATGGCCAGTCCCTACAATTATGTAAGCGCCAAGCCTAAGCTGGTGCGTTATGACCTGCTCGCCCCTGACTCTACCGCTTTCATGAACTCGGCTTACATTATTCCCCTTCCTACTAATTTTGAGCGTGCTGTGGGAAAATCCCAAATTATTGATCTTCAATCTGCCCCTGATGGTAATATTTATTTGTTAACTGCTCAATTCTGGCCTAATCGAGCTAATCGATTGGGCCGCATTACCGACCCCGATACGGCCGATCCCACCGGCATCGGCATCAATACCCAGTTCCGCAACTATCCCCCCGGAAAAATGTTAAGCTTTTTTCCCAACCGCATGCCGGGTGTACTGCCCATGGGGCCTTTTGAACAGCTTAGTTTTTGTCCGGGCAATGTTCGCCTGCGCTTTAACTACGCCGCCAGTACCGACAGCCTCTGGTGGAGCTTCGGCGATCCCTCCCTGGGGGCTGCCAATCACGATACGGCCACTCATCCGGTGATCCCCTACACCGAAGCGGGAAAATACCCCGTTTCCGTAGAACTCTGGTGGCAGGGTCGCAAATGGCGTACCCTGGGCGATACGGTAGTGGTAAAAGCCCGGCCGGAGCTCGATCTGCCGGGCGATACCACCTTGTGTCCGGGCGATACCTTGCGCCTGGACGCGCGCCAGGGCATGCCCGCCCAGTACCAGTGGAATACCGGCAGTACCGATTCTACGCTTACCGTACGCGATAGCGGTTATTACCGCCTGGAAGTGAGTACTTCCTGCGGTACGGTAAGCGATAGTCTGTGGGTGCACTACCATGCCTTGCCGGAAGCCCGTCCGCTGCGGGACACCAACCTCTGCCAAAACGATAGCGTTCTGCTGAGCGTGGCCCAGCCGGGGCCGGTAAGTTACCGCTGGGAAAACGGCGATACCAGTCCTAGCCGCTGGATAGATAGCACGGGTACCTACCAGGTGCGCATAGGCACGATCTGCGATACGATTATAGCGGGCGCCCGGGTAGCGGTGGAACCCTGCGGTTGCCGCTTCTTTGTGCCGGATGCCTTCTCGCCCAATGGGGACGGTATGAACGATCGCTTTGCCATTAAGTACCACTGCGACTCGGTAACTTTCCAGCTCCAGATTCTTAACCGCTGGGGACAGGTCATTTACCGGCAAACGGAAGCGGATCCTTTTTGGGACGGCCGTCACCAAGGGCAGCCCGCTCCGGAAGGCGTGTACCTCTACCGGCTGGTATTTAAAGGCGGCAGCGGCGAGCATTTCCGGGAGGAGGAAAGGCACGGCCGGTTGGTGCTTATCCGCTGATAAAATACGGGTACCAGCGCAGGGCTTTTGGCCCATCATATGGATTATGGCCTTACACTTCCTGCAAGAAGGAATGGTAATTTTCGGGGTGTACGATTTGGGGTTTCGCCTCAGGATAGGCCCGAATAAAAGTTTTGGAAATGGAAGCGCGCTTCTGGGGGTTCCATTTAAATTCTACCGCCTTTAGGTTGCCAGCCACTTCCTCCACATAATCGACCTCCTGCTGCTGAGTAGTACGCCAGAAATAGGCTTTCGCAACTTGATGAGAGAGCTTAAGCATCTTCCTGCGCTCACTCATTAAGTAATTTTCCCAGAGTTTCCCCTGGTCATCCCGTTTTGCAAGCGGATTGAGGTTGCCAATAACTGCGTTTCGGATGCCATTGTCGTAAAAATAGATCTTTTTGCGCTTGCGTATCTCAGTTCTCACATTCCGGCTAAACCCTTCCAGAGAAAAGATCACGAAAGCCTCTTCCAGGAGCTGGATGTATTTTTCTACCGTCTTGGAATCAGCACCTACCAAGCGTCCTAATTCATTAAAACTTACCTCACTTCCTATTTGCAGCGCCAGGGCTTTAACGATTTTTTCCAGGAGTCGGGGCTTCTTCATGCCCTCCAGACTTAGTAAATCTTTATATAGATAGCTCTGAGATAGGGTTTGGAGCAATTCACTAGCTCTTTCCGGACGGGTAACGATTTCCGGATAGCAGCCATATACCAGCCGCGAAGGAAGTAGCCGCCGTTCCGTAAGCAGATCTGTATGTCGCAACAACTCGAGGAAAGAGAGGGGAAAAAGCAATTGCTCGTATTTCCGGCCGGTAAGCGGTTCATTGACCGCGCCCGCCAGTTGGAAGGAGGAAGAGCCCGTAGCGATAACCTGTACCTCCGGCATTTCATCTACCAGCAACTTTAGCAACAGGCCGCTATTTTCAATGCGCTGTACCTCGTCTATAAATATAATTTTACGGTCTCCTACCAGTTGGCGCAGCATTTCCACATTGGGCGCCCCCAAGAGGCTTCGTACGTCGGCATTATCGGCGTTGAAGGCTTGGTAAGAAAGTCCCACTTCTTGCAACAAATGCCGCACGAAGGTAGTCTTCCCTACTTGCCGGGCGCCGTAAATTACCAGCGCCTTACCCTCGAAGAGCCGCTCTCGGGCGTAAGACATGGGATAACGAGAAATCATTTTGGTATTTTAAAATCCAAAAATATTATAATATTTTCGGATTTCAATCCAAAAAAACCATAATATTTT
>JAVLBR010000188.1:0-3918 GCA_031581125.1 Schleiferiaceae bacterium | reverse complement strand
CGTCAACGTGTACACCCGGGTGAACGGGGAAAAGTACGGGACGGTGACGGGGCCCCGCGGTCATTATGAACTCACCGAGGTGCCCGTGGGCCGGCGTAACTTTTACTTCTCCCACCTGGGCTACCAGGCGCTGCGCATCCCGCAGCAGGAATTGGTGGCCAGCAAGGACAAGGTCCTGAATGCCCAGCTCCGGGAAGCCCCGGAAGAGCTGGCTACGGTAGAAGTGGTGGCCAACCAGAAAAGCCAAACCAAAAACGAACGGGTCACCGTATCGGGCCGCACCTTTAGCATAGAGGAAAGCCAGCGCTTTGCGGGGGCCAACCAGGATGTGGCCCGCATGGCCAGCAATTTTGCCGGCGTACAGCGCAGCAATGATGCCACCAACGACATTGTGATCCGTGGGAATTCTCCCAATGGCCTCATCTGGCGCCTGGAGGATGTGCCCATTCCCAATCCGAACCACTTCGGCGGCTTTGGCGCCACCGGCGGGCCGGTAAGCATGCTGAACAACAACGTTTTGGCCAACAGCGACTTTCTAACCAGCGCCTTCCCGGCCGATTATGGGAATGGCCTGGCGGGGGTCTTTGATCTGGAAATGCGCCGGGGCAACCCCCAGGAACACGAGTTTCTGGGCCAGGTGGGCTTCAATGGCTTTGAAGCCGGCGCCGAGGGCCCACTCCACCGGGAGCAAAAGGCTAGTTACCTGGTCAATTACCGCTACTCTACCCTGGAAGTGCTGCAGCAGCTGGGAATCAACTTTGGCACCGGTACCGCCGTGCCGCGCTACCAGGACCTTAACTTTAAGCTTCACCTGCCCACGGAACAGGCCGGCTTGTGGGAAGTATTTGGCCTGGGCGGTATTAGCGCTATTGATTTTTTGGACAGCGAAAACCAAGCCGGGCAGAGCGGGGGTTTTTACAGCGACGATGAGGACCTGCGCAACCGCGTGAAAAGGGGCGTGCTGGGGCTGTCCCACCAGTATTTCTTTAATGCCAAAACCTACAGCAAAGTGGTGCTCTCTGCCGATGGCACCGAAAACCGGGCCACCATAGACACCATAGCGCCCCCCTCGGAGGAGCTGACGCCCCAGTACCGCCAAGCCTACCAACGCCACCACCTGCGCCTGCACGCCCTGGTAAACCATAAGGTGAACGACCGGCAGGTGCTGCGCGGCGGGGTACATGCTGTACGCGCGGGCATAAGCCTGAACGATAGCATCATTTACCCCGGCTGGGACCGCTTCCGCATCATTACCGATGAAGAAGGGGCGGAATGGCGGCTCCGGCCTTACCTGAACTGGCAGTACCACCTGGATGAAACCCTGGAGCTCAACTTGGGGCTGCACAGCCTTTTTACCGAATATGACCAACGAGTGGAACCCCGCCTGGGCCTCACCTACCACCTGGGCCCCCGGCGTTCGCTCAACGCGGGGTACGGCCTGCACAGCCAAACCCCCGCCGTGGCCCAGCGGTACCGGCAGGAACGCCTGCCCGGTGGCCAGATAAGGCGGCCCAACTTGCAAACGGAAACGGTGAAAAGCCAACATGCTGTGCTGGGCTACCGGCAAGAACTGCCCCAAAGCTGGCACCTGCGGGTGGAGGCTTATTACCAGGACCTCTACGATGCGCTGGTGGAACCGCGGCCCAGTACCTACTCGGGGCTCAACCGGGGCTCCTTTGACTTTGCTTACCCAGATTCGGTGGTAAACCGGGGCCGGGGCCGGAACTACGGCCTGGACCTGACCCTGGAAAAATTTATGGACCAGGGCTTTTACATGCTTACCACCTTATCCCTGTTTGACTCCCGCTACCGCGGTAGCGATGGCCAGTGGCGCCATACCGCCTTTAATAGCCAGGTGGTGGCCAACTGGGTAGGCGGCAAGGAATGGGTCTTGCTGGAAAAGAAAGGGGCTAAACCCAGCCGCCACATCCTCACGGTAGATGGCAAGCTAAGCTATGCCGGTGGCCAACCCTATACGCCGATAGACCCGCTTGCTTCCCGCCGCGCCCAAAGCACCGTGTATGACCAGGAAGCGGCTTACAGCAAGCGCTTTAAGGACTACTTCCGGGCCGATCTACGGCTGGGCTACAAGATCGCGGGCGCCCGGGTAACCCAGGAGTGGGCGCTGGATATCCAGAACCTGAGCGACCGGGGCAATCCCTTCGGCCAGCGCTTTAATGCGGAGACGGGCACGGTCTCTACGATCAAGCAACTGGGCTTTTACCCTATGTTTTTGTACCGGATTACTTTTTAAAATAGGGCGCTCCTTCCTCCGTAACAGCTAAGTTTGTCTAAATGGAAGCGCTAAAAGAAAAGTTGGCCAAAAGGGTTTTCACCCAACAAAACCTGGGCCTGGTTCTGCTCATTGCCGCGGTCCCCGTGCTGATCTTTTGGGTCCGCAATTTGCTGGACGCCGCTACCCCGCTGCACCCCTGGCCTTACTGGCTGGGCTCGGTGGCCTACTCCCTGCTCTTTACCGCCAGCCTGTTTTACGGCTGCTTTTCCCTTACGGTGGGGCTCAATCATCACCTTCCCTGGGAAGGCCAGGCCTGGAAAAGGCTGGCGGTAGAGCTACCGGTGATCCTGGGCTATGCGGTGGGGGTTCAGTTGGTCATCATCTTCGGCAGCCTTCAGCTAGACCTGTACGAAGCCCCTTTTGGCGAAAGTCTGCAGCCGCGGAGCATTTTTGATCAGGTCCTCTTTGGGGTCAGCATTACCCTCATCGTGGTAGCGGTATTTGAGGGGATTAGTTTCTTTAAAAAATGGCGCAAAAGCCTGGTGCAAGCAGAACGCTTGCGGGCGGAACATCTTCAAAGCCAATATGCCCTTTTGCGCGCCCAGCTGGACCCGCACTTTATGTTTAACAGCTTAAACGTACTCTCTTCGCTGATCCGGAAAGATGCCGCACGGGCGGAAACCTACCTGGATCACTTTGCCCAGGTGTACCGGCAAGTGCTGGAAAACCAGGAAGAAAAACTGATCCCCCTGGCCGAAGAAATGCGCTTTGTGGACAGTTACCTGGCCTTGCAGCGCATCCGCTTTGGCGAGCTCCTCCAGTGGCAAAATCATTTGCCCTTCCCTTGCCCTGAGGGCCTTATCCCCCCGCTGAGCCTGCAAGAACTGCTCAATAACGCCATTAAGCACAACAAGATGAGCGCTCACCAGCCCTTGTACCTGGAGCTGTGGATCACAGACGGCTGGCTCTACCTGCGCAACAACTACCAGCCGCGGCCCCCGCTGGGCGAGGCAAGGGACTCCACCGGTACGGGCTGGCGCAATCTAAAAGCCCGTTACCAGCTACTCAAGGCCCCTGAACCCCACTACGGGCAGCAAGAGGGCTGTTTCACAGCGGCACTCCCGCTTATAAAGAACCCGGCATGAAGTATTATATCATTGAGGATGAGGCCCTGGCGGCCGAAAAACTGCAGGACATGATGGCGGAGCTGCGGCCCCAATGGCCCTGCCTGGGCCAGTTGGCCTCCGCAGAAGAGGCTTACCGTACCTTAAAGGAAAAACCTTCCGCAGCTGACTTGCTTTTCGTGGATATTCACCTGAGCGATGGTTATGCCTTTGATTTTTTGGAACCGCTGCAACTGTCCACGCCCCTTATTTTCACCACCGCATACGACCGCTACGCCTTACGGGCCTTTAAGCATCATAGCTTGGATTATTTGCTCAAACCCATTGCCAAAGACCAACTGGAGCGGGCCCTGCAAAAAAGGGAGCAACAAGCCATGAAAAGCGGAGCTTCGGAATTAAACCAACTCCGCCAATCCATAGCCGCGAGTGCCTATTTAAAACGTCTTTTGGTGCACCAGGGGGCCCGCCTCCGGACGCTTCCCTGTGGCCAACTGGCCCGTATCCAAGCCAGTGGCAAAAATTGCCTGGCCACCGATTTTGAAGGCCAGGAATATTACC
>JAVLBR010000187.1:0-3938 GCA_031581125.1 Schleiferiaceae bacterium | reverse complement strand
GGTAGCCCAGCGCTGCCGGGCTTTTTTCTTTTAGGCCTCCCGGCCAAATGTGTTTCTACGTAGCTTTTATGCTCTCACAACATAATCCATATTACCCTGATATTATGCATGTTACTTCTTTTTCGATAGAAGTGATTTTGTGGTGCTAATGAGCTATCGTAACCTACCTAGATGGTCCCCCTGAATACGCTTGGTGCTTTTTTGCTGCAGCCCAAAACAGTATTACCACCGCCCCCTTAGGTACTGGGGAGCGCTTCTTTTCTTTTTGTCTTTAATCGTCCAAGAGCTGTTCAACTTTACGGACGAATCTATAATTTAGGTCATATTTTGACATTTATAATGTTGACAATGTGGCCCTTATACTCCGCTCAAGGCACCAAACCGGAGGAGCTTTCCTAAACCTTAGTGATGGATAAAAACGATTGTTCAGGCTGAGCGAAGTCGAAGCCCCTCTGCAGCTTGGTCTTGTTACCCAAAACGGGCAATATAAACCGTACCTTTGCCGGCTTAAATTTTAATAATTTTTTACTTTAAGGCTTTGACAATGTGGCCTTTCGACTCCGCTCAAGGCAGCAAAACGGAGGAGCTTTCCTAAACCTTAGTGATGGATAAAAACGGTTGTTCAGGCTGAGCGAAGTCGAAGCCCCTCTGCAGCTTGGTCTTGTTACACCAAAACGGGCAATATAAACCGTAGCTTTGCCGGCTTAAATTTTAGGGTTCGCCCCGCGCTTATGAACTTACGCAACATCGCCATCATCGCCCACGTAGATCATGGCAAAACCACCCTGGTAGACAAAATTTTACAGCAAGTAAAGCTGTTTTCCGACCACCAGGAAGTAGCCGACCTCCTGCTGGATTCCAATGACCTCGAGAAAGAGCGGGGCATCACCATTCTCAGCAAAAACGTAGCCGTTCGCTACGGTGATACCAAGATCAACATCATCGACACCCCCGGCCACGCCGATTTTGGCGGGGAAGTGGAGCGCGTGCTCAATATGGCCGATGGGGTGCTCCTGCTGGTAGACGCCTTCGAAGGACCTATGCCCCAGACGCGCTTCGTGCTGCAAAAAGCCCTGGACCTGGGCCTGCACGTGATCGTGGTGATCAATAAAGTAGATAAGCCCAACTGCGCCCCCGAAGAGATCAACGAAAAGGTTTTTGACCTCATGTTTACCCTGGAGGCCTCCGATGAGCAGCTGGACTACCCCGTGGTATACGGCTCTTCCAAGGAAGGCTGGATGGGGCCAGACTGGCAGAACCCCACCAATGATATGAGCCATCTCCTGGACGTGATCCTCCAGGAAGTGCCCGCCCCCGTGGCCCACGAAGGCAGCCTCCAAATGCGCATCACCTCCCTGGATTATTCCTCTTTTACCGGGCGTATCGCCATTGGCCGCATTCACCGCGGAGCGCTGAAATCCGGCATGCCCGTAGCGGTGGTGAAGCGCGACGGCAGCATCAAGCGCAGCCGCATAAAGGAAGCCTTTCGCTTCGAAGGCCTCGGCAAGGAAAAAACCGACGAGCTAATCCCCGCCGGCGAGCTGGTAGCCCTCACCGGCATCGAAGGCTTTGATATAGGCGACACCCTGGCCGACGCCGAAAACCCCGAAGGACTTACCCCCGTAGCGGTAGACGAACCCGCCATGAGCATGCGCTTTACCATCAATAACTCTCCTTTCTTTGGCAAAGACGGAAAATACGTCACCTCCCGGCACCTGCGGGACCGCCTCTACAAAGAGACCGAAAAAAACCTGGCCCTCCGGGTAGATGAAACCGACTCGCCCGAGGCCTTTACCGTGTACGGCCGGGGCATCCTGCACCTTTCCATCCTGGTAGAAACCATGCGGCGCGAAGGTTACGAGCTGCAATTAGGCCAGCCGCAGGTAGTGACCAAGGAAGTGGACGGAAAGCTCCACGAACCCGTGGAAGAACTGCACGTGAGCGTGCCGGAAAACTTCTCCGGAAAGGTGATCGAGCTGGTGACCGAACGGCGCGGGGATATCGAAAACATCGAGACCCGCCACGAGCGCAGCTACCTCACCTTTCGCCTGGCCGCCCGGGCGCTTATGGGCCTTACCAACCTGATCCTTACCGCCACCGAAGGCGAAGCGGTGGTATCCAGCCGTTTTCAGGGATTTGAACCCTGGAAGGGCGACATCTTCACCAAGCGCAACGGCGCCCTGATCGCCATGGAAACCGGCTCCGCCATTGCCTACAGCCTCAATAAACTCCAGGACCGCGGACGCTTCTTCATAGCGCCCAATGAAGAAGTGTACGAAGGCCAGGTGATAGGCGAAAACAACCGGGCGGACGATATGGCCCTAAACGTGACCAAGACCAAAAAACTTTCCAACATGCGCTCCGCCGGGGCCGATGAAAAGATGGTGCTGGCGCCCCCCGTGAAGATGAGCCTGGAGCAGGCCATGGAATACGTGGGCAAGGACGAGTACGTGGAGGTAACCCCCCAGCACATTCGCCTGCGGAAGATTTTGCTAGACGAAAACGATCGTAAGCGCGAAAAGAAGAGTTCCTGAAAACGGGAATTTTTACCCTACCTTAGCTTGCATGAGATTACGTAGCAAGTCCTTAAGAAGCTCCAGCGGGCTCTTTTTCGCTTGGCTGCTGTTACCCTTATTTGCGCAAGCTCAAAACAAGGTAGATAGCATTACTACCCTTAATTTTGGCATTTATGCAGGCTACTATATGCCTAATAATGCTACTGCCGCTTATTACAGTGGGCAGGATAACAATCGGCTTAAAAACCTGCTCAACAACCGGCGCATCCGCGATCAGATAGAAAATTCACTAGGCGGCTACCCTTTTGAGCTGCGGGAACCCGCCAATAATATGAGCTACAATAACGCTTTCTCCTTTGAGCTGGAGCTCGATTATCGCTTTCCCTCCAACTGGAGTCTCACGGCCAATTTTATTAGAGCCAACTTACGAGCTGAAGGAAATTTCACCTTAGAAGTTCAAAGAGTGAACCGCGGACAGAGCACGGTCCCCTACATTGAAAGAGCCCTGATCACAGGAGAAGAAGAGCGCTCCCATATCAATTTAGGACTAGCTAAGATCTTTACGCTGCAGAACGAATTTTACGCCCTGGCGCAAGGCGGAATAGATTTTAACTTCGTTGAGGTAAGCAAAAACCAAATGATCATTGCCGATCGCAATTACCGCCTTTCCACCAACAATTTGGCGCAAAACAACCAGCAAAGGGAAATCACTACCTCCGGTATCGGCTTCTTTGTAGCGGGAGGACTGGGTTATGAACTTAACTCAGGCTACGGAATACGTTTAAAGACAACGGTTTTGAATACCTCCATAAACGTCAATGAAGTAGTGGAAAAGCAAAGTACTTTTTTACAGGTTGGTCTGGGCTTTACCAAACGCTGGTAAACCACCTGGGCGGACGTTTGCCGCCTCATAGACTCCCATAGCCCCCGGGTAAACGGGGATATAAGATAGGTCATGCGCTTGTCAATTGGGCTTACCAACATCATCCTTACCGCCACCGACGGCGAAGCGGTGGTATCCAGCCGTTTTCAGGGATTTGAACCCTGGAAGGGCGACATCTTCACCAAGCGCAACGGCGCCCTGATCGCCATGGAAACCGGCTCCGCCATTGCCTACAGCCTCAATAAACTCCAGGACCGCGGACGCTTCTTCATAGCGCCCAATGAAGAAGTGTACGAAGGCCAGGTGATAGGCGAAAACAACCGGGCGGACGATATGGCCCTAAACGTGACCAAGACCAAAAAACTTTCCAACATGCGCTCCGCCGGGGCCGATGAAAAGATGGTGCTGGCGCCCCCCGTGAAGATGAGCCTGGAGCAGGCCATGGAATACGTGGGCAAGGACGAGTACGTGGAGGTAACCCCCCAGCATATTCGCCTGCGGAAGATTTTGCTTAAAGAGACTGAGCGCAAACGGGCGAA